>NZ_JBWKRS010000023.1:47604-110909 GCF_059419385.1 Pseudomonas sp. GW821-FHT05H12 | reverse complement strand
CAGGACGCCGGGTTAGCCGCCCCGCGCCATGGATGGCGCGTGGCGGCGGCCCACGGATTCAAGCCTGCGTTCGGGCACACCGAGCCTAAGCGAGGTGCCGAGTGTTGGGGCAAGAGCCCTTTGGTTACTTTGGGGCTCTTTTCCAAAGTGACCCGCCGTAAGGGCGGAACCCATATCAGCCATTACCCAAATAACGGATATCCCCCCAGATCCAATTTGACTCCCCCCAACCCCCCATGCTCTCCTACACATCTTGTTTCGGGTGCCCTGCAAAGGGTGAAACGGGAAACCGGTACGCCATACCCCTATGGCAAGTCCGGTGCTGCCCCCGCAACGGTAAGCGAGCGAAGCGTCAGATCCACTGTGCACACGCATGGGAAGGCGACACTTTCAAAGGCGAACAGCCCCTCGCAAGCCCGGAGACCGGCCCGAAAAAATCAGATAACAAACCCGCGGTGGGCGGGCGCTGTTCGAACCCTGCGTGCCCGGCTCGCGGGGTTTTCATGCGCTCGTGTCACCCTGAAACCCTGAAGGGACGCGCCATGTCGATCATCAGCAGCACCTCGCACGCCACAGGCAACACCACCACCCTCAGCCAACGCCTGACCGCCGCCATCGGTGCGGCGATCCTCGGCGCGTGCCTGGTGTATTTCGCCGGCTTCTCGCATATCGAGGCGGTGCACAACGCAGCCCACGATACCCGCCACAGCGCCGCGTTCCCGTGCCACTGAGACCTGCCGACATGATCAAGCGTATTGCGCAAACCGCAGGATTTACTGGCCTGCTGGCCGCCCTGCTGCTGACCCTGCTGCAAAGCTTCTGGGTCGCCCCGTTGATTCTGCAGGCGGAAACCTTCGAAAACGCCCCGGCCGCCACCGAAGTGGCCCACGAACACGCCGAAGGCGCCGCCGCCCACAGCCATGACGCCGAAGCCTGGGAGCCGGAAGATGGCTGGCAGCGTGTGCTGTCGACCACCGGCGGCAACCTGGTCGTAGCAGTCGGTTTCGCCCTGATGCTGGCCGGTCTCTACACCCTGCGTGCGCCAACCCGCACCGCACAAGGACTGCTGTGGGGCCTGGCCGGTTACGCCACCTTCGTGTTGGCGCCGACCATGGGCCTGCCGCCTGAACTGCCGGGCACTGCCGCGGCCGATCTGGCGCAACGGCAGATCTGGTGGATCGGCACCGCCGCCTCCACCGCCGCCGGTATCGCGCTGTTGGTGTTTGGCCGTAACTGGCTGCTGAAAGTCTTGGGTGCCGCTATTTTGGCCGTGCCCCACGTGATCGGCGCGCCACAACCGGAAGTGCACTCGATGCTGGCTCCGGAAGCCTTGGAAGCACAGTTCAAGATCGCCTCGCAACTGACCAACGTCGCCTTCTGGCTCGCGCTGGGACTGATCAGTGCCTGGCTGTTCCGCCGCAACCGTGACGATCAATACGCCGCATGATCCTGGTGGTCGGGGTGGGTTGCCAACGGGGTTGTGAGATTGACGCCCTGCTGGGTCTGTTCGACAGCGCCCTCGCGGAGGGGGGCGTTGATCGCAGCAGTATCACCGCACTGGCCAGTATCGATCTGAAAAAGGATGAACCGGGAATACTGGCCATGGCCAAGGCACTGGATCTGCCGCTGCACTGTTTCAACGCAGAGCAACTGGCGGTTTATGCCGAGCGTTTGAGTCACATGTCCGAGGTCGCCTTTGCCCATACCGGCTGTTACGGCGTCGCCGAAAGCGCCGCACTGGCCCTGGCCGAACACCTCGCGGGCGCCCCTGCCCGACTGCTGATCACCCGCAAAAAAGCCGCCCAGGCCACCTTTGCATTGGCGTGCGCCGGCTAAAATCCCGATAATCGCCGCTCCCGATCATGAGCCATTTTCATGCTCGCCCGTTTTTCGACAGGAATTCCCCATGACCGTCTACTTCATCGGCGCAGGCCCCGGCGACCCGGAATTGATCACCGTCAAAGGCCAACGGCTGATTCGCAGCTGCCCGGTGATCATCTATGCCGGCTCGCTGGTGCCCGCGGCGGTGCTGGAAGGCCATCAGGCAGAAACCGTGGTGAACAGCGCCGAATTGCACCTGGAGCAGATCATCGACCTGATCAAGGCGGCCCACGCCAAAGGCCAGGATGTGGCGCGGGTGCATTCCGGCGACCCGAGCCTGTACGGGGCGATTGGCGAGCAGATCCGCCATTTGCGCGAGTTGGGCATACCTTTCCAGATCATCCCGGGCGTTACCGCAGTGGCCGCCTGTGCGGCGTTGCTGGAAACCGAGTTGACCCTTCCGGACATCGCCCAGAGCGTGATTCTGACCCGCTATGCGGACAAGACCAGCATGCCGGCCGGCGAGGATTTCGACAGCCTGGCGCAGCATGGCACGACCATGGCGATTCACCTTGGGGTAAACCACCTGGACAAGATTGTCGCCGAGCTGCTGCCACACTATGGCGCCGACTGCCCGATTGCCGTGGTGCACCGGGCGACATGGCCGGATCAGGATTGGGCGGTCGGCACCTTGACAGACATTGCCGAGAAGGTGGCCGCCAAGGGCTTTCGGCGTACGGCACTGATTGTGGTGGGCCGGGTGCTGGCCAGTGACAGCTTCAGCGAGTCCTCGCTGTACCGCGCAGGTCATGCTCACCTCTACCGCCCCTGATCAAATCCTGAGAGCTATGCAAAACCCTGTGGGAGCCGGGCTTGCCCGCGATGGCGGCATGTCAGATAAACATTTGTCTGCTGAAGTAACGCTATCGCAGCGATGCGGCGACCCGACAAGCCAGCTCCCACAGTTGATTTGTTTTGTTAGATAGATAGTGCAACTCATTGAATTTAAGGCATAAAAAACGGCGCTCACGGGGCGCCGTTTTTTTGTTCGCAGCGAACGCCTTACTCAGTAGTAGGCGTTTTCTTTCTGCGTGTGGTCAGTCACGTCGCGCACGCCCTTGAGCTCTGGAATGCGCTCGAGCAAGGTGCGCTCGATGCCTTCACGCAAGGTCACGTCCGCCTGGCCGCAGCCTTGGCAGCCGCCGCCGAACTTCAACACCGCGATACCATCATCGACCACGTCGATCAGGCTGACCTGACCGCCGTGGCTGGCGAGCCCCGGGTTGATCTCGGTTTGCAGGTAGTAGTTGATGCGCTCGTTGACCGGGCTGTCGGCGTTGACGTTCGGCACCTTGGCGTTCGGTGCCTTGATGGTCAATTGGCCGCCCATGCGATCGGTGGCGTAGTCGACCACGGCGTCGTCAAGGAAGGCTTCGCTGAAGGCATCGATATACGCGGTGAAGCTTTTCAGCCCCAGGGCGGTGTCTTCAGGCTTCTCTTCACCCGGCTTGCAGTAGGCAATGCAGGTCTCGGCGTACTGGGTGCCGGGCTGGGTGATAAAGACGCGGATGCCGATACCCGGGGTGTTCTGCTTGGACAGCAGGTCAGCCAGGTAATCGTGGGCGGCGTCGGTAATGGTTATGGCAGTCATGGAAACTCCTCACAGGCTTGCCGGCAGTTTACGCCAAAATATTACGCAGGTACAAAGTCCTAGTGTTTTTGTCGGGATAGGTTTTTTTGGGATGGTGTGCATATCCGTTATTTGGGTGATGGCGGATATTGGTTCCGCCCTTACGGCGGCTCACTTTTGATAGAGCCCAAAAGTAAGCAAAAGGCTCTTGCCCCAACACTCGGCACCTCGCCTAGGCTCGGTGTGCCCGTAATCCGACAGTGATTTGGGGGGCCGCCGCCACGCGCCCTCCATGGCGCGGGGCGGCTAAACCGGCATCCCTGCCGGTTTACCCCCCAAATCCCTGCCGAATTCCGGCCAGCGTGTTTGACGGGGCGCTTAAGATCAAAATCAAAAGCAACAGCACAGCGGCCTGACAGCCGGCTTGAGTGGTGTGGAGCAAAGGCAACGGCAAACGCAAACCACTGTAGGAGCCGGCTTGCCGGCGATGGTAGTCAACGATGACGCAAAAAAACCAGACAGAACACCGCGCCTTTTCTGTGGGAGCTGGCTTGCCTGCGATGGCATCAACACGGTGTACCTGATTCACCGAGGTGTCTGCATCGCCGGCAAGCCGGCTCCTACAGGGGAATGCGGTCGGCAAACGCCACCGGTCGGCTCTAAGGCCGCCGCGTTTGCTTTTGATTTTGATTTTGATCTTAGGCGCCCCGTCAAACACGCTGGCCGAACGCAGGCTTGAATTCGTGGGTAACCCGGCAGGACGCCGGGTTAGCCGTCCTGGGCCAAGGATGGCCCATGACGGCGGCCCACGGATTCAAGCCTTCGTTCGGGCATGCCGAGCCTAGGCGAGGCACCGAGTGTTGGGGCAAGAGCGTTTTGCTTACTTTTGCGCTCTTCAAAAGTGAGCCGCTGTAAGAGCGGAACCCATATCAGCCATCACCCAAATACCGGATATGCCCCCCAAAAGCCCTCACAAATTCTCATACCGATTCATATCCAACACCCCCTCCTCCACCGGCGTAGTCTCACGAATGTACTGCGACAAATCATGAAAATACTGCCAAAACAACGGATGGCTACGACGCACGCCCCAACGATCAACGATCTTTTCAAACCGGTTGGCATCCTTGGCCCGCTCCATCTGCGCCACAAACTCGGGCACTTCCTGCGCCGGAATGTTGAACATGAAATTCGGATAGCTACTCAACACCCCCGGATAAATAGTCACCGTATCCAGCCCCGGCTGATAGCGATAAGCCTCACCCAACAGGAACGCCACATTACTGTGGGCACGGTTGCGCAGCATGCTGTAAACCACACGCTTGCCACTGGCGGTCTCGATACGCAACATCGTCGCTTCAGGCAATTGGTCAATGACCTTAAGCCCCGCTGCCGGGCGCGAGGTCAGGCGGCTCAAGGCTTGCTCGGCGTCTTGCAACGCCGGGTCGATACCGTCGCGGGAGCAATAGGCTCCATCACAGCGATTAATCGGGTCCGGGCTGGCGTTCAGGTCGCCGTAACGACTGAGCAACTGGTTGGCAAAATCACGTTTGGGGTCTTTCTCATTCAGGTGCAGACCGGTCGGCTTGTCGTCGTCAATGGCCTCATAGTCCAGCCACATCTTGAGTTTGCCGCTGTTCTGGTACCAGTCATCGAGGAACCCGTCGCGGGAGTCGGCCGGCATCAGGCGCAGGAAGTTCTGCTCGGCACCGTTGCGGATCAGATCAAAGTACAAACGGGTCTGGGCCTGGTGCGACACATTGCCAAACACGTCGAAGTTCACCGCCAACTGGTAATAGGTGCGCTCCAGCAACGGGTAGTCGAACAGCCACATCGTCTGCGGCACTTCGCCGATCAGGCCCTTGGTCACCGACGCACTGTCAAAGTGGCGGAAGATGGTCAGCAAGGCATTGTCGTTGCCCGCCCACAGGGTCGACCAGCTCGGTGGCGGCACATCGGCGTAACTGTCGCGGCGCAGGGCTTCGTATTGATTGCGCTTGTCGCGATACGACAGCCACAGACTCAGCACGCTGCCCACGTCGTCATTCTGCCCGGGCATGGCCAGCAACGGCGTGGCCTGGCCGCGGTAGCGCGCATCAGTGATGTACAGGTCGTGGTCCGGGTCCTGGAACAGCGTCCAGAAGTTGTCACGGATCACGTCGGTGGCGATCTGCCCACGGCACACCGGCCCGCGGATAAAGGTACGCACAAAGTATTCGGCGTTATCCAGCATGAACTGGTAACGCGCCTTGGCCGGGATGGCCTCGAACGTTTCGAACGGATTGGCCCGGCGCCCTGGCCCATAGCCCGGCAGCGCATTGACCTGCCAGTTACCGGCGTAGAACAGCTCTTTGATCCGCGCCATTTTCTGCGCACTGAACGGGTACGTGATGTGGGTCTTGTGCACGATCACGCCCTGCACCGGCCACAGGCGGTAATACACCTGGGTGCCCGGGTCATCGTTGGGGCGACGGGTGGCGATCAGGTCAATCGGCTGGCCGCTGGGCGTACGCGAGCGCACCCACTGGAAGAAGTGCCCCGGCTCGCCATTCTCGAAATAGATATGCGCCAGGAATAAATGCTCGAACAACCAGCGCGCCACCAGGCTTTCCCGGGCGCCGGGCTGGTTGAACAGGTTTTCCCACTGTTGCACTTGCAGCGCTTCCTTGGCGCTGGGGGCCAGGCCTTGCTCATCGATCGGCGCACCGGAAGCGAGCCAGCGTTGCAACGTCTGGTATTGCTGGTCCGTCAGGCCGGTGACCGCCAGCGGCATGCCTTCCTTGGGATGAGCCCCCGCGTAGGCATTGAACTCGCCGGGCATGGCGCACATGTTTTCGCGATTCAGGCCCAATACGATGTCTTCCGGCAGTTTGGCGTTGGGCTGCAGCGGTGCGTTGTGCCCCAACTCCAGCATGCGCGCCATCAGCGCCGCCTGGCTGCCCTGGGCATCCAGCACCGAATAGAAGCCCTTTTGCTGCCAGGCTTGCTTGCCGAAGGCGTCATAGAACAACCGCGTTGTCGGCGTGGCCTGGCTGCGCTCACCGTCGTACACCGGCACTTTGCTCGCGCCTCGGGCCGCGCCCTCGGCACTGCCCAGGTTAAGTTGGCAGGCGGAGTCGTAGCAGGCATGGCAGGCCACGCATTTCTCGGTGAAGATCGGCTGGATATCGCGGGTATAGGAAATCGCCGGAGCGGGACTTTGTGCCTGGGTGCTGCTGGCAATCAGCAACAGCACGGCGCTGACGATAAGACGAAGTGACATGTATCCGGTCCCGATTCAATGCGTGCGCTTAAAATTTGCCGGTGATTCTACCGGGCCACACCCTCCAACAACATGAACGATATTCATGCAAATACTGTGCATGCTCTAAATCGGCACAGGTTTGCTATGATTCACGCCCTCCGAAATGCCTGACCAGAGTAGTCCCATGTCCGATCGTAGCGTTCGTCTGCAAGCCCTTCATCAAGCCCTCAAGGAACGTATCCTGATCCTCGACGGCGGTATGGGCACGATGATCCAGAGCTACAAGCTTGAGGAAAATGACTACCGTGGCAAACGCTTCGCCGACTGGCCGAGCGACGTCAAGGGTAACAACGACCTGCTGGTGATCACCCGTCCGGACGTGATCGGCGGCATCGAGAAAGCCTACCTGGATGCCGGCGCCGACATCCTCGAAACCAACACCTTCAACGCCACGCGCATTTCCATGGCCGACTACGGCATGGAAGAGCTGGCCTATGAGCTAAACGTAGAAGGCGCGCGCCTGGCGCGCAAGATCGCCGACGCGAAGACCGCAGAAAACCCGGCCAAGCCGCGTTTCGTTGCCGGCGTGCTCGGCCCGACCAGCCGCACCTGCTCGCTGTCGCCGGATGTGAACAACCCCGGCTACCGCAACGTGACCTTCGATGAACTGGTGGAGAACTACACCGAGGCCACCAAAGGCCTGATCGAAGGCGGCGCCGACCTGATCCTGATCGAGACCATTTTCGACACCCTCAACGCCAAGGCCGCGATCTTCGCCGTGCAGGGCGTGTTCGAAGAACTGGCTATCGAACTGCCGATCATGATCAGCGGCACCATCACCGACGCCTCCGGCCGCACCCTGTCGGGTCAGACCACCGAAGCGTTCTGGAACTCGGTGGCCCACGCCAAGCCGATTTCCGTCGGCCTGAACTGCGCCCTGGGTGCCAGCGAGCTGCGTCCGTACCTGGAAGAGTTGTCGAACAAGGCCAACACCCACGTCTCCGCGCACCCGAACGCCGGCCTGCCCAACGAGTTCGGCGAGTACGACGAACTGCCATCGCAAACCGCCAAGGTCATCGAAGAGTTTGCCCAGAGCGGCTTCCTCAACATCGTCGGCGGCTGCTGCGGCACCACGCCGGGCCATATCGAAGCCATCGCCAAGGCCGTGGCCGGCTATGCGCCACGTGTGATCCCGGACATTCCAAAGGCCTGCCGCCTGTCGGGCCTGGAGCCGTTCACCATTGATCGCAGCTCGTTGTTCGTCAACGTCGGCGAGCGTACCAACATCACCGGCTCGGCCAAGTTCGCCCGCCTGATCCGTGAAGACAACTACACCGAAGCCCTCGAAGTCGCACTGCAGCAGGTGGAAGCCGGCGCCCAGGTGATCGACATCAACATGGACGAAGGGATGCTCGATTCGAAGAAGGCCATGGTGACCTTCCTCAATCTGATCGCCGGCGAGCCGGACATCTCCCGCGTGCCGATCATGATCGACTCCTCCAAGTGGGACGTGATCGAAGCCGGCCTCAAGTGCATCCAGGGCAAGGGCATCGTCAACTCCATCAGCATGAAGGAAGGCGTGGAGCAGTTCATTCACCACGCCAAGCTGTGCAAGCGCTACGGCGCCGCCGTGGTGGTGATGGCGTTCGACGAAGCCGGCCAGGCCGACACCGAAGCGCGCAAGAAAGAGATCTGCAAACGCTCCTACGACATCCTGGTCAATGAAGTGGGCTTCCCACCGGAAGACATCATCTTCGACCCGAATATCTTCGCGGTCGCCACCGGTATCGAAGAGCACAACAACTACGCCGTCGACTTCATCAACGCGTGCGCCTACATCCGTGACGAACTGCCCTACGCACTGAGTTCCGGTGGCGTGTCCAACGTGTCGTTCTCGTTCCGTGGCAACAACCCGGTGCGTGAGGCGATCCACTCGGTGTTCCTGCTGTATGCGATCCGCAACGGCTTGACCATGGGTATCGTCAACGCCGGCCAACTGGAGATCTACGACCAGATCCCGGCCGAGCTGCGTGACGCCGTGGAAGACGTGGTGCTCAACCGCACGCCGGAAGGCACCGACGCCCTGCTCGCCATCGCCGACAAGTACAAGGGCGACGGCAGCGTCAAGGAAGCCGAGACCGAGGAATGGCGTGGCTGGGACGTGAACAAGCGCCTGGAGCACGCACTGGTCAAAGGCATCACCACCCACATCGTCGAAGACACCGAGGAATCGCGGCTGTCGTTCGCGCGCCCGATCGAAGTGATCGAAGGCCCGCTGATGTCCGGCATGAACATCGTCGGCGACCTGTTCGGCGCCGGCAAAATGTTCCTGCCCCAAGTGGTGAAGTCCGCCCGCGTAATGAAACAGGCCGTGGCCCACTTGATCCCGTTCATCGAGCTGGAAAAAGGCGACAAGCCAGAAGCCAAGGGCAAGATCCTGATGGCTACGGTCAAAGGCGACGTGCACGACATCGGCAAGAACATTGTCGGCGTGGTACTCGGTTGCAACGGCTATGACATCGTCGACCTGGGCGTGATGGTGCCGGCGGAGAAGATCCTGCAGGTGGCCAAGGAGCAGAAGTGCGACATTATCGGGCTGTCCGGCCTGATCACGCCGTCCCTGGACGAAATGGTGCACGTCGCCCGCGAGATGCAGCGCCAGGACTTCCACCTGCCGCTGATGATCGGGGGTGCCACCACCTCCAAGGCGCACACTGCGGTGAAGATCGAACCCAAGTACAGCAATGATGCGGTCGTCTACGTCACCGACGCCTCCCGCGCGGTGGGCGTGGCCACGCAGTTGCTGTCCAAGGAGCTGAAAGCCGGTTTTGTCGAACGCACCCGCGAGGAATACGTGGAAGTGCGCGAGCGCACCGCCAACCGCAGCGCCCGTACCGAACGCCTGAGCTACGCGGCGGCCGTCGCCAAGAAGCCACAGTTCGACTGGAACACCTACGCGCCGGTGGTACCGACCTTTACCGGTTCCAAGGTGCTGGACAATATCGACCTCAAGGTGCTGGCCGAATACATCGACTGGACGCCGTTCTTCATTTCCTGGGACCTGGCGGGCAAATTCCCACGCATCCTCGACGACGAAGTGGTCGGTGAAGCGGCCCGTGCGCTGTATGCCGACGCCCAGGAAATGCTCGCCAAGCTGATCGATGAAAAGCTCATCAGCGCCCGCGCAGTGTTCGGCTTCTGGCCAGCCAACCAGGTGCAGGACGACGACCTGGAAGTCTACGGCGAAGACGGCAAGCCCCTGGCGACCCTGCATCACCTGCGCCAGCAGATCATCAAGACCGACGGCAAGCCAAACTTCTCCCTGGCCGACTTCGTGGCCCCCAAGGACAGCGGCGTGACCGACTACGTGGGTGGGTTCATCACCACCGCCGGCATCGGCGCCGAAGAAGTGGCCAAGGCCTACCAGGATGCGGGCGACGACTACAACTCGATCATGGTCAAAGCCCTGGCCGACCGCCTGGCCGAGGCCTGCGCCGAGTGGCTGCACCAGCAAGTGCGTAAAGACTACTGGGGTTATGCCAAGGACGAAGCACTGGACAACGAAGCGCTGATCAAGGAGCAGTACAGCGGCATCCGCCCTGCCCCGGGCTACCCGGCGTGCCCGGACCACACTGAGAAAGGCACCTTGTTCCAGTTGCTCGATCCACAAGCACGGGAGATGGAAGCTGGCCGCAGCGGTGTGTTCCTCACCGAGCACTACGCCATGTTCCCGGCCGCCGCCGTCAGCGGTTGGTACTTCGCCCATCCGCAGGCGCAATACTTCGCCGTGGGCAAGATCGACAAGGACCAGGTCACCAGTTACACCGCGCGCAAAGGCCAGGACCTGGCCGTGACTGAGCGCTGGCTGGCGCCGAACCTGGGCTACGACAACTGATCTGACACAACACCAACCCTGTAGGAGCCGGCTTGCCGGCGATAGCGATCCGCCAGTTGAGAATGTATCGACTGACACATCGCCATCGCCGGCAAGCCGGCTCCTACAGGTCATGTGTGGGGTTGAGCTATGCTTTCCTTCAGGCTCCGTCTTGCGAGGGATGTATGGACGATCCAGTCAACAACAAGCCGCCTACCTTCTGGCAGATGCTCCACAGCGTCATGGCCGCCGCCTTTGGCGTGCAGAGCGGCAAGAATCGCGCCCGCGATTTCACCCACGGCAAGCCCAGCCACTTCGTGATCCTGGGCATCCTGTTCACGGTGGTGTTCGCGCTGACACTGTTTGGCATCGTCAAACTGGTGCTGCACCTGGCCGGGGTGTAAATCCAACCTGACTGTAGGAGCTGGCTTGCCAGCGATAGCATCACTGCGGTGTGGCTGACAACCGAGGTGAGGCTATCGCTGGCAAGCCAGCGCCTACAGGGGGCCGTCTCTATGGCTACTGGTGGCTGACCCAGAACACCGCGGTGCCCACCACCAGGATGATCAGGAACAGAATGGCCCAGGCATCAACGGTACTGTCGGGTTTACGGGCTTTTGTAGAATTGCTCATCGCATCGCCTCTTGTCGGTTTTGTAGGTGATTGCACTAAGACTCGACGACAGTAAAGTTGATGATTGCCCGCATGACAAATGTGGGTAATGCGATAACCGTTCTCAATAGGCTATTTGGTTATTTGCATATACTCAAACATCACTTTTGCGCATAAACGCAAACTGGTATCGTGCGCCGGCTCCGTTGGGAGTGCGCGGCCGTGCGCGCAGATTTGCCGAGAACAGGACCTATATGTACGTATACGACGAATACGATCAGCGCATCATCGAGGACCGCGTCAAGCAGTTCCGTGATCAGACCCGACGCTATCTGGCAGGTGAACTGAGCGAAGAAGAGTTCCGCCCTCTGCGCCTGCAAAATGGCCTTTATGTTCAGCGCTTTGCGCCGATGCTGCGAGTGGCCGTGCCCTATGGCCAGCTGACTTCGCGCCAGATGCGCATGATGGCCAAGATTGCCCGCGACTACGACAAAGGCTATGCCCACATCAGTACCCGCCAGAACGTACAGTTCAACTGGCCGGCGCTGGAAGATGTGCCGGACATCCTGGCTGAACTGGCCACCGTGCAGATGCACGCCATTCAGACCAGCGGTAACTGCCTGCGCAACGTGACCACCGACCAATTCGCCGGCGTTGCTGCCGACGAGCTGATCGACCCCCGCCCCTGGTGCGAAATCGTCCGTCAATGGACCACCTTCCACCCAGAATTCGCCTACCTGCCGCGCAAGTTCAAGATCGCCATCAATGGTTCGACCTCTGACCGTGCGGCCATCGAAGTCCACGATATCGGCCTGGAGCCGGTGTACAACGCAGCCGGTGAACTGGGCTTCCGCGTACTGGTCGGTGGCGGCCTCGGTCGTACCCCGGTGGTGGGCGCTTTCATCAACGAGTTCCTGCCGTGGCAGGACCTGTTGAGCTACCTCGACGCGATCCTGCGGGTCTACAACCGCTATGGCCGTCGTGACAACAAGTACAAGGCCCGGATCAAGATCCTGGTCAAGGCGCTGACCCCTGAGGTGTTTGCCCAGAAAGTCGACGCTGAAATGGAACACCTGCGCGGCGGCCAGACCACCCTGACCGAAGCCGAAGTACACCGTGTGGCCAAGCACTTCGTCGACCCTGAGTACAAGGCCCTGGCCAATCAGGACGCCGAGTTTGCAGCCCTCGATAAAGAGCACCCGGGTTTCGCCCGCTGGCGTGGCCGCAACACCCTGGCGCACAAGAAGCCGGGCTACGTGGCTGTGACCCTGTCGTTGAAGCCTACCGGTGTTGCCCCAGGCGATATCACCGACAAGCAGCTGGACGCCGTCGCCGACCTGGCCGACCGCTACAGCTTCGGCCAACTGCGCACCTCCCACGAGCAGAACATCATCCTCGCGGACGTTGAGCAGAGCCAACTGTTCACCCTGTGGGGCGAGCTGCGCGAAGGCGGTTTTGCCACGCCGAACATCGGCCTGCTGACCGACATCATCTGCTGCCCGGGCGGCGACTTCTGCTCCCTGGCCAACGCCAAGTCGATCCCGATTGCCGAGTCGATCCAGCGCCGTTTCGACGACCTGGACTACCTGTTCGACATCGGCGAGCTGGACCTGAACATCTCCGGTTGCATGAACGCCTGTGGTCACCACCACGTTGGCCACATCGGCATCCTGGGTGTGGACAAGAAAGGCGAAGAATTCTACCAAGTGTCCCTGGGTGGCAGCGCCAGCCGCGATGCGAGCCTGGGCAAGATCCTCGGCCCATCCTTCGCCCAGGAAGCCATGCCTGAGGTGATCGGCAAGCTGATCGACGTGTACATCGAACAGCGCACCGAAGATGAGCGTTTCATCGACACCTACCAGCGCATCGGCATCGACCTGTTCAAGGAGCGCGTCTATGCAGCGAATCATTAAGAACAACGAAGTCCTCGACGAAACCTGGCACCTGCTGCCCAAGGACGCGAGCTTCGACGGCATCTCCAACTGCGACGACCTGATCGTACCGTTGGCGTTGTGGCGCGAACACGGTCACGCCCTCAAGGCCCGCGACGGCGGCCTGGGTGTGTGGCTGGACGCCGATGAAGAAGCCGAAGAGATCGGCGCCGACGTGGAACACTTCCAGGTCATCGCCTTGAACTTCCCGGCCTTCACCGACGGGCGCAACTACTCCAACGCCCGCCTGCTGCGTGACCGCTACGGTTACAAGGGCGAGCTGCGGGCGATTGGCGACGTGCTGCGCGACCAGCTGTTCTACCTGCGCCGCTGCGGGTTCGATGCCTTCGCCTTGCGTGCCGACAAAGACCCGTACGAAGCGCTGGAAAGCCTCAAGGACTTCTCGGTGACGTACCAGGCCGCAACGGATGAACCGTTGCCGCTGTTCCGCCGCCGCTGAACCCTGGCGCACAAAAAAGCCCTGGCAATGCCGGGGCTTTTTTTATGCGTCGTTTTTGATGGCGGCCAGCACACGCTGCTGACCCATGGAACAGGGAGCGCCTTCGGGGTGCGCCCGTACGGTTTCGATCACGCCCAGCAATTGCGCCTTGTTGTGGGCCAATTGCGCTTGCATCTGTTCGATCTGCTGCACCTTGCGCTCCAGCGCGTCGATCAGTTCGTCGCGCTTGTGCTCGCCCGGGGCCGGCATCAAGGCCTTGAGCTCCTGCAAGGTGAACCCGGCCTTTTGCGCGCTCTGGATCAGTTGCAGGGTCTGTAACGCCTCGACAGCGTAGCGCCGGTAGCCATTGGCTTGGCGCCCCACCTGGCTGATCAGGCCTTCGGCTTCGTAAAAACGGATGCGCGATGCCGCCAAGCCACTCTGTTTTGCCAGCTCACCAATATTCATCGCCACGCCCTGCTTGACATTAAAGTTAACTTTAAGCTTAGCCTGAGGCCTCCCCCGCTCAGGAGTCAACCCATGTCACCCTTTGAAGCCTTGCAACTGCCCAACGGCCAAGTCCTCGCCAACCGCATCGCCAAGGCGGCGATGGAAGAGAACATGGCGGATGCCCGGCAGGCGCCCTCCCGCGAATTGAAGCAGCTGTACAAGGCCTGGGCCGACGGCGAACCGGGCTTGCTGCTGACCGGCAACGTGATGATCGACCGCCGCGCCATGACCGGCCCCGGCGGCGTCGCCCTGGAAGATGAACAGCACCTGGACAGCTTTCGCGAATGGGCCAACATCGCCCGCGCCAAGGGCGTGCACTTCTGGGTACAGCTCAACCACCCCGGCCGCCAGACCATGGCCAACCTGGGCCAGCAAGCCCTGGCGCCCTCGGCGGTCGCGCTGGACCTCGGTGGTTTTTCCAAGATGTTCGCCAAGCCCAAGGCCATGAGCGAAGACGATATCAACGACGTGATCCAGCGCTTCGCTACCAGCGCGCGCCTGGCCGAGAAAGCCGGCTTCACCGGCGTGCAGATCCATGCGGCCCACGGCTACCTGCTCAGCCAGTTCCTGTCGCCGTTGAGCAACCAGCGCACCGATCGCTGGGGCGGCAGCCTGGAGAACCGCGCACGCTTGCTGGTGGAGGTGATCACGGCCGTACGCGCCAGCGTCAGCCCCGGGTTTTGTGTAGCCGTGAAGCTCAACTCGGCAGACTTCCAGCGCGGTGGTTTCGACGCAGCGGATGCGCGGGCGGTGGTCGAGTTGCTCAACACCTTGCCGGTCGACCTGCTGGAGTTGTCCGGTGGCAGTTACGAAGCCCCCGCCATGCAGGGCGAAGCACGAGACGGCCGGACCCTGGCCCGTGAGGCGTACTTTCTGGAAATGGCCAGTGAGCTGGCCGCCATTGCCCATATGCCAGTGATGGTCACCGGCGGCATTCGCCGCTTGCCGGTGGTGCAGCAAGTGCTCGACAGTGGCATCGCCATGGCCGGCATCGCCACGGCACTGACCCTGGAACCCCAGTTGATCAAACACTGGCGTGAGGGGCGCGATCTCAACCCGCAATTGCAGCCGATCCGCTGGAAGCGCAAGCCACTGGCCTCCCTCGCCACCATGGCCGTGGTGCGCGAGCAACTGCGTCGCCTGAGCCGCGGGCGCCTGCCCAACCCGACCGTCGCGCCCCTGCTGGCCCTGGTCCGTGACCAGTGGTTTATCGCACGACGCACTCGCCAATACCGTGCGGCCATGACGCAATCTTCACAATAAGGGCGGAGCATTCGCCGTGATCGAACTGTCCTCTACTGATCAGCAGTTTTTAACCTCACTGACGATTGGAGTGCTTCATGGCGAAAATCAACTTGGCCCAGCAATTGGCAACCACCCTTGAACAGGCGGGCATCAAGCGCATCTGGGGCCTGACCGGCGACAGCCTGAACGGCCTGACCGACGCCCTGCGCACAATGGACAGCATCGAGTGGATGCACGTGCGCCACGAGGAAGTCGCGGCCTTCGCGGCCGGCGCCGAGGCGGCAGCCACCGGCGGATTGACGGTGTGCGCCGGCAGCTGCGGGCCGGGCAACCTGCACCTGATCAATGGCCTGTTCGACTGCCATCGTAACCACGTGCCGGTGCTGGCCATTGCGGCGCAGATCCCCTCCTCCGAGATCGGCCTGAACTACTTCCAGGAAACCCACCCCCAGGAACTGTTCAAAGAGTGCAGCCACTTTATCGAGCTGGTAACCAACCCCGCGCAGATGCCCCAGGTGCTGCACCGCGCCATGCGCTCGGCGATCCTCAACCGTGGCGTGGCCGTGGTGGTGATCCCCGGGGACATTTCGCTGCTGGAGGTCGAGGACACGCTCAAGCCCTGGCCTGCCCTGCACGCACCGCGCACCTTGCCGGCCGAACAGGACCTGCAACGCCTCACCGAGCTGCTCGACGGCAGCCAGAAAGTCACCCTGCTGTGCGGCAGCGGCTGTGCCGGCGCCCATGACCAGGTGGTGGCCTTGGCCGACGCTCTGGGCGCACCGGTGGTGCATGCCTTGCGCGGCAAGGAGCATGTGGAATGGGACAACCCGTTTGACGTGGGCATGACCGGCCTGATCGGCTTCAGTTCGGGTTACCACGCCATGCTCAACTGCGACACCTTGATCATGCTCGGCACCGACTTCCCCTACCGTCAGTTCTACCCCACCGACGCGAAGATCATTCAGGTCGACCGCAACCCACAGGCACTGGGGCGCCGTGCCACCCTGGACCTGGGCATCGCCGCCGATGTCGGAGAAACCATTGACGCGCTGTTGCCGCGCCTGACCCGCAAGACCGATCGCAGCTTCCTCGACACGTCCTTGAAGCACTACGAGAAAGCCCGCCAAGGCCTGGATGACCTGGCCCAGCCATCGAAAGCCAACCGCCCGATCCACCCGCAATACGTCGCGCGCTTGCTCAGCGAACTGGCCAGCGATGATGCGATTTTCACCGCTGACGTCGGCTCGCCCACCGTATGGGCCGCGCGCTATTTGAAGATGAACGGCAAGCGCCGCCTGATCGGCTCGTTCAACCATGGCTCCATGGCCAACGCCATGCCCCAGGCGATTGGCGCCCAAGCGGCGTTCCCCGGGCGGCAGGTGATTTCCCTGTCCGGTGACGGCGGGTTCGCTATGTTGATGGGGGATTTCATTTCGCTGGCACAGTTGAAACTGCCGGTCAAAGTCATCGTGTTCGATAACTCATCCCTGGGGTTTGTCGCCATGGAGATGAAAGCCGCCGGCTACCTGGACACCGGCACCGAGCTGAAAAACCCAGACTTTGCGGCCATGTCCAACGCCATGGGGATCCTGGGCATTCGCGTGGAGCAATCCGAAGACCTGGAACCGGCCCTGCGCCGCGCCCTGGCCCATAATGGCCCGGTGTTGGTGGATGTGGTGACGGCGACTCAGGAACTGGTGATGCCGCCGAGCATCAAGCTGGAACAGGCCAAGGGTTTCAGCCTGTACATGCTCAAGGCGGTGATGAGTGGCCGGGGCGATGAAGTGATCGAACTGGCGCGTACCAACTGGTTGCGCTGATCGTCAATAACGCCGGGCAGCGCCGTATTGGAGCACCACACGGGTGATCACTTCGACCAAGCGCGGGTCTGCGTCCGGCGCACTGAACAAGCGGAACTGGGCGTCGGGCAAAGCGGGCAAACCGTGTTCGGCACCCAGTACAGTCAGGCCCGGCCCAACCTGGCTACGCGCCATCGGAGCGATGGCAAACCCGGCTGACGCGGCGGCCTGCAGCGCAGCATAACTGCTGCACTGCAGGGCGGTGCGCTGGGCGATACCCGCCTGGGCCAGGCGTGAAAGCGCCGCCTCACGGTAGGGGCAAGGCTCGGGAAACAGCGCCAGCGGCAAAGGCGATGGCAGCGTCACCACGGGTTGCGCAGACCAGGCCCACACCAGAGGCTCCTGCCATAGCGCCAAACCCGGTTCGCCGGACTCGCACAACGACCCCACCACCACATCCAACTCGCCTTGCTTCATGCGCGTCAGCAACGTGCCGGGAATGCCGACTTGCACGCTGATGTGCATGCCGGGGTACGCGGCAGCGGCGTCCTGCAACTCACGCAACAAGCGTGCGTCGGCGAACTCTTCCGACACGCCGACCCTTAACTCACCTTCGAATGCTGAGCGCGTCAGGTCCGCCCAAGCATCCCGATTCAGCGCCAAGATGCCGCGCGCGTAGGCCATCAACCGCTCACCGTCCGGCGTCAAGTGTTGGGAGCGCGTTGTGCGTGTGAGCAAGGGTTTGCCGACTTGCTCCTCCAGCCGTCGCAAGTGCCCGCTGACGGCCGATTGGGTGAGGTGCAGGCGAGCGCCAGCGCGGCTGAAGCCACCTTCATCCACCACGGCGACAAAGGTTTTAAGCAATAACGTATCGAACATATTCCGCTCGGTGATCAATAGGCCCAATAAACTCAATTTATATTTCAATGAGCGGTATGTTGCAATGAGCGGGTCATCTTATTCCGAGGCTCACCATGACCACGCTCCTGCACGTCGAATGTTCACCGCGCAAACAGCGCTCTGCATCGTTGGAAATCGCTCGTCAATTTATCGCACGCTACCAGCACAACGCGCCGGATACGCAGGTGGTGACCCTGGACCTCTGGGCGCTGGAACTGCCCGAATTTGATGGGCCGGTGATGGATGCCAAATACGCCGGTATCAGAGGCACGCCCCTGAGTGAAGAGCAAGCCGTAGCCTGGGCGACGCTCAAGTCCCTGGCGGCCTACCTGCATCAGGCGGATGTGTGGGTGTTTTCGGTACCGCTGTGGAATTTCGCAGTGCCCTACAAGCTCAAGCACTTTATCGACGTGGTGTCGCAAAAGGATGTGCTGTTCGAATTCAGCCCCGAGCACGGTTTGCGTGGCTTGCTGCACAACAAGACGGCAGTGAACGTGTATGCGCGTGGCATGGATTTTTCTGCGCCGGACGCGCAGGCCATGGATTTCCAGAAACCTTATATGGAGGCTTGGCTCAGCTTTATCGGGGTGAGCGACGTGCACTCGCTGTACGTGGAAAAAACCATCCTGGGGCCGGAGGTCGATCAGGCGTCGCGCCAGCAGTCCACGGCGCTGGCACTGGCATTGGCCGATCAACTGACCTGATCGTTGTAGGAGCCGGCTTGCCGGCGATGGGCCCTAAAGCCTTGCGGTGATCACGAAACCGCCATCGCCGGCAAGCCGGCTCCTACGGGGTGAGGGGTGTCAGGCGGATTGTTTTTCTACCCATTTGCTGTAGGCGTCGATAAAGGCCTGCAGGAAGGGTTTGGTTTTTTCCGACAGCTTGCCGGCCTCATCGAACAGGCTGCCTGCACCGCCCAGGTAGGCTTCCGGTTGCTGCAGGCACGGCACGTCGAGGAATACCAGGGACTGGCGCAGATGGTGGTTGGCACCAAACCCGCCGATGGCGCCGGGCGACACACTGATGATCGCCCCCGGTTTGCCGCTCCAGGCACTTTTGCCGTAGGGGCGCGAACCGACGTCGATCGCATTCTTCAGTGGAGCAGGCACGGAACGGTTGTATTCCGGGGTCACGAACAACACCGCGTCGGATGAGCTCACCTGTTGGCGGAAAGTACTGTAGGCTGCCGGCGGCGTACCTTGGTCGATGTCCTCGTTGTAGAGCGGCAGATCGCCAATTTCCACAATGTTCAACTTCAGGTTGGCAGGGGCCAGTTTGGCCAAGGCCAGGGCGACCTTGCGGTTGATCGACTCTTTTCTCAAGCTGCCAACCAGGACGGCAATCGTGTAGACCTTGCTCATTGAGGTTTTCCCGACGTCTGACTAAAGGAGCTTTTAGTTATAGAGTCTTCACGGCGTGTTCACCAGCAGGTTTTGATATTCCTCCTGAACGTTACTGCGCGTACGCATGCGTAGGAAGCGTCTGAAATTTTCAACGAATAGTATTTTTTTACTATAGGTAAACTACCCCGCTCCATGACGGTCTACAGAACCGCAAATCGAGTGTTTATCTCCAGAGGTTCTAAACAGATGGCTGCAGTACTTGTCGGACAGTTCCATGCCAGAGACGCGGAAGGACGCGTGTATTCGGTGCATGAGTTCCAGGAATCCAACCCGGCGCAGGACAGCCAGGCTGGCTCGATGCCTACCACCACCTACAAATTGGCCATTGGCGACCGCGTAGAAAAACTGGAAGGGGATGAGTTCAAGCTGATTCAGTCGGGCACCATTATTGTCCGTGAATCGGAAACCACCCTCGCGTCATAAGATCTCGCCTCACTAGACCTGCTCAGTCCTGGCCATCCGCGCCATTGACTGGGCCGGCGATCACTGCCGGCTTATCTGCGTCACCTCCACCCCCTGCTCTCCCTCCACTTGCTTGAGCGTCACCAGCACCCGCCCCTTTTCGCCTTCGACGGCAAACATCGAGCGCGTATAGCCCGGCGTACTACCT
This sequence comes from Pseudomonas sp. GW821-FHT05H12, assembly GCF_059419385.1. Classification (NCBI taxonomy): domain Bacteria; kingdom Pseudomonadati; phylum Pseudomonadota; class Gammaproteobacteria; order Pseudomonadales; family Pseudomonadaceae; genus Pseudomonas; species Pseudomonas sp. GW821-FHT05H12. The sequence goes on along the minus strand of NZ_JBWKRS010000023.1, from coordinate 90,891 downwards.
GTGGCGCCATAGCCCGGGTGCGCAACCACTTCCCTGACCAGTGCAATATCCAGCACGGCGCCCACCTGCTCGGCGACCTGTTCCTGGGAACGGATAAACGCTTCGAGGGCGTGCTTTTGCGGGGTGCTGTCGTCGGGATTACTGAAGAGGTAAGCGGCCACGCAGCCGACGGTCACCAGGACCAGCAGTTGCTTGGCCGTTACCCCGAGAAAATTCGAGGGTAGAGGCATTCGAGACCAGACCTGTTTTTGTTGTAAGTGCCGGTAACCGGCTTTGGTCGTTGATGATCAGACGCGTCATTCTAATCAGGTCTATGGGTATTGCCAGATGATTCAGTTGTCGCCGTAGGTAATATCCTTATTGACCCCAACACCGCCCAGCGTCCGGTCTTTGCCGAACGAGAACAGGTCAAACGGCGCCTGGCCCTGGGTCGCAGGGTAATGGTACTGGTAGGCAATGCCCCACGGATCGGTCAGCCATTCTTCCTTGATATAGGGGCCCTTCCACTGCGTCAGGTCGACAGGCTGCTCAGTCAAGGCCTCCAGCCCTTCTTCATCGCTGGGATAGCGGCCCGTGTCTTGATGAAAACGTTCGAGTGCCTTGCCCAACTCGGCCACCTGCGTTTTTGCCGTGGCGATCTCGGCCAGGGTCACATCGCCAAACAGCCTTGGCCCCACCGCCAGGGTCAGTAGCCCAACGATGACCAACACCACCAGCACCGCCCAACGGGTAAACCCTCGTTGGCGGTGCAGGCTGTCAATTGCTGCGGTTTTGCCGGACATCGCGACGCTCCCTCATTGTTCGTCGGTTATTACACGCTTTACATGAACCGCAGGTTGCAACGGTAGACCAGGCCCACGCTGTTTTTTGTCCAGCCATTGAAACCCCATCGCACTGAACATAGACTCCGGCGATGCGTTTACGTCATATCGAAGTGATTCAGGCCATCTTGCAGACCGGACACCTCGGCACGGCCGCCGAATGGTTGCAACTCCCCGTGGGCGATGTGGACGCCACGCTCAAGGATGCCGAGCATCTGTTGGGCTTCATGCTGTTTGCCAGTGTGCGCGGGCGTTTGCAAGCAACGCGTGAGACCCTGGAGCTGCAAACCCAGATCGCCCACCTCTACGAAGCCCTGGAACCGGTACAGCGCCTGGCCAGCCGGCTGAAACACCATCACGCCCCGACCCTGCGCGCCCTGTGCACGCCGCCCCTGGCCAACCAGTTGCTGCCGCAGAGTATCGCCGTGCTGCGCCGACGCTTCCAGGACACCCCGTGCAACCTGTCCAGCCAACCGACCCGGGAGATCGTGCGCAGCCTGCTGCTGCACGAGGCTGACGTGGGCTTGAGCCTGCATGATCCAGAACACCCGCAGATCCAGAGCACCGTGCTCGCCCAGGGCAAACTGCAACTGCTGGCCCCCCATGGCTGGCTCAAACCCAAGCAGAAGTACATTGCGCTGCAGGACCTGGCTGGCCAGTCGATGATCGGCCTCGAAGGGCATGAACCCTTGAGCCGCCTGCTGGACGCCAAGCTGCAAGCCCTGCGCCCGCTGCCGGTGGTGCAGACGCGGGTGCAGACCTACCAGATGATGCGCAGCATGGTGGAGGCCGGGGAAGGCCTGGCGATTGTCGACCCGTTCACCGCCTACGGCGCCCGCGAAGCCGGGCTGGATGCGTGCCCGGTGTCGCCACCGATCCCGGTCAGCCTGTATGCGCTGACCCTCAAGGACGGCGCGGCATCGCCGGCCTTGAATGCACTGCTGGAGATCGTCACGCAGAAGGCCGAAAGCCTGCTGCCGGGTTAGACCTGTTCGACTTCGCTCTTGAACAACCGGTACCAGAAAATCGCCACTTCGCGGGTCTGCGGGTCGATGCCGCGATAGCGCAGGTGGTCGATCCCGCCCATCACGTAGCCGCAACGCTCATACAAACGGCAGGCGCCGAGGTTGTTGTTCTGGGTTTCCAGCATCATCCCCGGCAGGTTCTTCTTGCGGCTCCAGAACTGCGCCACATCCAGCAATGCCTTGGCCACGCCATGACGCCGCGCCGGCAAAGCCACCGCCAACTCGTCGACATGAGCAAAACCGTTCCAGTTAGTGCTGACCACGATATGCCCCACCGCCCGGTCATCCAGGTAGGCCATGAAGATCGCGCTGTCCGGCGCGTCACGGAAACTGGCGAACTCTTCGGGGTCGATGCCGTAGCACTTGCGGTACGGCACGATGCGCTCCACCGGCCACTGATCGACGCGCTTGCCCATCTGCGGCTCGCCGTAGGTGCTCACTTCAAAACTGAAGTCATTGCCCCACACGTAGGCGTCAAAGCCCTCGTCGGCGACCCTTACACTGAGCCCCGGGTACTTCGGGTTCATTACAGCCTGCATAACCATCCTTAACCCTTGATGCAATCGACGGTGTAACAACGACCACTGCCGTCATCTTCGTGTTGCAACCCATGAACATCCGCGACAAAACCGGGGAAACTGCTATCGAACGTCCGGGCAAACGCCAGGTAGTCGATGATCGAACGTGTCGATTCGGTAAAGCGCTCACCGGGCATGATCAACGGAATGCCCGGCGGATAAGGCACCAGCATCACGGCTGCGATGCGCCCTGGCAAGGCATCAATGGAAACCGCCTCCACTTCACCCCGCACCAACTGGTCGTAGGCGTCGGCGGGTTTCATCGCGATTTCCGGCAATACCGTGTACATGCGCTTGAGGTGCTTGGCCGTCGCATTGCTGCGATAACAGGCGTGCAGCTGGTCGCACAGGTCGCGCAGCCCCAGACCCTGATAGCGCGCCGGCCCTTGGGCGTACACCGAAGGCAAACAACCGGCCAAGCTGACGTTGGCGTCGTAGTTGCGCTTGAATTCCAGCAACTCGGTGAGCAAGGTACTCCACTTGCCTTTGGTAATGCCCATGGAAAACAGCACGAGGAAGGAATACAGGCCGGTCTTTTCCACCACCAGCCCACGCTCCCAGAGGAATTTACTGACCACGGCAGCGGGAATCCCACAGTCGCTCAACGCGCCCCCCGCATTAAGGCCCGGCATCACCAGCGTGACTTTGATCGGGTCGAGCAACACATAGTCTTCGGCCACATCACCGAACCCGTGCCAGTCATCCTGCGGCTGCAGCAACCAATCTGCCGTGGCGACGCGGTCGATCCCGGCCACCGAGGGCGGCTGCCAGATGGAAAACCACCAGTCTTCGGCGGCGATGTGCTGGCGCAGGTTGGCCAGGGCGCGACGAAAACTCAGGGCCTCGTCGAACATTTCCTGCAGCAACGAGCGCCCGGCCGGGCCTTCCATCATCGCAGAGGCCACGTCCAGCGAGGCGATGATGCTGTATTGCGGCGAGGTGGAGATGTGCATCATGAACGCTTCGTTGAAACGGTCGCGGTCCAGCTGGCGAGCGCCGCCATCCTGCACGTGGATCATCGACGCCTGGCTGAATGCCGCCAGCAACTTGTGGGTCGAGTGGGTGGTGAACACCAGTGGACTGTCCGGGGTGCGCGAGGTGCCCATGCCATAGCGCCCGGCAAAGAACTCATGGAACGCCGCGTAGGCGTACCAGGCTTCATCGAAATGCAGCACCTCGACACTGTTGCCCAATTGCTGCTTGATCAGCTCGGCGTTGTAGCACAGGCCGTCGTAGGTGGAGTTGGTCACCACGGCCATCTTCACTTTCGGCGGGCGTCCTCGGGTCAAGGGGCTGGCTTCGATCTTGGCGCGGATGGACTCAGGGCTGAATTCGCTCAGGGGAATCGGGCCGATGATCCCCAGCTCGTTGCGCTCCGGGCACAGGTACAGCGGGATCGCGCCGGTCATGATGATCGAATGCAGCACCGACTTGTGGCAGTTGCGGTCCACCAGCACCAGGTCATCGCGGCCGACCATGGAATGCCAGACGATCTTGTTGGCGGTGGACGTGCCGTTGATCACGAAGAACGTGTGGTCGGCGCCGAAGTTGCGCGCGGCGCGGGCTTCGGCTTCCGCCAGGGGCCCGGTGTGATCGAGCAGCGAACCCAGTTCAGGCACCGAAACCGACAAGTCCGAACGCAGGGTGTTTTCCCCGAAAAACTGATGAAACGCCTGCCCCACCGGGCTCTTGCGATAGGCCACCCCGCCACCGTGGCCGGGGGTGTGCCAGGAATAATTGGAGTCGGCCGTGTGCTGTACCAGGGCCTTGAAGAAAGGCGGCAACAGGCCATCCAGGTAGCCACGCGCCGCCCGGGCGACTTGCCGGGCCAGGAACGGCACGGTGTCTTCGAACAGGTAAAGAATGCCGCGCAGTTGGTTGAGTTCGCTCATGGCATCGGCCGGCGCGTTCTCCAGGGTGACTTGCTCGCCCAGGGCGAAGATCGGCAGGTTGGGCGCCCGCAGCCGGGCCAGACGGATCAGCTCGACCATGTTTTGCAACAAGTGGGTGTTTTCGCCGGCCCCTTCGGCGGCGATCAGCATGCACGCCAAACCGTGATGGGTAGAGGCCACTAGCCGGCCTTCGGCGTAATCCACCGCGGAGAAGATACTGAAGCCCTCTTGTTCCAGCTCCCGGGCGATGCCCCGAACCCGATCACCGGCCACCGTGTCGGCCTTGATGTCACGGTGCACGATAAGCACAGGGAACTTCAGGTCTTTGTACATAAGTGCGTTCAGTCCTGAGGGCTATGCACTCAAGGGTAGAAGCTTGGGGCGGATGACGCGAATGAAGATTTCGAAAGCAGTCTGTAGGAGCCGGCTTGCCGGCGATGGCGGCCGCGAGCCTTGCGCTAAAGGCAAGGGCCTCATCGCCGGCAAGCCGGGCTCCTACAGAATGGGGGCTATTGCTGGGTCAGGGTCGACCACAACGCCGGCGCACCCGCCGATTTGGCGATGGCTTCGAGGCGCGCCGCATGCTCAGCCATGTCCTGCTCGCTGGCGCGAATGATCACGCTCGGTTTGCGATCTGCCGGCAGGCGACGGATTTCCGAAGGGCGATTGCCCGAACCTTCGGCGGAACCGCTGCCGTCAGAGGCGTTGCCGGCCAGCGACAGGCTGGTCTGCCCGCCCGTCATGGTCAGGTAGACGTCTGCCAGGATCTCGGAGTCGAGCAAGGCGCCGTGGAGTTCACGGCCGGAGTTGTCGACGCCATAACGCTTGCACAAGGCATCGAGGCTGTTGCGCTGGCCCGGGTGACGTTCGCGGGCCATCATCAAGGTGTCGAGGATCGAGCAGTGCTGGGAGATGTCTGCGCGATCGGTCTGCCCCATCAGGGCAAATTCGTTGTTGATGAAGCCGACGTCAAACGCCGCGTTATGGATGATCAGCTGGGCGCCGTTGATGAACTCGAAAAATTCATCGGCGACTTCCGCGAAACGCGGCTTGCCCTTGAGGAACTCGTCGGTGATGCCGTGGACGCCGATCGCGCCTTCGTCACTGTCACGGTCCGGTTGCAGGTACACATGAAAGTGACGGCCGGTGAGGCGACGGCCCATCAGTTCGACACAGCCGATTTCGATGATCCGGTGGCCATCGGTCACCGGCATGCCGGTGGTTTCGGTATCGAGTACAACAGATCGGATGGCCATCAGGGTTCAGCTCTCAACGGGTGGTGTATTTCAAGGAGCGGGATATTAGCACGTCATGCCCCGGGCAGCCCAAGGCTGGCCTCGGGCCCTGGCGGCTCGACAGTTTCTTACACTCTTTAGCAAAGTTGCAGCAGTTCAGCCCAAGCGCCCTTGTTAGCCTGCGTTCCCCAGCCCGATGCGGACCTCGCAGAAACATGAACACCTCGAAAACACTGTGCGCGTTGCTGCTGATGAGCAGCGCCCTCACAGCGCACGCCACCAGCTTTGTGATGACGACCGACTTTCTGGTCAGCCTGTCCATGAGTGCCACACGAGGCACCAGCTCTTCGTTCAAGGATGACAAGATCGTTCAGGCTGCCCGGGATGACGCCCAAGCCTTTGTAGCCACTGACGGCCAGATCCACGGCGCACGCCTGGAGTCGGCGCTGGTGCATATCCGCGAATGCCTGCCGGGGCAAACCTTCAGTGACATGCAACTGGCCCAGGCCATCGCCGCGCTTTAAACCTCAGCTCTGCTTGTAGCCGCGCACATCGTCCACGCCACGGTTGGCCAACTGGTCAGCCCGTTCGTTGCCCGGGTGGCCGATGTGCCCGCGCACCCATTTCCAGGTGATGTTGTGGCGGTTGCACTGCTCATCGAGCAGTTGCCACAGATCGGCGTTTTTCACCGGTTCCTTGGCGGCGGTCTTCCAGCCACGCTTCTTCCAGTTGACCATCCACTCGTTGATGCCCTTCATCACGTATTGCGAGTCGGTCACCAGCAGCACGTCGCAGCGACGCTTGAGTTCTTCGAGGCCACGGATGGCGCCCATCAGTTCCATGCGGTTGTTGGTGGTGTTGGGTTCGCCGCCCCACAGTTCCTTCTCCACGCCCTTGCACACCAGCAACGCGCCCCAGCCACCAGGGCCTGGGTTGCCCTTGCAGGCGCCATCAGTGAAGAGTTCTACGGTATCGGTCATCGGTTGCATCCATCAAGACAGGCACGTCTGAAATCAAAAAAGGTATTAGGGTTCGCTTTGCTTGCGGTTGACCTTGGCCATCGGCATCGGCACCAGCTTGCCCATGGGCTGGCGCAGTACCTGGCGCACAGGGCGCAGCCCGACCACGATCTTGCGCGCGACCAACAGATAGAAGCCGCCACCCGACAGTTGCCAGGCACCCGCGCGGCGTTCCCAACCGGCCAGGCGGCCTTGCCACTTGGCCGAGGCAAGCGGCGGACGATAGCACCCGAAGCGGCGTTTCTCCAGCGCAAAGCCCAGCAGGTTCAGCCAGTCCCCTACGCGCGACGGCGAGATGCAGCGCGCCTGGCGCAAGCCGTCATGGGCGAACACATGACGCAGGCCCCAGCTGCTCCAGGGGTTGATGCCGATGATCAGCAGATGGCCACCCGGGCGCACGCTGCTGGCGGCCTCGCGCAGCAGGCCGTGGGGCGACAGGCAGAAATCCAGGCCATGCTGCAGCACCACCACATCGGCGGCATGCTCACTCAACGGCCAGGCTTGTTCCTCGCAGACGATTTCCACACCTGGCAGCGGCGCGCCCAGGCGCACATTGCGTTGCACCTGGGGCGCGGTGGGCGGGGTCTCGGCCGACGGGCCGTAATGCACCAGGTAGCCACCAAAGAAGCGGCCCAACTCGTCTTCGAGCATGCGCCGCTCTTCGTCCAGCAAAAATTGCCCGATGGGCCCGGACAGCCATTCACGGGCCGCGCCGATCAAGGCCAGCCATTCAGGATCGGCCTGGGCGAACGCTTTATCAGTCATTGCATTCTCCAACTCGCCTAGACGTTCTAAGATGCACCAATGTGTTCAGCTTGGCGAATCGAAGAATGATACAGATCAGTGCCCTACCCGCCTTCACCGATAACTACATCTGGTTGTTACAAGACCCCCAAAGCCAACGCTGCGCGGTGGTCGACCCGGGCGACGCTGCGCCCGTGCTGGCCTGGCTCGGGCAAAACCCGCAATGGACCCTCAGCGACATCCTGATTACTCATCATCACCACGACCATGTCGGCGGTGTCGAACAGCTCAAGCAGGTGACCGGCGCCAAGGTCTACGGCCCGGCGAACGAGAAGATCCCGGGGCGAGACGTGGCCTTGCAGGACAACGACCGCGTCAGCGTATTGGGTTGGGACTTCGACGTTTATAGCGTACCCGGCCACACCCTCGGCCATATCGCCTTTTATCACCATGGCGTGCTGTTTTGCGGTGACACCCTGTTTGCCGCCGGTTGCGGCCGCCTGTTCGAAGGCACGCCGGAACAGATGCACACCTCCCTGGAGCGCCTGGCCGCCCTGCCCGCCGACACCCTGGTTTATTGCACCCACGAATACACACAAAGCAACCTGAGGTTCGCCCAGGCGGTGGAACCGGACAACGCCGACATTGCCGAACGGGTAGAGAACGTCAATCAACTCCGGGCCCGCGGCGAGATGACGCTGCCGTCCAACCTGGCCCTGGAAAAACGTACTAACCCTTTCCTGCGTACCACTGAAACATCCGTTAAACAAAAAGCGGACGAACGGAATGGCCGCGACAACCGCTCTGGGGCCGAGGTGTTTGCTAGCTTGAGGGCTTGGAAAGATAAGTTCTAATGGATCGCAATCTGATACGTAATTTCTGAATGGTTGACCGGAACCAAAGCGCTTTCTAGAATCGCCCGACATTTTTGCCCGGAACTTACTTCCAGCCAATGTCGTCATCTATTCGTAAATCCATTTCTTCAGACGCATTGACCCGCCTGGCTCAAGCTGTGGCGGTGGCTGTGTCCGCGACTCTGGCGGGCTGCCAATCGACAAATTTCGCTGCACAATCCACCGTGCAACCCAAACCGAATCTTGCTGCCAAGATCAAGCAAAAACCTATTTGGCTATCAGAGAAGCCCAGCCCCGAAGTGCCCCAGGACGTCTGGGAACGCATGCGACGGGGCTTTCAATTGCAGGACGGCCTGGGCGTCAACCCGCGCATCGAGCAACAGCGCTTGTGGTTCGCCAGCAACCCCTCCTTCTTAGAGAACGCCGGAGAACGCGGCAGCCTCTACATTCATTACATCGTCGAACGCCTTGAAGAACGCAACATGCCGCTGGAACTGGCGCTGCTGCCCGTGATTGAAAGCGCCTACAACCCAATGGCCTATTCGCGCAGCGATGCGGTCGGCTTGTGGCAGTTCATTCCTTCCACCGGGCGTTACTTCAACCTGCGCCAGACCCGCGCCTACGACGGCCGCCGCGACATCACCGCCTCCACCACCGCCGCCCTGGACTACCTGACCCGTCTGCACGACATGTTCAACGGCGACTGGTTGTTGGCCCTGGCCGCCTACAACGCCGGTGAAGGGACGGTGAGCCGGGCCATCGAGCGCAACGAGAAGCTCGGCCTGCCGACCGACTACTGGAACCTGCCCCTGCCCCAGGAAACCAAGGACTACGTGCCCAAGTTCCTGGCGCTATCCCAGGTGGTGCTGGCCCCCGAGGCCTACGGCGTCAACCTGAGCCCGATCGCCAACCAGCCGTATTTCGAAGTGGTCGAAGTCAAGCAGAGCATGGACCTGTCCCGGGTCGCTGCGCTGGCCGAGATCGACGAAGACGAGCTGTTCCAGCTCAACCCCGCATTGAAGCAACGCACTACCCTGGACGGCCCCCAGCATTTGCTGGTGCCAAGCTCCAAGGCGCAGTTGCTGACCAGCACCCTGTCGACGATGAAGCCGGAAGAATTGCTGGCGATGCGTCCGAAGAAGCAGGTGTTCGACGAAGTCGAGACTGCACGTGTTGCCGGGCGCTCACGCAGCTACAAGGTGCGCAGCGGCGACAACCTGACGCTGATCGCCAAGGCCAACAAGGTCGACGTGCATGACCTGCAACGCTGGAACAAGCTCAACGGCCAGGCGCTCAAGGTCGGCCAGACCCTGGTGATGCAGGACACCCGCAAGCTGGTGGCCAAGGCCGACAGCAAGAAGCCGGTGCAATACAAGGTCAAGAAAGGTGACTCGCTGTACATCGTTGCCAAGCGTTTCAACGTCGAGATGCAACATCTCAAGCGCTGGAACCCGCGCACTGGCCAGGCGCTGAAGCCGGGGCAGATGCTGGTGGTGTCCGGCCCAAGATAAACCTGCAGCTGAGCGGGCTTGTGTGGGAGCTGGCTTGCCTGCGATGGCATCACCTCGGTGTATCAGTGATACCGAGCCGATGCTATCGCAGGCAAGCCAGCTCCCACATTTGTTCTTCACCCCCTTCAATACCGCGCCAGCCCTCAAACCGAGGCATTCCAACGGCCTTTTTCCAACCGGAACAAGCTGTTACTGTACCGATCATAAAGCCCAAGCCGCCTGGATCGGATCTCTGACTTGAAGCGTCCCCTCCTTCTACTAATAAGTCTGGCCTTGAGCTTTGCTGCGAACGCGACGATTACCGAGAGCCACGGTTACACGCAGTTCGGCAGGCTCAAGTACCCCGCCACATTCACCCACTTCGATTGGGTAAACCCTGCAGCGCCGAAAGGCGGGACGTTGCGGGTCATGGCATTTGGCACGTTCGACACACTCAACCCCTACACCTTCAAGGGCTCAAGCCCGGTTTCCACCCCCAATTTCCTGCAGTACGGCGTCAATGAGCTCAATGAGCCGTTGATGGTCGGCACGGGGCAGTACGCGCCATCCGGTGATGAGCCCACCTCCAGCTATGGGTTGATTGCACAGTCGGTGGAATACAGCGAGGACCGCAGCTGGGTGGTGTTCAACCTGCGCCCGGAAGCCCGCTTCCATGATGGCAAGCCAATCACCGCCTACGACGTGGCGTTTTCCTATCGCACCCTGCTCACCGAAGGCCACCCGCAGTACCGCACCAACCTGCAGGAAGTGGCCCGGGTCGATATCCTCAACCGCCACCGCATTCGTTTTGTGTTCAAGCGCGCCGGCAACCCGTTGCTGATCCTGCGCCTGGGCGAGTTGCCAGTACTGCCCCAGCACTACTGGAAAAACCGCGACTTCAAGGCCACCACCTTTGAACCACCGCTGGGCAGCGGCCCGTACCGCATCACCAAGGTGACGCCGGGCCGGCAACTGGTGTTCGAACGGGTCAAGGACTACTGGGGCAAGGACCTACCGGTCAACCGGGGCTTCTACAACTACGACAAGGTCGAGGTGGAGTTCTACCGCGACAGCGACGTGGCCTTCGAAGCCTTCAAGGCCGGCGAGTTCGACATTTATATTGAGCACCAGGCCAAGAACTGGGCCACCGGCTACAACTTCCCGGCGGTCAACCGGGGCGACGTGATCAAGGCGCAGATCGCCCACCAGATCCCGACCCAGAGCCAGGGCCTGTTCATGAACACGCGGCGGCCCACGTTCAGCCAGACCAAGGTGCGCGAAGCGCTGGGGCTGATGTTCGACTTCGAATGGACCAACCGCACCCTGTTCAGCAGCGCCTACAAACGCACACTGAGTTACTACCCCAACAGCGAATTCTCGGCGACCGGCGTGCCGGTGGGCCATGAGTGGCTGATGCTGTCGCCCTACCGCGACCAGTTGCCGGCCAGCCTGTTTACCCAACCCTTCAGCCTGCCGCAGACCGACGGCCGTGGCATCCCGCGCGAGACCATGCGCCGCGCCCTGGCCCTGCTCGGCGAAGCCGGCTGGAAGCTGTCGGGCCAGCGCCTGCTCAACAGCGACGGCCAGCCGCTGCGTTTCGAGATCCTGCTGGTGAACCCGAACCTGGAGCGTATCCTGCAGCCCTACGTCGAAAACCTGATCAGCATCGGCATCGACGCGCGCCTGCGCACCGTTGACCGCGCGCAATACAAACAGCGCCTGGATCAGTTCGACTTCGACATGATCCTGATCACCCTCAACCAGACCTTGAGCCCCGGCCTCGAACAGTGGCAGTACTTCCACTCCAGCCAGGCGGCCATCAAGGGCAGCAAGAACTACGCAGGCATCGCCAACCCGGTGGTCGATCACCTGCTGGAACAACTGCTGGCCGCGCAGACCCGCGAAGAGCAATTGGCCGCTGGCCGAGCCCTCGACCGGGTGCTGCTGTGGCAGCACTACAGTATTCCCAACTGGTATCTCAACTATCATCGCTTGGCGTACCGCAATCGGTTCGCCTTTGTCACCACGCCGCCCTACAGCCTGGGCCTGAGCGCGTGGTGGCTGAAAGCTTCGGAGAAAGCCCAATGATGTTTTTGCGTACTGCTCTGCTCTCCAGCCTGTTGCTGAGTGCCGTGGCCCATGCCGCACCGCAACATGCGCTGACGCTGTACAACGAACCGCCGAAATACCCCGCCGACTTCAAGCACTTCGACTACGTGAACCCCGATGCGCCCAAGGGCGGCACCTTCCGCGAATCGAGCATGGGCGGCTTCGACAGCCTCAACCCCTACATCAGCAAAGGCGTGCCCGCCGACAACGTGCCGCTGATCTACGACACCCTGGCCATGCAAAGCCTGGACGAGCCAATCACCGAGTACGGCCTGGTGGCCGGCAAGATCGAGAAGGCCCCGGACAACAGCTGGGTACGCTTCTACCTGCGCCCCGAAGCACGCTTCCATGATGGCCACCCGATCCGCGCCGAAGACGTGATTTTCACCTTCCAGACCCTGATGAAAGAAGGTTCGCCGATCTACCGCACCTACTACGCCGACATCGACGAAGTGGTGGCCGAAGACCCGTTGCGCGTGCTGTTCAAGTTCAAGCGCACCAATAACCGCGAATTGCCGCTGATCCTCGGGCAACTGCCGGTATTGCCCAAACACTGGTGGGCCACCCGGGATTTCTCCAAGGGCAACCTGGAAATCCCATTGGGCAGCGGGCCGTACAAGGTGGCCGAGGTCAAGCCCGGGCGCATGGTGCGCTACGAGCGGGTCAAGGATTACTGGGCCAAGGACCTGCCGATCACCCAGGGCTTCTACAACTTCGATAACCGCGTCACCGACTATTACCGCGACAGCACCGTGGCCCTGGAAGCCTTGAAGGCCGGGCAATTCGACTACTGGCTGGAGTTCAGCGCGAAGAACTGGGCCAATGCCTACAACATCCCGGCCGTGGCCCAGGGGCGCCTGATCAAGGAAGAAATCCCCAACGGCAACCCCACCGGCATGCAGGGTTTCGTGTTCAACACGCGCAAGCCGATGTTCCAGGACGTGCGTGTGCGCAAGGCCATCAGCCTGCTATTGGATTTCGAGTGGAGCAACAAGCAGCTGTTCAACGGCGCCTACACGCGCACGCGCAGTTACTTCGAAAACTCGGAAATGGCCGCCACCGGTCTGCCCGGCCCGGACGAGCTGAAGATCCTCGAACCGCTGCGCGGCAAGGTCCCCGACGAAGTCTTCACCCAGGCGTTCGAACCGTCCAAAACCGACGGCAGCGGCATGATCCGCACCCAGCAACGCGAGGCCTACCAACTGTTGCAGGAAGCCGGCTGGCGCATCGTCGACGACAAGATGGTCGACACCACCGGCAAGCCGGTGACCATCGAGTTCCTGCTGGCCCAGACCGAGTTCGAGCGCATCCTGCTGCCGTTCAAGCGCAACCTGGCCGACCTGGGCATCGACCTGGTGATCCGTCGGGTGGACGTCTCACAGTTCATCAACCGCATTCGCTCGCGGGATTTCGACATGCTGGTGGGCAGCTTCCCGCAATCCACTTCGCCGGGTAACGAGCAGCGCGAATTCTGGTCGTCTTCCAGTGCCGACAAACCTGGCAGCCGCAACTACATGGGCCTCAAGGACCCGGCCGTCGACCAGTTGGTCGAAGAGCTGATCGACGCCGACTCGCGCAAGAGCCTGGTCGCCCACGCCAAGGCGCTGGATCGCGTGCTGCAGTTCGGCTACTACGTGATCCCCAACTGGCACATCAAGACCTTTCGCGTTGCGTATTGGGACCACCTCGGGCACCCCAAAGTCTCGCCGCGTTATGACGTAGGCACCGCCACTTGGTGGGCCAAACCCGACGCCAAGCCGGCGGTCTCCCTGGACACGACCCAAAGCGCCGATCCGGCGAGTGGAGGCGATTAAATGCTGGCCTATATCATTCGCCGCCTGTTGCTGATCATCCCTACGCTGTTCGGGATCCTGCTGATCAACTTCATCATCATCCAGGCCGCCCCCGGTGGCCCGGTGGAACAGATGATCGCCAAGCTCGAAGGCTTCGAAGGCGCCACCAGCCGCATTGCCGGCGGCGGTGCTGAAGTGTCGGTGGCCGGTTCCAGCTACCGCGGTGCCCAGGGCCTGGACCCGGCCCTGATCAAAGAAATCGAGAAGATGTACGGTTTCGACAAATCGGCGCCGGAACGCCTGTGGATCATGGTCAAGAACTACGCCCGGCTGGATTTTGGCGACAGCTTCTTCCGCGACGCCAAGGTCATCGACCTGATCAAGGAAAAGATGCCGGTGTCCATTTCCCTCGGGCTCTGGAGCACCCTGATCATGTACCTGGTGTCGATCCCCCTGGGGATCGCCAAGGCCACGCGACACGGCAGCCACTTCGACGTGTGGACCAGTTCGGCGATCATCGTCGGCTATGCAATCCCGGCGTTCCTGTTCGCGATCCTGCTGATCGTGGTGTTTGCCGGGGGCAGTTATTTCGACTGGTTCCCGTTACGCGGGCTCACCTCCAACAACTTCGACGAACTGAGCTGGGGCGGCAAGATCCTCGATTACTTCTGGCACCTGGCGCTGCCCATCACAGCCCTGGTGATCGGCAACTTCGCGACCATGACGCTGCTGACCAAGAACAGCTTTCTCGACGAGATCAACAAGCAATACGTGATCACCGCCAAGGCCAAGGGCCTGACCAACCATCGCGTGCTCTACGGCCATGTGTTCCGTAACGCGATGCTGTTGGTGATCGCCGGTTTCCCCTCGGCCTTCATCGGTATCTTCTTCACCGGCTCGCTGCTGGTGGAGGTGATCTTCTCCCTCGACGGCCTCGGCCTGATGAGCTTTGAGGCGGCGATCAACCGCGACTACCCGATCGTGTTCGGCACACTGTTTATCTTCACCCTGCTGGGGCTGATCGTGAAACTGATCGGCGACCTCACCTACACCCTGGTCGATCCGCGTATCGACTTTGCCAGCCGGGAGCATTGAGATGAACCTGTCCCCCCTCAATCGCCGTCGGTTCGAGCGCTTCAAGGCCAACAAGCGTGGCTGGTGGTCGTTGTGGCTGTTCCTGATTCTGTTTGTGCTCAGCCTGGGCGCGGAGTTGATCGCCAACGACAAGCCCCTGGCGGTGCACTTCGATGGCGACTGGTACTTCCCGGCACTCAAGCGCTACCCGGAAACCACCTTTGGCGGCGAGTTCCCGCTGGAGGCCAACTACAAGAGCCCGTACATCCAGGAACTGCTAAAGGCCAAGGATGCCTGGACCCTGTGGGCGCCGATCCCGTTCAGCTACCAGAGCATCAACTACGACCTCAAGGTGCCGGCCCCTGCGCCGCCCTCGTCGGTGAACCTGCTGGGCACCGATGACCAGGGCCGCGATGTGCTGGCGCGGGTCATCTATGGCTTCCGGGTGTCGGTGCTGTTTGCCCTGACGCTCACCGTGCTCAGCTCCATCATCGGCGTGATCGCCGGCGCCTTGCAGGGTTTTTATGGCGGCTGGGTCGACCTGGCCGGGCAGCGTTTCCTGGAGATCTGGTCCGGCCTGCCGGTGCTGTACCTGCTGATCATCCTGGCCAGTTTCGTGCAACCCAACTTCTGGTGGCTGCTGGGGATCATGCTGTTGTTCTCGTGGATGAGCCTGGTGGACGTGGTGCGCGCCGAGTTCCTGCGCGGGCGCAACCTGGAATACGTGCGCGCAGCCCGGGCCTTAGGGATGCAGAATGGCGCGATCATGTTCCGCCACATCCTGCCCAACGCGATGGTCTCGACCATGACCTTCATGCCGTTCATTTTGACGGGCGCCATCGGTACCCTCACCGCCCTGGACTTCCTCGGCTTCGGCTTGCCGGCCGGTTCGCCGTCCTTGGGCGAGTTGGTGGCCCAGGGCAAATCCAACCTGCAAGCGCCGTGGCTGGGCATGAGCGCCTTTGCCGTGCTGGCGATCATGTTGAGTTTGCTGGTGTTTATCGGCGAGTCCGCTCGCGATGCCTTCGACCCGAGGAAATGAGATGAATCAGGATAATCTGATCGAAGTCCGCGACCTCAGCGTCGAGTTTGTCACCGGCGATCACCACCACCGCGTGGTGAACAACGTCAGCTTCGATATCAAGCGCGGCGAAACCCTGGCGCTGGTGGGCGAAAGCGGCTCGGGCAAATCGGTGACGGCCCACTCGATCCTGCGCCTGCTGCCCTACCCGCTGGCGCGCCATCCGTCGGGCAGCATCGAGTACTCCGGCCAGGACCTGCTGACCCTCAAAGAGAAAACCATCCGCCATATTCGCGGCAACCGCATCGCGATGATCTTCCAGGAACCGATGACCTCGTTGAACCCGCTGCACTCCATCGAGAAGCAGATCAACGAAGTGCTGGGCCTGCACAAAGGCCTGCAGGGCAAGGTCGCCACCCGGCGCACCCTGGAGCTGTTGGAGCTGGTGGGGATCCCCGAGCCGCACAAGCGCCTCAAGGCCCTGCCCCACGAATTGTCCGGCGGCCAGCGCCAGCGGGTGATGATTGCCATGGCATTGGCCAACGAGCCGGAGCTGCTGATTGCGGATGAGCCCACCACCGCCCTCGACGTGACCGTGCAGTTGAAGATTCTTGAACTGCTCAAAGAGTTGCAGGCGCGCCTGGGCATGGCGCTGCTGCTGATCAGCCATGACCTGAATCTGGTGCGGCGTATTGCCCACCGCGTGTGTGTGATGCAGAAGGGTTGCATCGTCGAGCAGGCCGATTGCGAGACGCTGTTCCAGTCGCCTCAGCATCCTTATACCCAGGAACTGCTGGCGGCCGAACCGAGCGGTGGCCCGGCGACCAATGAGGTCGGCCCGCCGCTGCTTGAAGTGGATGACTTGAAGGTCTGGTTCCCGATCAAGAAGGGCTTTCTGCGCAACACCGTCGATTACGTCAAAGCCGTGGACGGCATTAACTTCAGCCTGCCCCAGGGCCAGACCCTGGGCATCGTCGGCGAGAGCGGCTCGGGCAAATCCACCCTGGGCCTGGCGATTCTGCGGCTGATCGGCAGCAAGGGCGGCATTCGTTTTGAAGGCCAGCAATTGGACCAGCTCAACCAGCAACAAGTGCGCCCGCTGCGCCGGGAAATGCAGGTGGTGTTCCAGGACCCGTTCGGCAGTTTGAGCCCGCGCATGTGCGTCAGTGAGATCGTTGGCGAAGGCCTGCGCATCCACAAGATGGGCACCCCGGCCGAGCAGGAAGCAGCGATCATCGCCGCGCTCAAGGAAGTGGGCCTGGACCCGGACGCCCGCCACCGCTACCCCCACGAGTTCTCCGGTGGGCAGCGTCAACGCATCGCCATCGCCCGCGCCCTGGTGCTCAAGCCGCGCCTGATCCTGCTGGACGAGCCCACTTCGGCCCTGGACCGCACGGTGCAACGCCAGGTGGTGGAATTGCTGCGCAGCTTGCAGGCCAAGTACAACCTGACCTACCTGTTCATCAGCCATGATCTGGCGGTGGTGAAGGCGCTGAGTCATCAGCTGATGGTGGTCAAACATGGGCAGGTAGTGGAACAAGGCGATGCCAAGGCGATCTTCGCCGCACCGCAGCATGCCTATACCCGGCAATTGCTTGAGGCGGCGTTCCTGGTGCCCAGTCCATGACCGCCGCAACGGCCCCGCTCTTCTGGCGTGACCCTGCACTGCCCTTTATCGAAGCACGGGCCATCGCCGACGGGCGCGACGTGACCTACAGCCGCCACGCCCACGAGCACTTTTCCATCGGCGCGGTCACCCACGGGCGCAGTTATTACCACTACGGCGCACAGACATTCCAGATCAGCGCCGGCACGGTGGTGTTGATGAACCCGGGGGATGTGCACGCCTGCAACCCCATCGAGAACGAGCCCTGGTCCTACCGGATGCTCTACATCGATACGCCCTGGCTCACGGACCTGCAACACCAGCTGGGTTTCAGCACCGAGGAAGGTTACAGGCCGTTCAACACGCCCTATATCCAGGATGAGGCGCTGTACAGTTGCCTGCTGGAACTGTACCGGGTACTGGTGGACGAGCACGCCGAACACCTGCACAAACAGAGTGCGCTGGTCAGTTATTTCAGCGACGTGCAACAGCGCCTGAACCCGTCGGGCAAGCCGTTGCGTGAGGTCAATGGCAAGCTGGAGCGCGCGGCCGAATACATCCGTGAACACTGTACCCAGGCGCTGAAGCTGGAAGACATTTGCCTGGCCGCCGAGCTGTCGCCCTCCTACCTGATCCGTGCCTTCAGGCAGTACTACGGGCTGACGCCCCATGCGTTCCTGGTGAACCAGCGCATCCAGTTTGCCCGCGCCCAATTGCGCCAGGGCGAGTTGATCGCCGATGTGGCGCTGGCTGCAGGTTTTGCCGACCAGGCGCATTTCCAACGGGCCTTCAAACAGCATTTTGCGGCCACGCCCGGGCAATACCGTGACGTGCTCAAGCCATCAGTAAGTAACCCACACTGGCCACCAGCAACGCGGCCATTGAGCGGTTGAACAGGCGCATGCCCTGGGGGTTGCTCAAGTAGCGACGCAAAAAGGTCCCTGCATAGGCCCAGCACGCCACCGACAGGTAACAGATCACCAGGTAGAGCGCCGCAAACAGCCACACCTGCCGCGCATCGCCATCGGCCACAAACAAGCCCATCCCTGCCACGCAGGCCAGCCACGCCTTGGGGTTGAGCCATTGCATGATCGCGCCATACAGCATTGATGGCGCTGTGGCCGTGCCGTCGGCGTCCAGCCGGCCATCGTCTGCCGCCAGCTTCCACGCCATGTACAGCAAAAAGGCCACCCCGCCCCACTGGATCAATTGCGTCAGGATCGGCCAACGCACCAGCACTTCGTGCAACCCCAGGCCGATCAGCACCAGCAGCAACGTGAAGCCACTGGCGGCACCGAACACGTGCTTCTGGCTGGCGACGAAGCCGAAGCGCGCCCCCGAACTCAGCGCGACCACATTCACCGGGCCCGGCGTGATAGACGTGGCCAGGGCGAAGGCGGCCATGGAAAGAAGAGAGCTCATTGCGGTTCCTTTTAGTCGACGAGTCACGAGGGCACACGTTAAAGCGCCGTCTTCGCGGGGTATTGAAGAAAATAACCCTCTCTGAATTATTTTGTATACGACTGTAGACTTATACTGATTTCAGCCCTAGAGTCAGCCTCACTTCGTTCACACAGGCGGGAGAAAGGTTATGGCTGAGACAGTTCTGGTCACCGGTGGCACGGGCTACATCGCCGGCTGGTGCCTGGCAGGCCTGTTGCAACAGGGTTATCAGGTGCGCGCCAGTTTGCGCAGCCCTGACAAGGAGGCTGGGGTGCGCGCCGCGTTGAGTGGCTTGGGTATCGATCATCACCGGCTGACGTTCTTCACCGTCGACCTGACCCGCGACGAAGGCTGGGACGCCGCGATGATCGGCTGTGACTATGTGCTGCACGTGGCCTCGCCCCTGGGCCTGGACGCGCCGCAACACCTGGACGACATGGTCGCCCCCGCACGGGACGGCACCTTGCGCATCCTGCGTGCCGCCACCGGTGCTGGCGTGCGCCGGGTGGTGATGACCAGCGCCGCCACCGTCGCCACCCCGCCGCTGCAAAGCCCCGACAGCCTGAGCGACGAGACGGTGTGGTTCGACCCCACTGAAACCAACGTCACCCCCTACCGCCACGCCAAGCGCCAGGCCGAGCGGGCGGCCTGGGACTTCATGGCCAGGCACGAGGGGCCGACGACCTTGACCACCGTGTTGCCCGGTGCGGTCTTCGGGCCGATCATGAGGCGCGATACCCTGGGCTCGGTGCAAGTCATCGCGCGTCTGTTGCAAGGCCGCGCCAAGGGCAACCCGCGCCTGGGCTTCGAAGTGGTGGATGTGCGTGACCTGGCCGACCTGCATATCCGCGCCATGACCGCCCCCGCCGCTGCAGGCCAACGGTTCCTCGGCGTCGGCAGGTTCATGTGGATGGCCGAGATTTCCCAGGTGCTGCGCGACCGCCTGGGTGACGCCGCACGTAAGGTGCCCACGCGCACTATCCCCGACTGGCTGCTGCGCCTGTTGGCGCGCTTCGATCCGCTGCTGCGCGGCCTCACCCCCAACCTTGGCCGCGCCCACCGCCACAGCGCGGAAAAGGCACGCCTGCTGCTGGGCTGGCAAGCGCGCCCGGCGGAGGACACATTGATCGATTGTGCCACTGGCCTGATCGACCACAAGGCGCTTTAGACGCTTTTATTCCATTGATATAGCTGAATTTTTTTCTTTCAGCTGACGATTTTCGATAGGCAAAAATGCGTTTTTGCCGACTAGGGGCGGTGCTAGAGTTCAGCGCCTACTCACTGCAAAAAGGAACCGCCATGTCACGCCGTCTACTGGCAGCTGCCTGCCTGTTGCTGTCTTTTTCCGCGGCCCAGGCCGCTGAACGCTGGGAAACCCTGCCGCCGACACCCGCCCCCGTGGCCGGCGCAAAAACCGGCTATGCCGCGGTCAACGGCATCAAGGTCTACTACACCCGCACCGGCCACGGTTCGCCGGTGGTGTTGCTGCACGGCGGCCTGTCCAACTCGGATTACTGGGGCAACCAGGTCAAAGCCCTGTCGGCCAAGCACGAAGTGATCAGCATCGACAGCCGTGGCCACGGGCGCAGCTCACGCAATGAACAGCCGTACGGCTACGACCTGATGGCCGACGATGTGGTGGCCGTGCTGGACAACCTGAAGATCCCGCGTGCCGACATCGTCGGCTGGAGCGACGGCGCAATCATCGGCATCGACCTGGCCCTGCGTCATCCGGACCGCATCAGCAAGGTCTTTGCGTTTGCCGCCAACACCCAGACCGCTGGTGTAAAAGACGCCGTCGAGAAAAACCCGACCTTTGCCGCCTTTATCGAACGCGCCGGCAAGGAGTACGCCAAGCTGTCGCCAACGCCGAAAGAGTACGATGCGTTCGTCGAGCAGATCAGCCACATGTGGGCCAGCCAACCGAACTGGACCGACGCACAACTGGCAAGCATCAAGACGCCGATCCTGATTGCCGATGGCGACCATGACGAAGCGATCAAGCGCGAACACACCGAGTACATGGCCGCGACCATCCCCGGTGCCGGCCTGCTGATTCTGCCCAACACCAGCCACTTTGCCTTCCTGCAGGACCCGGCGTTGTTCAATGCCGCGGTGCTGGGCTTCCTCGACAGCAAATAGACCCTGTACCCTGTGGGCGCGCACGACCTGCGCGCCCACAGCCCCCAGCCACGTCAGGACGCCAATGCCCAACCCCACTCCACGACGGCGCAATGCCGCCGCCACCCGCGACGCCATCCTGTTATCAGCGCGCAAGGCCTTTGCCCAGTCAGGCTACGACGGTGCCGGCGTGCGTGAAATCGCGGCCGGTGCGGGCGTGACGGCGATGCTGGTCAACCGTTACTTCGGCTCCAAGGAGCAGCTGTTTGCCGAGGTGATCGCCGAGACCATGGCCAGCCCGATCATCCTCACCGAAAACAACCTCAGCGCGCAGAACCTCGGCCGCACGATCGCCACGGCACTGGTCAGCATCACCGAGGCCGGCAGCACACCGCTGGAAGGCTTCCTGATCATGCTGCATTCGGCGTCGAGCAAACGCGCCGCCGTGATCGGTCGCGAACAAGTGGAAAAAGGCCATCAGGCAACCATGGCGGCCGCGCTCAAGGGCGCGCACCACGAAGAGCGTGCGGCATTGGTGATGGCGCTGGTCTCGGGCTTTCAGGTAATGCGCCAGATGCTCGAACTGTCGGCGCTGGCCAAGGCCGACCCGCAGGTGTTGATCGATCTGTTGACGCCGCTGTTCCAGCAACTGGTGGACGGCTGAGCGCGCTTATTTCACAAACAGCTCACGGTCCCGGGCCTTGACGTGGCCGGGGCTGTAATACGCGTCGAACCAGGTCTTTTGCCCTGCGGCGGGCGGCTTGGCCAGGCGCAACGTTTGCAGCGCGCCGGGCTTGCTCGCATTGACCCGGAAGTGGAAGTGATCGAACAGGCGCAGCGCCTCGATCGCATACACCACGGCGATCTTGCGGTCTTCGATGCGGATCAGGTGATCGCCGTTGTTCTTCTCACCGCCGCCCGCCAGGTTGGACGAGCCGGTGTACACCGTGGGGTTGGCTCCATTGAAGTCGGTGACCACAAACTTGTTGTGCACCATGTTCCCCGCATTGCCCGACCATTCAGCCTTGAACGGCGCCGGCACGTTGCTGGCCAGGTAGCCGAACGGCAGCAAGCCCACCGAGCCATCCGGCTTGCGCACCGCCAGCTTGCCGGTGCGCTGGGCCACGCCGTAGGAGAACAACGAGCGCTGCATCAGCGTGTCCAGGGCGTCACGTACCTTGCCGTTGATCAGGCTCAGAAACACGATGGAGTACAACACCGAACTGGTGGCCTGCTCGATGCTGGTGGCGATGGGGTCCAGGGACAGCGCGCTGTCGGCGTGAGGCGCGAAGCACAATGAGACTTTGGAACCCGGCTGATCGCGCACCACCCACCATTGTTGCGAGAGCGGGTGCTTGCGAAAGGTGGTGGGCGCCGACCAATAGGCATCGAACACTTCGGCAAACTTGCCGGCCACCGTGGCGTCGTCAAACAGCAGCACGTTATTGGCCTGGATATACAAGCCGCGCAGGGCGAAATTGGTCGAGCCGCCCAACACCCGGATTGCCTTGCCAGCGCGCCGCACGATCAGCACTTTGTTGTGTTGCTGGCTGGAGAAATGCAGGCGCTGGATCTGCGCCCCCGCCGCCGTCAGGCGTGCAGCGCTGAGGCTTTCGCAACTGTCGTCGGCGCCCTGGTCACCATGGTCGTCGATGATCGCCCGCAGCCGTGGGCCGAGGCCTTCGAGGCGGCGCAGGATGTCGGGTTCCTTGCTCTCGTAGATCAGCGCGTCGAGGGTCAGCTCGGGGTCATTGGCCACTTGATCCAGCACGTTGAGGATCAACTGCCGCGCTTCGAAACCCAGCCAGGCGTAGTTGCGTTCGAAGGGCGCCATGTCCAGGTCCAGGTAGGCGCGGGGCGCTGAGCCTGGGGGCGGCAGGATGCGGGTTTCATTGTTGAAACGATCGCCGTAGGCCTGGGATGAGGCAAAGCCGCGCGTGAAGCCGATGTTCACGAAGTCGCTGATGGTTTGCGCTTCCAGGGACACCTGGTTTTCCAGGCTGACGCCCTTGGACAACGTACCGTCTGCGCCCATGTAGCACGCAGTGACGCGGTAGCGGAACAGACCGGGCAGGATCTCGCTGGGCACGTGGATCCAGCGGAATTTCTGGAACGGCGCCTCGGTGGACGGAAAGCTGCGCGGCTGCTCCGGGGTGGGCGGGTAGTCGAAGTGCAGGCGGTTGTGCAGCACGCCCCAGTGATCGGCGCCGGGGTAGCGCACTTCGATGCTGAACCCGACAAAATCCGGCGTCGCCAGGTCCGGCGCCAAATCGAAAGCCAACAGCGCCGCCCCCTCACCACGGTACAGCTTGAAGGTCAGTCCCTGGAACGTGGTCTTGCTCTCGAAGTCGGCGCTCAAGCGATGTCCTTTGTGCGAAGAGGCGGTGTGTAGAGTCTAGCGCGTGCGCCTGATCAAGCCACTGGGGCCTGAGTGACAATGTCTTCGAGGCCCAGCACGCGACCGTCCTCGGACATCACCTCCACCTTGCGCAATGGCTTGAGTGAACGCGCGTCCAGTACTCGCCGCCCTACCGTCTCCGGCTGGGTGTGGGTTTCGCCCCATTGCGCCAGGGTCACCAGCACCGGCATCAGTGCGCGGCCTTTGTCGGTCAGTTGGTATTCACTGCGTGCGCCCACTTCGCTGGTTTGCAGCAGGCCTTGTTCGACCATGCCCTTGAGGCGCGTGGCGAGGATGTTTTTCGCCACGCCCAGGCGTTTCTGGAAATCACCGAAGCGCGTCACGCCAGCAAACGCATCGCGGATGATCAGCAGCGTCCACCAATCCCCCACCACATCCAATGCGCGGGCGACCGGGCAACCGTCACCTTCCAGGCATTTGCGTTTCATCGTGAGGCCTCCAGGCTGTTAGAAATATTAGGTTGCATTATAGGACCGATGCGCTCAGGATAAAAACAGTTTCATCATTAAACCTAAATCAGCGTACGGAGCTCATCATGGATATTCGTGGAAAAGTGGTATTGGTCACCGGTGCCAATCGCGGCCTGGGCAAAGCGTTTGTGACAGCCTTGCTGCAAGCGGGTGCCGCCAAGGTGTATGCCGGTGCACGGGATGCGGCCAGCGTGAATATTCCCGGCAGCACGCCTGTCGCCCTCGACATCACCGACGAAGCCAGCGTGCAGCGCGCCGCCGAGCAATGCAGCGATGTCAGTGTGCTGATCAACAATGCCGGTGCCCTCAAACGCGGCGCCCTGCTGGATGCCGACAGTGTCAAAAACCTGCAGCATCACTTTGATGTGAACACCCTCGGCACCCTGCGCGTGACTCGTGCCTTTGCGCCGGTCCTGGCCAAACACGGCGGCGGTGCGCTGATCAACATCATCTCGGTATTGAGTTGGCTGAGCAGCCCGGGCGCCGGAGCCTACAGCGCTTCAAAATCCGCCCAATGGGGTCTCACCAACGGCCTGCGTGGTGAATTGCGCGAGCAACAAACCCTGGTGATCGGCGTGCACCCCGCCTACATCGACACCGACATGACCGCCGGCATCGAAGCGCCGAAGAGCACGCCGCAGGAAGTGGTTGCACTGACCCTGCAAGGGCTCAGCGAGGGCCGCGAAGAAGTGGTGATCAGTGACATGGGCCACGCAGTGAAGGCGTCGCTGTCCACCGAACGCCCAATCTACCTCAGCCGCTGATCAGCGAAAAATGCGCGCCCACCCCGGCGCGCACGCCCTCACCCACTGCCAAGGCCACAGAGCCTCCGGCGAGCGCCACATCGCCACAGGCAAACACGCCGTCCACCGAGGTCTGGCGTGTTTCGTTGGTGAACAGATACGGGCCCGTGGGGCCATCAACCAACTCGCACCCCAATTGCTCCGCCAGCGGACTGATGCGGGTACGCGACATCGTAAAAATGCCATCGAGCTTGAACACCCGCCCATCGACCAGTTCCAGATCAGCACGCTCGCCGCTGATGCGTTTTACCCCCGCACTTTCCACGCTGACGCCACGCCGGGCCAATTGCGCCTGCTGCTCGGCATCCGGCGTGAACACGCCGTTGGTGAACAAGGTGGTGCTGCCCCAATCCGGCAACATCAACGCGTGGTGCATCGCCAGGGGTGAAGTGGCCAAGACGCCGATTTGGCCCTGGTCCAGCTCATAACCGTGACAGTACGGGCAATGAAACACTCGCGTGCCCCAGCGTTCCTGCAAGCCTTCGATCGACGGCAAGTCATCGACCACACCGCTGGCCAGGATCAGGCGCTTGGCGCTGAACGTGCCGTTGCATTGAGTACGCAGGCTGAAACCCTCAGGCTGACGCAGCGCTTCAAGCGCCGTGTCCTGTACCCAGGTTACCGTCGGGTATTCCATCAATTGGCTGCGCCCTTCGGCCGCGATGACCGCAGGTGGCTGGCCATCCTGGCCCAGAAAACCGTGGGAGGTGGCCGCAAACCGGTTGCGCCGAAGCCCGGCATCAATCACCAACACCTGGCGTCGCGCCCGTGCCAGTTGCAACCCTGCGGACAAGCCGGCATAGCTGCCGCCTACGATAATGACGTCGAACATCATGGCTGTGCTCTCGCTGTGCATGCGCCCTGGTTGTCCGGGCACTTTCACGACACACCATAAGTTACGTAAAAATACGCCGTCAAGAGTCTCGCAACTTTTTAGGTTACGAACGATACTTTGCGTCGAATCGACCTGAGGTTTTTTGATGAGAAACGACACCCGGCTGTCCCGCATGCTCCACGTGCTGATCCACATGGGCCGCCACGAAGAGCGCGCTACGTCGGACACCATTGCACAAATGCTGGGCACCAACCCGGTGGTGGTGCGGCGCACGCTGGGGTTGCTCAAGGAAAAAGGCTATGTGCGCTCGGAAAAAGGCCACCAGGGCGGCTGGACCCTGGGCAAACCCTTGAGTGAAATCACCCTGCTGGACATCCACAACGCGCTGGGCACGCCGTCGATCTTTGCCATCGGCCTGTCCACTGACCACCCGCAATGTCTGGTGGAGCAAGCGGTGAACGCGGCACTGACGGACGCGTTCGAACAGGCCCAGGCCTTGCTGCTCAAGCGCCTGGGCGATGTCACCCTGGCGCAGTTGGCCGAAGATTTTGACGAGCGCTACCGCGTGGCCATGCTGCCCTAGCGCTGCGAAGGGATGCGGATATCGCCGTCACGGCATTGGCTTTTCACGCTACGCGGGCAGCCGGCGAAGGCCAGGTCTTTGGTCAGGCACACACGCACTTCCGACAGCACCTTGCCTTTGCAGATCACTGCCAGCCCACGGTTGCCCATGCGCGGGTTGCTTTGCCGAAACAACGCTTCGATCTCGCTGGCCTGCAATGAAGGCGGCGTGTTGAACGGCTGCAGCTGCTGCGGAATGACAACCGCGCCCAGCGCTGCATCGGTTTTTTCCAGGTACGCCAGCGGCTCCAGTCCGCTGCAGGTGCCATGCTTGGCCCATTCGTGCCTGAGCAGCGAACGGGTCGGGAACAGCGTTGCACCCTTGTCGATCTCTTCGCGGTTCAATTGCGATTGCGGCGCACACGAAGCCGGCCACCCTCCCCGTGCGTATTGCGGCCACAAGCCGTGCAACACAAAACCGTAGCCTTTGCCGGAACACTGTTCATTGTCCGGGTGCGTCAGGCAAAACGTCGGCGACCATGACAACGACAACACATAAAAATCAAACGCCCCAGGCGTCCCCTGCTCCCGTGGCGCTGCCATCACACTCGTGGCAATCGCCAGCCACATCAACATCCAGTACTTCATCGGTCTATTCCTTGAGAAAGTCATTCACCCTTCCACCCTAGCCCGACTATTCGGGTTGATGGGGGTTACGGAGTAGCACCCGGTCCAGAATCTTGTCGGTTTTCAACGCTTCGATCGCCAGCGACGGGTGTTCGGCCTCGCCACGAATGTGCGCATTCATACCCAGCACGTGATGCCATTGGATATGCGTGTGGCACGGCACCTCCAGCACTTCGTTGGACTCGCCCTCAAGCCGCAACGGCTGGTCGTCGAACACCGAAAACTGAATGCGCCCGCGGCTGCCGATCAGCTCCACGAGGTCTTCGCGCCGGTCCGCCACAAAGTTCCAGCAGCCCATGCCGAGTGCGCCGCTGGCAAAGCGCCAACTGGCGGTGACGGCGTCCTCGGCGGCATAGCGGCCCTCCTGGCGCGACGTAAAACCGGACACTTCGACGATATCCCCGGCCAGGTACTGGAACAGGTCAAAGCCATGGCTGGCGAGGTCGGCAAAGTATCCGCCACCGGCGATGGCCGGGTCGGTGCGCCAGTTGGCGGCGTTGGCATCCTCGACGGCAGCGGGCTTGCACAGCGTCCAGGTGACGTGGCGCAACTCACCGATGCGCCCGTCACGCAGCCAGTCGCGCACGTGCTGGAAGCGTGGCAGCGAGCGGCGGTAATACGACACAAACAGATGCAGCCCGGCCTTCTCGAAGGTGCGCTGCATCAGCGCGCTCTGCTCGGCATTCAACGACATGGGCTTTTCGACACAGCAATGCTTGCCGGCTGCCGCCACCATCAGGGCGTATTCAAGGTGGCTGTCAGGCGGCGTGGCGATGTACACCGCGTCCACTTCGGGGTCATCGATCAAGGCCTGAGCGTCGGTGTAGAAGCGCGCAATGCCATGGCGCATCGCATAATCGCGCACGGCCTCTTCGCGGCGCCCCATCACGGCCACCAGCGCGGAACCTGGCGCTTTGTAGAAAGCCGGCCCGCTCTTCAATTCAGTGACACTGCCACAGCCGATCATGCCCCAACGTACGGTGTTCATCCGTTGTCCTCGTGCGAATTCATCAGTCGGGCAGTATCCACAACCCCGAGGCTCTATGCCACACCATCAAATGCTTCCTACGTCGCCTGTAACTCAGCGCTCTGCCCGCTGGCCAGCAACCCCCGCTTCACACTGCCATTTGCTAACTGCCGTTCGACAAAGGATTTGACGAACGCGGCAGCGGCTGCATGCGCCACCGGTACGGCCATGGCCTGGCGGATGGTCATGAAGTCATCGTCCACCAGACGCCCTGGTTCACCCACGCGAGTTTGCAGAAAATCCCGCACCCCCGCCGCAGCGTCCAGGCCCTGTTCGACAAACCAGTCCACAGCCGCTGCCGAAGTGGGCGCGCGCACCAGTTGCGCATGCTGCAGCGTGCGGCTCAGGTACAGGTCATAGGCCGCGCCCTGCCCCACGGCGATGCGTCGGCCCGGGGCATCCAGTTGTGCAACCTGCGTAAAGGCTGAATCAGCCGGCACCAGGTAGGTGCCCTTGATCGCCACGTAAGGCGCACTGAAGGCGATTTCCCGCTCACGTACCGGCTCAATGGCCAGGAAGGCCACGCGCCACACGTCCTGCGCCAGCGCGGCAAATACCTTGCCCGCCGCCTCGAACTCAATCAACGCCAGGTCGACACCCAGCGTGTCGGCCAACGCCCTGGCCAGCGCCACCGAAACCCCTTGGGGCTCGCCGTTGGCGCCGCGTTGTGCCAGCACCGGGTTGCCAAAATTGATCGCGGCGCGCAGCACGCCCTCAGGGGCCAGTTGTTGCATGACACAGGGATCAACCATCGAGTGCTCCTTTTCGGGTCCGTTGCACGGTCTTGCGAATCACAAACGGCAACACGCCGCCGTGCTCAAGGTACCCAAGCTCCTGCAACGAGTCGAGCCGCAAGGCCAATGCACAGCGGGACACACTGCCGTCGGCGCGATCAATCAGCAGGGTGATCGGGTTCTCGCCCACCTGGAGGGTCTCCAGCCCGAGGAACGTCAACCGCTCACTGCCGTCGAGCTGCAAGTCCTGCACCGAAGCGCCCTCGGTAAACACCAGCGGCAACACGCCCATGCCAATCAGGTTGCTGCGATGAATACGCTCGATGCTGCGGGCCACCACGGCCTTGATCCCCAGCAAGCTCAATACCTTGGCCGCCCAATCGCGGCTGGAACCGGCGCCGTAGTTGATCCCGGCAAACAACACCGTCGGCGTGCCCGCGTAGCTGTGCGCTGCCAGGTACAACGGCAAGTATTCACTGTGATCGGCATTCCAGGCCCACACGCCCTGGCGCGGTGCTTGGGTGCGGTCCAGCAGGTTGTTCAGGCCCGGGTTGGTGAAGGCGCCGCGCACCATCACTTCGTGGTTGCTGCGCCGGGTCGAATACTGGTTGAAGTCCGCCTCGGCCTCGCCACGCTCGCGCAACCAGGCACCGGCCAGGCTGTGGGCCGGGATGGTGCCGGCCGGCGAGATATGGTCGGTGGTCACGTTATCGCCAAGCACCACCAGCGCCCGCGCATTGCTCAGCGCCAGGCGGTTGACCGGTCGGGGTTGCACACCCGCCAGGTACTGCGGGCGGCGCAGGTAGGTGGAATCGGGGTTCCAGGCAAATTGCACGCTGCCATCGGCCTCCAGCGCCTGCCAATGGTGGGTGCCGCGCCAGAGCAGGTCCTGGCGCTGCTGGAACACCTGCGGGCGCACTACCCGCGTCACCAGCGCAGCCACGTCGGCATCGCTGGGCATCAGGTCGTGCAGGTACACCGGCAGGCCCCGGGCATCCAGCGCCAATGGCTGGGAGGACAGGTCGATGTCGATGCTGCCCGCAATTGCATACGCCACGCACAGTGCCGGCGAGGCCAGGTAACCGGCGGGCACCCGGGGGTTGACCCGGCCTTCGAAATTGCGATTGCCCGACAGCACCACCACGCCCTTGAGCCCCTGCCCGGCAAACGCCTCGACATGCGCCTCCAGGCTGCCGGAGTTGCCGATGCAGGTCATGCAGCCAAACCCCGCCAGGTCAAACCCCAGGGCGGAGAAGTCCTCCAGCAACCCGGCCTCGTCGAGGTAGTCCGCCACCACCTGCGACCCCGGCGACAGCGATGTCTTGACCCATGGCCTGCGCCCCACGCCACGCTCACGGGCGTTGCGCGCCAACAGCCCGGCCTGGATCATCTGCGCCGGGTTGGCGGTGTTGGTGCAACTGGTAATAGCCGACATCACCACCGCGCCATGGGTCAGCGGCGCCTCAAACGACGGCTCGAAAAACTGCTGCCCTGGCTCGCCCTGCACATGCCGGTGGAAGGACGCGCCGGCGTCCGCCAGTGACTGGCGTTGATGCGGTTGATGAGGCCCGGCGACGCTGGGCTCGACCTGCGCCAGGTCCAGTTCGATCAACTCATCGAACTGCGGCTCGGGTTCACCCGCCTGTCGCCACAGGGATTGCGCCGCCATATAGGCCGAGACCTTGGCCAGCAGCGGCGCCGGTCGGGCGCTCAATTCCAGGTAGGCCAGCGTCTCGTCATCGAACGGGAAAAACACCACGGTAGCGCCATACTCCGGCGCCATGTTCGCCACCGTACCGCGCGCCGCCCACGTCAGGTTCGACAGGCCCGGCCCGCTGAACTCGACAAACTTGCCCACCATGCTGCGTTGGCGCAGCAGTTCGGTGACAGTCAGTGCCAGGTCGGTGGCGGTCACACCGGGGCGCAGGGCATTGCTGACGCGAATCCCCACCACCTGGGGAAACGGGATCGGCACCGGCTCACCGAGCATGGCCGCCTGCCCTTCCAGGCCCCCCACGCCCCAGCCCAGCACGCCGATGGCGTTGATCATCGGCGTATGGCTGTCGGTGGCGACCATGCAGTCGGGGTGCAGCAGCACACCACCGTCGGCGGCTGGGCTTTCCCACACCACCTGGGCGATGGACTCCATGTTCATCTGGTGGATGATCCCGGTGCCCGGCGGGATCACCTTGAAGTTGTCCAGGCTGGCCTGGGCCCACTTGATAAACCGGTAGCGCTCGCTGTTGCGGCGAAAGTCGATGTCCAGGTTGGCGTGCACCGCACCGGCTTCGGCGTAGTGCTCGACGATCACCGAATGGTCGATGGTCAGCACCGCCGGAATCGCCGGGTTCACTGCCCTGGGGTCGCCGCCCAGTTCCGCCACCACGTCGCGCATCCCGGCAAAATCCGCCAGAGCCGGCAGACACGTGGTGTCATGGAACATCAGGCGATTGGGCTGGAACGGCACCTCGCAGTCCGGTCCCACCCCCGTCGCCCGCGCCAGCACCTGCGGCAGGGATGCTGGCGCACACCGGGCGATGTTCTCCAGCAAGATGCGCAGGGAGTACGGCAGCCGGTGCAACTGCGCCGGGGTCAACAGTTGATGCAGGTCGATGTAGGCGTAGCGCTGCTGGCCGACGGTCAGGTGGTTGAGAAAGTCGCTCATAGCGCTGCAAACACCCGCTCGATACGGGCCAGGCCCCAGTCCAGTTCCTCACGGGTAATGGACAGAGGCGGCGCAATACGCAGCACGTTTTCGTGGGTTTCCTTGGTCAGCAGGCCTTCGGCGAGCAACGCTTCGCAGATTGGCCGCGCATCGCGGTCCAGCTCCACGCCCACCCACAAACCGCGCCCGCGAATCTCGCGGATCGACGGGGCGTTCATCGCCTTCAGGCGCTCCACCAGGTACTGGCCCAGCGTCGCGCTGTTATCGATCAAACCTTCCTCTTCCAGCACGCTCAAGGCTTCCAGGCCAACGGCGGCGGCCAGCGGGTTGCCGCCAAACGTGGAACCGTGGCTGCCGGCATTGAACAGGTCCATCACCGAATGGTCCGCCACAAACGCCGACACCGGCATGATCCCGCCGCCCAGGGCCTTGCCCAGGATCAGCGCATCCGGGCGAATACCCTCGTGCTGGAAGGCAAACCACTTGCCGGTACGGCCCAGGCCCGACTGGATTTCATCAAGGATCAGCAAGGTGTTGGTCTCGTCGCACAACTGTCGCAGCGCACGCAGGAAGCCGGCGGGTGGCACCCGGATGCCGGCCTCGCCCTGGATCGGCTCGATCAGCACTGCGCAGGTGTCGGCAGTGATCGCTTGGCGAAAGCTCTCGATATCGCCAAAGCGCGCTTCGGTGAAGCCATTGCAGAACGGGCCGAAATCGGCCTTGTAATCCGGCTCGGAAGAGAAGCCGACAATCGTGGACGTGCGGCCATGGAAGTTGTTGTCGGCCACCACGATTTTGGCCTGGTTTGCGGCAATGCCCTTGACCCGGTAGCCCCAGCGGCGCGCGGCCTTGATTGCGGTTTCCACCGCTTCGGCGCCGCTGTTCATCGGCAGCACCGAATCAAACCCGGTAATGCGGCACAGGGC
The DNA here is from genome assembly GCF_059419385.1 of Pseudomonas sp. GW821-FHT05H12. Lineage (NCBI taxonomy): Bacteria > Pseudomonadati > Pseudomonadota > Gammaproteobacteria > Pseudomonadales > Pseudomonadaceae > Pseudomonas > Pseudomonas sp. GW821-FHT05H12. The sequence continues at coordinate 58,939 of NZ_JBWKRS010000023.1, read as the reverse complement.
CTGGAGGAAGTTGCCCAGCGGCTCACTGTAGAACGCCCGGGACACCACGCTGATCTTGTCGATCTGCGCCACCGCGGCGGCGCGGATACGCGGGTGCACATGGCCGTGGCTGACAGCCGAATAGGCCGACATCATGTCCAGGTAGCGCTTGCCGTCATCGCCAATGGCCCACACGCCCTCGCCCTTGACGATGACCACCGGCAGTGGCGAATAGTTATGGGCGCAGAAACGGTTTTCGAGAGTGATTGCCGGGTTGGAGTGCATGGGGGGTGTCCTGCCAGAAGAAGGTTTATCAAACAATGAAGATCAACTGTGGGAGCTGGCTTGCCTGCGATAGCGGTACATCAGACAGACCGCTATCGCAGGCAAGCCAGCTCCCACAGTGAATTGCATTTCATGGCCGCAAGGTCACGCGCTGAGCAGCTTGCCGCTGCGAATCGGCGTGGCGCCGGAGACCCGGCCCAGCGGGTCTCCCGGTTTCACGAAGCGCACATCACGGCGCATGTACAGCACACCGGTGGTCTGGCTGTTGACCGTCACGGTCTTGCCGCTGTGGGGGTCGACGATGTCGAACAACGCCTGCCCCGCCTCGATGCGGCTGCCGACCGCGGCGCGGTGTACCAGCACGCCCGCGCTCGGCGCGTAGAACTGCTCGCTGCCCGCCAGTGGCGTGGCCGGGTTGCGCAGGGCCGGCAAGGGGCGCGGCGTGCCTTCGATGGCGCCGAGGTGGGTCAGGTAATCAATAATGGCGGCGGCGTCATGCTCCGCCAGCTCATAGGACACATCGCGCTGCCCGCGATGCTCCACCGTCACCGCAATGCTGCTGTCGGGGATCGGGAAACGCTCGCCCAGTTGTTCGCGCAGGTTCACCCACAACAGGTACAACGCTTCATCGAAGGAATTGGCCTGGGAGTCGGTGGCCAGCAACGTAGCTTCGGCGCCGATGTAACGGGCCAGGGGTTCGATGGTCGGCCACACCGACTCACCGGTGTAGAGGTGCATCGCCGCTTCGCGGGAGCAATGCAGGTCCAGCACGATGTCGGCGTCATGGGCCAGCAGCATCAGCGTCTGTTGCAGCGACTGGTATTCGTCCACCGGTTGAGCGGCGCGCAGGCATTCGCCCCAGGCGCTGCGGATCAGCTCGCGGTTGGCGTGGATATCCTGGCCCAACTGGTGTTCGACCTTGCCGACAATCGCCTGGTACGGCACCGGGAAACCCCGGTTGTAATTACGCCCGCTGCCCAGTTCGAAACGCCCGCTCGGGGCGCCCATGATGTACTGGCCCAGGCCCGCCGGGTTGGCCACTGCCACCAGCACAACGTGCGCATTCAAGCGCCCGGCACTTTCCAGCGCCACCAGGTGCCGACGCAACTGCGCGGCCACCAGCATCGCCGGGGTTTCATCGGCATGCAGCGCGGCCTGAATATAGATTTTTCGACCTGCACCCGCCGCGCCGTAATGCTCACTTTCCACGTACCTGTGGGTGCCCGGTGTCGCTTGCAGCAAAGGGTGTTGATTAAGTTTCATAAACCGGAAATCTCGATATTCGAGTGATGGACGCTGAAGAAATATTAACGAGCCGGTGTGATCACCTGTAAGGGCGGCCCGGGCTATCTTGATCTGCAAATCCGATCAGTGTGGGAGCTGGCTTGCCTGCGATAACGGTACGCCAGGCAACATTACTGTTGGCCGTGATGCCGCCATCGCGGGCAAGCCCGCTCCCACAGGGGTCAACTACCAGAGCGCCAGGGTGTAGCCCAGCAGCACGCGGTTCTCGTTGACGTCGTTGTAGAAATTGCCCTTGGCCAGGGCGTTGCGCCAGCGCATCGACACGCCTTTGAATGGACCGTTCTGCACCACGTAGCTGATGTCCAGGTCACGTTCCCATTCACGGCCTTCGCCGTTGAAACCGACCACCTCGGCCGAATCACCCTTGGCGTATTTGATGCCCATCACCAGGCCTGGCAGGCCCAGGTCGGCAAAGTTGTAGTCGTAGCGCGCGTGCCAGGCCTGTTCCTTGGTCTGGGTGAAGTTGGTGAACTGGTATTCGGTAAACAGGTACGTGATCGAGCCGTCCAGGTAGGTAAACGGCGTGGTGCCGTACTGGCGCTGGAAACCGCCGCCGATGCTGTGGCCGCCGTACTGGTAGGTCAGGCGCGTACTCAGTGCGCGGTTGTCGACATTACCCGCCAGGCCCGCGCCGTCCTTGTCCGCCTTGAAGTAGCGCACGTCGGTTTTCAGGGTGCCGGGGCCCAGGCCGAAGTTGTTTTTGAAGCCGCCGTATTGCTGGTGGTAGATGCTGTCCAGCGCCGCATAGTGGTAGCTGAGCAAGGTGTTGGGGGTCAGCGAATAATCACCCCCGGCGAAGCGGAACTGATCGCTCAGGGCCGTGCTTTTGTAGACTTTGCTGACAGTGGTCAGCTTCATGTCTTCGTAGTTGGTGGAGTCGCGGTCCTTGGCCTGGTCCAGCTGGCCAAGGCTGAGCTTGAGGTTGCTGATGTCATTGGACACCAGTTGGGTGCCGCTGAACGACTGCGGGAACAACCGGCTGGTGTTGGGTTGCAGGGTCGGAAGGTCCGGCACCAGGTAGCCCACACGCAGCTCGCTCTTGGCGAAGCGCGCCTTGGCGGTTACGCCCAGCTTGGAATAGCTGTCGGAAGCGCGCTTGTCGCTGTCACGCTGCAACAGGCCGGTGCCGGACAGCCCCGGGCTGGAGTCGAGCTTCAGGCCCAGCATGCCGATTGCATCCAGGCCGAAACCCACGGTGCCGTCGGTAAACCCGGACTTGATGCCGAGCAGAAAGCCTTGGGCCCACTCCGCACGCATCGACTGGGAAGCGGCTTCCCGGTAGTCACGGTTGAAGTAATAGTTCTTCAATTCCAGCGTACCGCTGCTGTCCTTGACGAAGTCCGCATGGGCGGCGAACGGGATCATCCCGCTGCTCACGACGCCTACACCGGTGATGAATTGAGTCAGGGATTTTTTCATTTTTTTAGCTCCTGGCAGTGGGGGGTTGGGGGTGTTTTTATTGTTCTTCAGGCATGGCTTCGCCGTTCGCGCAAATCGCTGATTTGCGCGGCGGGTGAAGTCAGTCCTGGGTTACAGCGCTAGCGGTACGGGGCCCTGGCGGATGCGGTAGCCACCGTTTTCAAGCTTCTCCAAGGGGCTGGCGGCGGCCAGTAACTTGCGGGTGTACGGGTGTTGCGGCCGGTCGAAGATCTCGTCGCGCGCGCCCATTTCCACCACCCTGCCCTCGCTCATCACCGCCACCCGGTGCGCGATGCGCTCCACCGCCGCCAGGTCGTGGGAAATAAACAGGCAGGCAAAGCCATACTGGGCCTGCAAACGCTCGAACAGCTCGAGAATCTGCTTCTGGATGGTCATGTCCAGCGCCGAGATCGGCTCATCGGCAATCACCAGTCGCGGGTGACGCACCAGGGCGCGCCCAATGGCAACACGCTGGCGCTGGCCACCGGAAAGCTGGTGCGGGAAGCGGTCGACAAACTGCTCGGCCAGGCCGATGTCCAGCAGCGTCTTCGTCACCCGCTCGCGCTTCTGCTCGGCGCTCATGCCGGGCACATGGCGCAAGGGTTCGGCGAGGATGTCGCCGATCTTCATGCGCGGGTCGAGGGACGAGTACGGGTCCTGGAAAATCATCTGGCATTGCAGGCGATGTTCGCGGTTGCCGGACTTCAGAATGTCCACGCCCTCGAACTCGATGGCGCCGGCACAGGCTTTGTTCAGGCCGACAATCGCACGGCCGAGGGTGGTCTTGCCCGAACCGCTGCCGCCCACCAGCGCCAGGGTTTCCCCCGGTGCAATGGTCAGGTTGGCCGAGTGCACCACCCGCTTGAACGCGGTGCGCCCCCAAAGGCTGCGCGGGCCGGGATGCTCGATGCACACGTCCTTGACCGTCAGCAACGGGCCGTCAGCCTGCGGCAAGTCTGCCAGCACCCCGCGACGCGGCAAGGCCTCCAGCAGTTGCCGGGTGTAGTCGGCCTTGGGCGCCAGCAGGATCTGTTCGATGGTGCCCTGCTCCACCGCACGGCCTTCGCGCATCACCACCACCTTATGGGCGTAGCGCGCCACCAGCGACAGGTCATGGCTGATGAACAGGATCGCCGTGCCCTGCTCGCGGGTCAGGTCGAGCATCAGCTTCAACACGTCCAGCTGCGCCAGACAATCCAGGGCGGTGGTGGGCTCGTCTGCGATCAGCAGCGCCGGGCGCAGCAGCATCACCGAAGCGAGCATGATGCGTTGGCGCATGCCGCCGGAGAACTCATGGGGGAATGCGGCCAGGCAACGCTCGGCATCCTTGATGCCAATGTGGCCGAGCATCTCCAGGCTGCGTTCGCGGATCTGCGCCTCGGTCAGCTTGGTGTGCAGGCGCAGCCCCTCAGCCATTTGTTCGCCGATGCTCATGGACGGGTTGAGCGACACCATCGGTTCCTGGAACACCATGCCGATCTTCGCCCCGCGCAGCTCGCGCAGTTGCTCGGGCTTGAGGCTGTTGAGGTCATGGCCCTGGAACCGCACCTGCCCCCCACAATGTTCCAGCGGTGGCGGCAGCAGGCCGATGGCGGCACGGGCGGCCATGGTCTTGCCGCTGCCAGACTCACCCACCAACGCGACGATCTCGCCGGGGGCGATGGTGAAGCTCAAGTCATTGACCGCCAGCGGGCCGTGGGCGCCGACGCGGATTTTCAGGTGATCGACTGCCAAAAGTACGTCAGGCATGCTCATTTACTCATCCGTGGATCAAGGCGGTCACGCAAGGCATCGCCACACAGGTTGAACGCCAGCAACGCCATCGCGATGCAGACACCGGGAAACAGCCCCAGCCAACTGGCCGTGGCGATGTACGGCCGGCTGGCCGCGAGCATGTTGCCCCAAGTGGCTGCCGGTGGCGGCACGCCGAGGCCGAGGAAACTCAAGGCACTTTCGGCGAGGATCGCCCAGCCAAACATGCTGGTGGCCAGCACACACACCGGGGCCACGCAGTTCGGCGCGATGTGGCGCAGCATGGTGTACAGCTCGGAGTTGCCGATCACCCGGGAGGCCTCGACGAACTCTTTCTCACGCAGCGACAGCACGGTGCCGCGCACCACCCGCACCACCGACGGCGTGTAGGCCAGGCTCAGGGCAAACACGATGCCGTACAGACTCGGGCCGATGATCGCCATCAGGCCCAGGGCCAACAGGATCCCCGGGAACGCCAGCAGTGCGTCGTTGATCATCATCAGGCCACGGTCGACCCAGCCGCGCAGGAAGCCGGCCAGCAAACCGAGGAACGTCCCGGCGATAATCGCCATGCTCACGGTCAACACACTGACCCACAGGCTGGTGTGCGCGCCGATCATCAACCGGCTCAATACATCGCGGCCGTATTCATCGGTACCCAGCCAGTGCGCGGCGGTAGGCGCCTGCAACCGCGCCAGCAGGTTCAGCGCCAGCGGGTCATGGGGCGTCCACACCAGGCCGAGCGCGGCCATGATCAACAGCAAGCCCAACAGGAACGCACCGATCAGTGCATTCAACGGCGGCACGCGCCAGGCCCTGGGGGCACGCACCGGTGCCGGCAACAGCACCTCGGGTGCAACAGGAAGCGGCTTATTCATAACTTAACCCTGGGGTCGAAGAGCGGGTACAGCAGGTCCACCAACAGGTTGACCAGCACATAAACAAAGGTCACCAGCAACAGGCAGCCTTGCAGCACCGGGTAGTCCCGGGCGTAGATGGCGTCGACCATCAGGCGGCCGATGCCTGGCAGCGTGAACACGGTTTCCAGCACCGCGATACCGCTGAGCAGGTTGCCCAGGATCAGGCCGATCAGGGTCAGCGTCGGTGCAAACGAGTTGCGCAGCGCATGGCGCCACAACACCGCACGCTCCGACAGGCCCTTGGCGCGGGCATGGGTGATGTATTCCAGGCGCAGCACTTCAATCGCACTGGCCCGGGCCATGCGGGTAATCGCGCCCAGCTCCACCAGCGTCAGGGTGACAATTGGCAGCACGATAAAACTAAAGGCTTGCCACGGCGCCTGGCCGAACGAGACGTACCCCACCACCGGCAACCAGCCCAGCTTGATGCCGAACGCATAAAGCAACAGCAGGCCCAACCAGAAGCTGGGAATCGACAGCAACAGGGTGGCCGTCGAGACCACGCCAAAGTCCAGCGCGCTGTCCTGTTTCCAGGCGGCGAGCAAGCCCGCCGGCACGGCAATCAGCGCGGCCAGCAACACCGAGACCAACACGATCCCGGCGCTCACCTGGAAACGGTCAAGAATCAGCGGCAGCACCGCTTCGTTGGTGGTGATCGAATGCCCCAGGTCGCCGCTGAGCACTGCCTTGAACCAGATCAGAAACTGCATCGGCAACGGCTGGTCCAGGCCCAGGGACGCACGCGCCACCTCCAGGCTGTGGGCGTCGGCCATGTCGCCGAGCATCAGCAACGCCGGGTCACCTGGCACCAGGCGGATGATCGCGAAGACCATCAACGAGATCAGCAGCAAGGTCGGAATCGACATGGCCAGGCGTTGAGAGATAAAACGAAACATCCTTAATTGCTCCCGGAGGCAGGGACGCTGACGGTCCACAGGCGCGGCTTGGACACCGGCCAGGTGCGCAAGCCCTTGACGTAGTCACGACTGGCGGCAATCGCGTTGCCGTTGTACATCGGGATCATCGGCACGTCCTTGATCATCTGCTGGTGCAGTTGGTCGAACAACGCCTGGCGCTTGCTGATGTCGCCTTCGCGCTGGGCTTCACGCAGCCAGTGACGGGCGTCGGGGTTGTCCCAGACCTTGCGCGCTTCCTTGTCCTTGTCGCCGGTCATCGAGTCGAAACTCAGGGCCGGGTCGAGGCGCTCGGAATACGGGAAGGCCATCATCTGGTAGTTGCCGCTCTGGTAGCGCTCCAACTGAGTGCCCCACTCCAGGGTTTCCAGCTCCAGGTTGATGCCGCTGGCCTTGGCCATGGCTTGCACGAACACGCCCATGTCGAAGATCGCGGCGTAGCGTTTGTTGACAATCAGCTTGATCGGCTCGCCCTTGTAGCCGGCTTCACGCAGCAGTTGCGCAGTCTTGGCCGGGTCGAACGCAAAGCCCTGGTCCTCGACGGCGGTGTGGTAATGGCTGCCGCTGGCGACCATCGAGTTGTTGGCCTTGGAACGCCCGCCGGTGAGGGCTTCGACGATTTGCGCCGAGTCCAGCGCATGGGCGATGGCCTGGCGCAGGCGCACATCTTTAAGCAGCGGGTCGCGGGTCTGGAACAGCAAGGCGTTGACCGACATGGTACCGCTGGAGGTCACCCGCACATTGGGGTTGGCCGCCAGTTCGGTGGCGTCCAGCGGGGTGACGTCGATCAGCAGGTCAACGTTCTTCGACAGCAGCGCCGCCTTGGCCGCCGCCGGGTCCGGGATCACCAGCAGGCGCACGCGGTCGAGGGTGGTGCTCTTGTTGCCGGTGTAGCCGTCGGGGGCTTTTTCATCGCGGGCGCTGTAGTCGGTGCTACGCAGCAGTTCGACATATTGACCGGGCTTCCAGTCGCCCAAGCGGAACGGGCCGGTGCCGATCGGGGCTTTCCAGCTGCCGTCGGCCGCCACGGAGTCCGGGTGCAGGATGCCACTGCCGCCACACTCAGGCAGCGCGGTGCTGGTGAGGAACAGGCCGTTGGGCTTGTCGAGGGTGAACACCACTGTCAGCGGGTCCGGGGCGCTCATGTCGACGATCTTTGCGCCGCCATGCCCATCGAATTCAGGCGCACAGCGCCATTGGGTCTTGGGGTCGAGGAAGCGCTTCCAGGTCCACAGCACCTCGGCGGAGGTCAGCGGCTTGCCATTCTGGAACTTTACCCCGTCGCGCAGGTGGAAGGTGTAGCGCAGGCCGTCGTCGGACACCTGCACGTCCTTCGCCAGCAGCGGGCCAACGGTGGCGTCTTCGCGGAAGGCCACCAGCCCTTCGGTGATGTGCATGATCACCGCATCGGAGTTGGTGTCGCGGTTCACACCCGGGTCGGTGCTGCGGATGTCAGCGTTGAGCGCCACCTTCAACACACTTTCAGCATGGGCAGTGCCCACCAGTGCCGCAGACAAGGCGCCTGCCAGGATAAAAGTCTTGTTCATGGATAACTGCACCTTAAAGATTCCTTACGCATGGGGTTCGGACGCTGGCAGGACCCAATAAGAGGCACGGCCGAACTCCTGGATAATTGTTGTTGTTTTGGTCGCCTTCACGGTTGGCGAATGTTCCTGGACCGATCTTATTCTTCGTGCGGCAAGCTTGAGAAGAACGCTCCAAGTGATCAGGCTCGGCTTTTCCGATCACCTGCCGAGCCGCACGTGACCTGCCTGCAGCCTACCGAAAAATCAGGGGTTGGAGCCGTTTGCATGCGTTCAAAAATAATGAACCTGATCGGCCAAACCGATCTGTGCGCACCTATAGTCATCAGATAAGCTGGCGGGCATTCAATGGTTTAAATGCTGAAACCTGAGGCAGTCCTTCATGACTCTCACCCATCTTCGTGCGTTCTGTGCCGTGGTTGAAAAAGGCAGTTTCCGCTCTGCCGCACGCCAGCTGGATGTGGCCCAAAGCACCCTGACCCAATCGATCCAGACCCTGGAAAAGGAACTGGGCGTGGTGCTGCTGCAACGCTCCAACCAAGGCATCAACCTGACCCCGGCTGGCGAAGTGTTCCTGGTGCGTGCCCGCTCCATCACCCTGGACTGCGAACGCGCCCTGCTCGACCTGCAACCCTGGAAAGGCGAGCCTGAAGGCCATATCGACCTGGGTGTCACCTCTGAGCCCCTGGCCGAGTTGCTGGTGCCGGTGCTGAGCAACTTCACCCAGCGCTTCCCGCGTATCCAGGTGCACGTGGCCAGCGGCACCACCAAGGGCCTGGTAGAAAAGGTCCGCGACGGCCGGCTGGATTTCGTGTTGTGCCCGCTGGCGCCGAATGTCACCGACATCGACCTGTCCATCGACCGCCTCTACCCGTCGAGCGCTGGCATCATTGCGCGCAAGGGCCACCCACTGGCTCAGGCCAGGTCGGTGCGGGAACTGGTCGACTGCCAATGGATCAGCGTGCGCTCCACCGGCGTCATCGGCGGCGCGGAAAACCGCCTGGTGGAGCTGTTCCGCACCCAGGGCCTGGCACCGCCGAAAATCGCTATCACCACCGACTCCCTGCTGGAAACCCTGCACATCGTCTCCGAAACCGACTACCTCACCATCGAGCCGCGCATGCTGCCGGGGATGAAACTGTTTTCCAGCGCCTTGACCCCCATCGCCATCGAAGAGCCGCTGGCGTCGCGCGATGTGTGCCTGATCAGTCGCCGCTCCTCGCCCCTCACCGGGGTCAGCCAGGAGCTCACCAGCATGCTGATTTCCTATTCCCGGCTGGTGCACCGCAACCGTTGACCCACCCTACCCACGAGCCCCTACATGCCCCCGATTTCCTATGATGGTTTGCCCCGCGCCAGCGCCAGCAGCGTGGGCGTGGACCCCGACCGCCTGATCGCCTTTCTTGACGAGGTCAAGGCCGCCGGCCTCGATCTGCACGGCTTCATGCTGCATCGCCATGGCCACGTCGTCGCTGAAGGCTGGACCTGGCCGGTCGACCCCAATGAGCCTCGCGTGCTGCACTCCATGGCCAAGAGCTTCACGGGCTGCGCCATCGGCCTGGCGATCGATGAGGGTTTGCTCAGGCTCGATGACCGGCTGGTGACCTTCTTCCCCGACGACGTACCGGCCGACGCCGACCCGCGCCTGGCCGATATGACCGTCGAACACCTGCTGACCATGCGCACCGGCCATGCCAGCAACACCTCCGGCTCCGTGTGGCGCGGCATCGACACCAGCTGGATCGCCGAATTTTTCAAGATTCCCCTGGCCTATGCGCCCGGCACCGAATACGTCTACACCAGCGCCGCCAGCTACATGCTCTCGGCGCTGATCAACCGCGTCACCGGGCAAACCCTGCACGCCTACCTCAAGCCGCGCCTGCTCGAGCCGCTGGCCATTCACAACGAAACCTGGGACATCGGCCCCGACGGCGTGAACCCAGGCGGCAATGGCCTTACTGCGCCGGTGTCGGCGGCGCTCAAGCTGGCGGTACTGCACGGGCAGAATGGCGTATGGGAAGGCCGACAAATCCTGCCGGCAGCCTGGGTCGAAGCCGCCACCCGGCCCCAGGGCGGGTCGGACAGCCGCTACGGCTACCACTGGATGATGAAACCGGGCGGCGCCTTCAGCGCACTGGGTGTGTTTGTGCAGATGGCGGCGGTGTACCGCGAACATGGCGCGACGCTGGTTGTGGTCGGTGGCATGAAGAACTCGGCCGAGATCATTCCGTTTATCGAGCGGTATTTTCCGGCGGCGTTTGGCGGCGGTGGGACGCGCGAGGCGGATGCGCGACTGGAGGCGCGGTTGGCGAGCATGGCTGAGCGGCCGTTATTGGTTTCAGCCTGCTCGGCACCCGCAGACTCGACGCGCGTGTTTGCGATGGCCGAGAACGGGTTGGGCGTGAAGCAGTTGTCGTTCGACTTCCGGGCGGGTGTGCTGACGTTCGAATTGACCGACAACCAAGCGACTCACCGCCTGAGCGTGGGCATCGACGACTGGCTGCCAGGCAACACCAGCATGCCCGGCCGCGCCTTGCACCATGGCTATGAATTCCACAATGCGCAGATCGTCGCCGGCGCTCGCTGGCTGGATGCCCAGACCCTGGAAATGACCTGGATCTACCCGCAGACGGCGTTCAGGGACCGGGTGGTGTGCGTGTTTGAAGGTGCTGGCCTGAGCTTCGCCCGCACTGTGAACGTGAACAGCGCGGGACGGGAGCAGGAAGTGTTGGTGGGTCGGGCAGTGGACTGTGTGAGGCCACGTTGAAGGTAGGTAGACCGAGGTGATGCCATCGCAGGCAAGCCAGCTCCCACATTTTGAGCTGTGCCCGGTCGAGAAATTGGGTACACAGCTAACCCTCTGTGGGAGCGGCGGTGCGACGATTCGACTTGCTCGCGAAGGTGGTGTGTCAGTCGACTCAGATGCCAGCTGGCCCTCCGCTTTCGCAGGCAAGCCAGCTCCCACATTTTGAGCTGTGTCCGGTCGAGGAATTGGGTACACAGCTAACCCTCTGTGGGAGCGGCGGTGCGACGATTCGACTTGCCCGCGAAGGCGGTGTGTCAGTCGATTCAAATGCCAGCTGGCCCTCCGCTTTCGCAGGCAAGCCAGCTCCCACATTTTGAGCTGTGTCCGGTCGAGAAATTGGGTACACAGCTAACCCTCTGTGGGAGCGGCGGTGCGACGATTCGACTTGCCCGCGAAGGCGGTGTGTCAGTC
>NZ_JBWKRS010000023.1:0-47505 GCF_059419385.1 Pseudomonas sp. GW821-FHT05H12 | reverse complement strand
CGATTCAAATGCCAGCTGGCCCTCCGCTTTCGCAGGCAAGCCAGCTCCTACATTTTGATCGGTGTCCGGCCGGGACATTGGGTACACCGCTAACCCCCTGTGGGAGCGGGCTTGAAGAGCGCCCTAAACCTCCACTTCCTTCTCCAGCACCAAGGTAATCCCCGTTTGCGAGTACACCTTCGACCAGGTGTTCATCGTCTTGAAGTTATCGTGGTTGTCGCCATCGGCCGGGTCCATGAAGTCTCCGCCCGGGCGCAGCATCACGTAGTGCAGCCCCACTACAAAGGTGGTGACCACACACAACGCTCGGCGATTTGCGGCCATCGGCGGCGGTGCGCCGTGGATCACGGGAAAGCCCGCCTTCACGCAAAGCTCTTCGCACTTGGGGTACAAGGTGGCCAAGGCGCTGGCCAGAAAGCCTTCCATGTAGATGGTCACGTTCAACCCCAACGTCCGCGCCGCCAACGCCACACTGTGGGGATAGGAGTAGCCGGCCTTGGTGGGATCGAAGGGTTTGACCACCCCGCCGGTCAGCGCGCCGGAGGTGAACTTGTAGAGTTCCACTTCACACATGTTGGTGCGCAACGCATCGGTTGCGGTCATGCCACCGGGCAAGGTTGCCTCCAGCTCCACTGCCGCGCACAACAACGACGCAGCCCCACAGGAAAAATCAAAAGCCTGTTTCTTTTTCGCAGCCGGCATAAGCACACTTCCATAGAGGTTATGCGGGCTTAACAGCTCAAGAACGGGGTTTATTCCCCGCTGTCTGGATGAATTTTTCTTTAGCCTTGACCTGTCCGCGCTGGTACAGCGCCTCGACCAGTTTCTGTCGCTCGTCCTGGGGCAAGTTGCTCGCAAATTGCGCCAGGGTGCCGTCCACCAATGCCCTGAGCGACGTATCGGCCTCGCGCGCTTTGGCCAGCTCGGTCACCAGCGCGTCGCGGTCCAGGCTCGGCGATTCCAGCTGTTTGATCACGCCAAGGCGTGCCTCGCGGCCGGCCATGATCAGCGGCTGGCTGTCGGCACGGTTCTGGCGCAGCAGTTGGCGCAGTTCCTTGCGCCGCTCGGGCGGCAACTTGATCATCGCCTGGCGCAGGCCATGCTGGTTGACCACCGCTTCGGCGGGTTTGGCCGCTGTCGTCCAGTGGTATAGGCCACCGCCGACGCCGCCGATCAAAAACACATTGAGCAACACCGAGACGACCAACCACGGCTTGAGGGATTTGGGGGTCATTGCTCGGTTTCCTCGGCGTTGACGGTAAAGACGACGTCGGCGTCGCCCTGATCGAAGACGCTGGGCAGCACTTCGGATGACGACATCGGCAGCGGCACGCTCAGCGACGCCACCAATACCCCGGCCGCGATGCCGGCGATGCCCACCCCCACCAGGCCGGCAGGTGACAACCAACTGGCGTAGCGCGACCAGAATGACGCCCGGCGCGGCGCCGACTGGCGAATCTGTCGGGCCAGCGCAGGGTCGGCGAACGCCAACTGATGGCTGTCCAATCGGGTATCCAGCCAACTGGCCTCGCGCAACGCCTCGCGGGCGCTGGCGTTGCCGTTATCGAGCAGCGCCTGGGCGGCGGCTTGTTCGGCGATGGGCCAGCGGTGCAGGCTGGCCCCGTAGGCATCAGCCAGATGAGCAAATCGTTCGGGCGTCATGGTTTTTCCCTTCCTGGGCGGGCAAGCCCTGGTGTGTCGGCAAGTTGATTGCGCAACTGGCGTCGGGCCCGCGACAGCAGGCTCTCCAGTGCCTCGACGCTAATATTCATCAGGGCCGCGGCGTCGATGTTCGACAGCTCCTGGTAATACTGCAGCACAATGGCTTCGCGCTGGCGCTCGGGCAAGGTCGCCAACGCGGCGGCCATCCTCGCACTGCGGTCGGCGGTTTCCAACTGCTCATCAAGGGACGGTGCGCTGTCCGCCAGCTCCAGCACTTCGTCCTCGTCCAACGGGCGCTCTTTGCGACGACGCAAGCGGTCGTGGCACAGGTTCAGCGCCACCCGGTGCAGCCAGGTGTCAAACCGCGCTTCACCAGGACGCCAGTTCGCCGCGTGGCGCCAGATGCGCAAGAAGCTTTCCTGGGCCACGTCCTTGGCCTCGTCGGCATCGCCCAGGATCCGACCGGCGAGCGCCAGCAGACGCGGCAGCTTGCGCGTCACCATCTCGTTGACGGCCGCAGGTTCGTTGTTGCCGATACGTGCCAGTAGCTCAACGTCCGGATCAGTGTCTTTCAATCGGGTAATACTCGGTCCGGAGGCTAAGTTTCAGGGTTCAGCGGATCCAATGCCCTTCGCGCCAGTACCAGTTCGGCCCATGGGATTCCCAATGGCCCGGCTCCCAGCGCGCATTGCGCATCACCGGCTGCCAGTGTCCTGGCACCCACGCATAGGCACCGCCTTCCCAGCGCCAGTGTCCACGGTCCCAGGCGTAGCCGGGGCGTTCGGCGGGTATCACTTCAACGCGCTCGGCCGGTGGGGCCTGGCGAATGATGACTTCGGTCTGGGCAAACGTCGGGGTGCTGACAAACGCGGCGAGCGCCAGCGGGGCAAGCAAGACAAGGCGCAATTTGGCCAGTGGTTTCATGGCAACTCCTCATACGGCGAGCGAAAGTGCACGCTGCTGATGGGTTGAACGCCAGGTACGGGAAGAATCCGTCGCGAACTCCGCAGATTTTTTTCACGCCGTGCGTAAGAGGAGTATTGCTCAGGGGATGAAGGGGCTTGATGAAATGTTTGAAAGCATTGCGACGGATATTCCAGGGTGGCGGCGTTCAACCTGTAACGCCGAACACACCAAGAGGAAACATCATGTCCCGTCGCCTATCCATGCTGGTTGCCGCCCTGCTGATCGTAAGCCTGAGCGGCTGTGTGATCCTGCCGGAACATCGGCATTGCTGCTGGCGCTACTACGGCGCGGTCTCGACCCAGGCCGACACCGCCGTGTCATGACGCTTAGCCGACGGCTGCAAACCCGCGGCGCCCGGCCTTGATCTCGGTGCGCAGCTCGCCAATCAGGTTTGAGATGGAACGGATGCTGTCCAGGCCTTCGGGCGAGACGCGGGTCAGCAGCAGCTCGACGCGCCCGGTCTGCGGCTCGAACACGCTGATGCGCAGTGAACCGTCGCTGTTGAGGCTGCAATCACAGGACAGCGGCAAGAAGCCTGACGCCATGATGCGACTGAATTCAGTGATCGAAATCATCATAAGCCCCCGTCCCTGGGCCCTGCCCTGTCGGTGTGATGGAACCAGAGTAGATGAGCTTGCGACCCTGGCGTAACAATTAATGCAAAAGTGTTAGCTACCGCGCATTTTGCCCCGTAAACGCTGGTGCGTTGGCGCCAGGAACCCGGCACTCGACCTCTCGTCCGGTGCGCTGGCGAAGGCTTGACTCACGGGCCGGTTCAAAAGACGCTCATGGCATTTCGCCCCTACTTCGAGCAGCCCACCTATGAGCATCGCCCCACCGAGCCAGCCCGACAGTGACGTCTACAAAACCCTGCTGGAGTCGACTAAAGCCATTCCCTGGCGCATCGACTGGCAGACCATGACCTTCAGCTACATTGGCCCGCAGATCGAGACACTGCTGGGCTGGACCCCGCAAAGCTGGGTCAGCGTGGATGACTGGGTCGAACGCATGCACCCCGATGACCGCGAATACGTGGTGAACTTCTGCGTGTCGCAGTCCCGCGCCGGCGTGGACCACGAGGCCGACTACCGGGCGCTCACAGTGAACGGCGACTACGTGTGGATTCGCGACGTGGTGCACGTGGTGCGCAAGGACGGCGAAGTCGAAGCGCTGATTGGCTTCATGTTCGATATCAGCGAGCGCAAGAAGACCGAAGAGCACCTGATCCGCCTGCAAAAGCAGCTTGAGGAATATTCCTACCAGGACGGCCTGACCGGTATCGCCAACCGACGCATGTTCGACATGGTCTTGGAACGCGAGTGGGCCAGCGCCCAGCGCAGCCAGTTGCCGTTGTCGTTGATCATCCTGGATATCGATTTTTTCAAGCAGTACAACGACCACTACGGCCATATCAAAGGCGATGAGTGCCTGCGCCAGGTGGCGCGCACCTTATCGCTGGCGGCCAACCGGCCACGGGACTTCATTGCGCGCATCGGCGGCGAGGAGTTTGTGTGGTTGCTGCCGGAGACCGATGCCGCCTCGGCCAGACAGGTCGCGCAACGCTGCCTGCACCTGATCTGCCAGCAGCAGATCGAGCACGGTTTTTCACCGGTGTCGAAACTGCTGACCCTGAGCCTGGGCGTGGGCACCCACCTCGTCACGCCCGACAGCGCCATGCTGGGGTTTGTCGAGGAGGTGGACAAGTTGCTGTACCAGGCCAAGCGCAACGGCCGCATGCGTGCAGAGTTCGCCGACGTTGAAGTTTGACGTTTGAGTCAAATCGCAGGCAAAAAAAATCCCAAGTAGCTGATGGAAACTTGGGATTTAAAAATGCATAAACCGTGGGAGGTGAACGCCCGGCTATAGTACCGATTGTAAAAAGCTGTAACAAGATTATTTTAATCCTTTCGTCGGATTAAAAGTCGCGTAAGTCATTCAATAACCTGACCTTTTTTAAGGTAGCGCGGCGCACTTGTGCCACTTTTTGGTGCAAGTAGCGCGACTATTACCTGACACTTCGTCGGTATATATCCGCTGTATAAATAAGGTTATTGATTATAACGGCGCAACACTTCCGGACTCACGCGCCTTAAGTTGCTTGCACGCCTCGGGCGGCTGGAGGTTGGCCGGCAAAGCCGCACGGGCCATGCTTTGGATGTGTTGGCAAAGGGCCAGGCGTTCGGCGGCTTCCTCCCGCTCCTGGTCAACCCGCGCATTGAGCCGTACAAAGTAGAAGCCCAGCAAAACCGCGACGCACAGCACCCCGATCACAAAGTAGCGAAAGCTGTTGGAGGACGGGTCTTCAGGTGGGTTCATGGCACTACAGCGCCCTGCTCTTCTGGTAACGAACGTCGTCGCCGTCAACCTGATCCACCACCGACCAACCGAGGCGTTGGTAAAACCCGTTGGCGCGGATTTCATCACGCCCGTCGGTGACCAGGAACAACGTGTCATGGCGTTCAAACAAGGCGGCCTCGGCAACCGTCATCAATTGGCGGCCGAGCCCTTGGTTCTCATAGGCCGGCCGCACGAACATCGCAAACACTTCGCCACCGTCCAGGTCGACCATGGAAAACCCGGCAGGCTCGCCATTGACCTCGGCGATCCACACACAGGGCGCTTCACGGATGCTGTCCGCCAGCCCATCCGGGGTAATGCCCAATTCGGCCATTTGTTCCCGGCTCAGGTGGTTCTGCACCACCGAGGTACGAATCGCAAACAATGTGTCGATGTCCTGCGGTGTCGCCTGCCGTATCCGCGTATTCATGGGCGCTTCCTCCGTTGAAGCACGCGATTGTATGCAAATAGAAACATATGCATTGTCGTGGTTTTGTAAAAAGCGCGCGATTACAGGGATTCAGTGTGCTGCTGGCGGCGGAATTGCCCCGGCGCCAAGCCGTGTGCCTTGCGGAAACAGCGGGAAAAGTACGCCTCATCGGTGAAGCCACAGCGTTGGGCGATAACGCCGATCAATTGCGCGCTGTTGAGCAACAAGGTACGCGCCAGTTGCATGCGACGGTCGAGCACCAGTTGGGAGAACGGTCTGCCGGTCTCCTTGCGCAACAAGTGAGTGAGGTAATTGGGCGACAGGAAAGCCGCAGCGGCGGTGTCTGTCAGGTTGAGGGTGGGTTCGTGCAGGTGCTCGCGGATATACCCCTGCACCCGTGCCAGTGCGTCCTTGCGCCCGCGCCGGGTGGCGTTGCTGGCGGCAAATGCCTGCAGCGGCTCGGCGTAGGCCTGGCACACCAGGCCGATCAGCTGGAACAGGTAGCCCTTGAGGCGCTCGCGCGCGCCGAAGGTGCGGTGGGCGTCGAGGGCACGCATCTGGGTGAGCCAGGTTCGCACTTCTTCGAAGGCCGCGTCGTCGAGGATGAAGTCCAGCTGTTCCTGGAAGCGAAACGGTGCCAGTTCTGGCGCCTGGCCGATGGGGATGTCTTCCAGGTCCAGTGGGTCGCACGTCAGCTGGGGCAGGAAAAACGCCTGGCTGAAGTTGATCAGCATGAACTCGCCATCCTCGGGATGGGGGATCACGTGCAGGCGATGGGGCAGGATGAACGCCAGGGCCTTGTGCGGAAACGGCCGCACCGCGCCGCCGATATGCTGCACGGTGTCGCCGCCGAGGTTGATCTGGATCTGGAAATACTCGTGGCGATGGGGGCTAGTCAGCGCCGCCCGCCCGCGTTTGTCGCGGATATAGAAGTCGGGGCGGTCGCTGCGTTGTTCCATGCCATAGGTGGTGACGCGGGTGCCTGGCATAACAGTCTCTCGGGTGGCCTGGGCACCACTTTAGCCTCAACCCTGGCTAAGGGTGAAACTCAACTCGCCAATGCCGTCGATGCCGGCCGTGAGCACATCCCCCGGCTGCACGGCACCCACACCTGCGGGCGTACCGGTGAAAATCAGGTCGCCCGCCTTGAGCGCCACGGATTTGGACGCGTGGCTGATCACTTCGCTGACGGACCAAATCAGGTCGGCCAAGTCACCCACTTGGCGTTGTTCGCCGTTGACCTTGAGCCAGATTTTCCCCGTGGAGGGATGGCCGATGGCACTCACGGGCCGCAAGGCGGTGGTCGGCGCCGACTCATCAAACGCCTTGGCCCAATCCCACGGACGGGAGAGTTTTTTCGCCTGGGCTTGCAGGTCGCGACGGGTCAGGTCGATGCCAACACCATACCCCCAGATATGCGACAACGCCTCTTCAGGGCTGATATCCACCCCACCCTTGCCGATGGCCACCACCAGTTCCACTTCATGGTGCAGGTCGGCGGTCAGCGGCGGGTAAGCGATCACCCCTTCGGCGGGCACGACGGCATCCGCTGGCTTCATAAAGAAAAACGGCGGCTCGCGGTCTGGGTCATGCCCCATTTCCCGGGCGTGCTCGCTGTAGTTGCGCCCCACACAAAACACCCGGCGCAGCGGGAAACGTGCGTCGCTGCCCTGGATGGCAAGGGAGGGAATGTGCGCGGGGGTGAATACGTAGTCAGTCATGGCCTGTGCCTCTTCGTTTACCTGGCGCCAGTATGGCGAGGGGTACGAGGGCAAAGTTGGACAGGCTTACGCAGATTTTGTACTGGCCGGTGCTTGCTCGTGCAGCGCTCGGTCCAGCAGGCGATACAGCGGCAGGCACGCAGCCTGGATCAACAGCATACGGATAACCTGCATGGCCGTGACCAATGTGACCGCCAACCCCAAGGCTTCGGCAGTGAGGCTCATTTCCGGGGCACTGCCGGGCATCATGCCCAGGGCCAGCGACAGCCACGGCATGCCCAATCCAGCACCCAGCCCCCACGCAGCCAGCGCAGTGGCAATCACTGAGCCCGCCAAGAGCACCAGCACCTTGGCCAGAAAACCCGGTGCACGGCGGAAAAAACCGCGGTCGAACGCAACACCCAGTGCACATCCGATCAGCAATTGCCCGCACCCGCTGAGCCAGCCTGGCATGCTCATCGACAAATGGTTGCACCCCACCCCCACCGCACAGATCAGGAACGGCCCGAAGGTCCAGGGATTGGGAAGGTTGCAGCGCTTGAAGGCCAGTGCGGCGAGAAAGCCCATTGCCAGGATAAAGATCAGCCAAGGCCAGATGACCGGCAACGGCTCGTGCGCCACAGAATGGGACACGCCAAAGGTAGCCACCGCTGGCACTGCCAACAGGATCAGCAGCAACCGGACGCTGTGGGCCGCCGCGATAAAACTGGTGTCCGCCTGACGCTGCCGTCCCAGGTGCACCATCTCGGTGGAGTTGGCCGGCATCAGCGCGAAGAACGCCGTGTTCAAGGCAACGCCCCATCGGTGCAAGAACAGCACCGAACCCAGGGCCAACACCAGCGTCAGCAGTACTGCTGTTACGATCAGCCCCAAATGCCCCGCCACCTGCTGCATCACCGGCACGGTGAAATGGCAGCCGATGGCCACGGCCACGATCAACTGCCCGGCTTTGCGCCCGTGGGGAATTTCCGGCACCCGGCTGCCCGCGCAGCGGGTCAGCAACACCGCGAGCAATGAGCCAATAACCCAAGGCAAAGGCCATCCCGCCCATTGGGCAAGGCTACCGCCCAAGGCGCCAACAGTAAGGGTGGCGAGCCAGTAACAGCGAAGGTAGAGGGGCATGATGAAATCCGGCATGGAGAAGAATGCCGACAGGTTATAGACTGCCGCGCATCACAAAAAATATCCATTTGTGAAGCTGTTCATCACTCTTTGTTATGTGAGCCGGAATGAACCTCAGAGCCCTGGAATACTGCGTCGAAATCGCCCGCCAAGGCAGCTTCACCAAAGCCGCGCAGGCCCTGCATGTGGCGCAGCCGGCATTGAGCATGGCGGTCAGCCGCCTGGAAGATGAGCTGGGGGTGGCCTTGTTCAACCGGGCCACACGCCAGATCAGCGTGACGGCCGAGGGCCAGCTGTTTCTGGCCCGCGCCGAAGCGTGCCTGGAGGGTTTGGCCGGCGCACGCCGCGAACTGCAGGACCTGACCCAACTGCACAGCGGCGAAATCCGCGTCGGTGTGCCACCGATGTATGGCATCCGCCATATTCCGGAACTGTTGATGCAATTTCGTGCCCGCTACCCCGGCATTGCCATGCACGTGGTCGAAGGCAGTGCCGATGACATCAGCGCACGCCTCGCGACACGGGCGATTGATGTCGCGTTGCTCGAGTCGCGACGCGTGGAACCTGGCTGGGAGTCGGTGCTGCTGGGCAGCGATGAGATGGTGCTGTGCGTGAACGAGCATCATCCTTTGGCGGGAGCGGTATCGCTGTCAGCAGACCGCCTGCACGACGAACCGTTGCTGGTGTTCGACAACACCTTCCTGCAACGTCACCTGCTGGATACTTTTTGCAGTACCGCACGGGTGCAGCTCAACATCGCCCTGGAAAGCAACTTCGTACCACTGGTGATAGCGGCCACGCGCAGCGGGATGGGGGCTTCTACCCTGCTGCGTTCCGTTCAGGAGCAGGAGCCAGGGTTGGTGGGGGTGTCTTTTGCGCCTGCGCAATTTATGCACTTCAACCTGTGCTGGCGCGCCAACGAATACCTGTCACAAGCCAATCGGCGCTTTATCGACACCGCCAAGGTATTTTTCCAGGAAGATGCCGGCTCACCGCTGTCACGCTGAGCCAGTCAGGCCATCACTTGCGCGCCACTTTGTAGCGTACGCAATCCTGGTAAAAACTCTGGCGGATTGCCTCGGGTTTCAGCCGGGAACGGCTGTCGTAGGTCTGCTCGGTGATGCCCATGGCCATCATGCGCATCCACGATTTGCTGAACTTGATGGTCTGGATCTTCTGCCGCGCGGCATACAGCGACACGCCCGACAGCTTGAGTTCCTGGGCCCTGGCGGCGGTGCCAGCGCCCCAACTGCACATGTACTTGTCACCCTCGCGCAGCTCCCGTGCCTGCACGGCAGCCGCGCCGCCTGCCAGGGAGCAGGCGATCAGCATGATTCCAACAGTGCGCATTTGCATCCCCACCTAACCACCTGAAAATAAAAGCGATTCTGGCGAGGATTTTGTTACAAAGGGGCCATTAAATTGCCTTATCAGCGCATTTTTACCACTGATAGGTCGCACTCGCCTGCACGGTGCGCTGCGAGCCGTACCAACACCACGAGTACGAGTAGCACGAGGCCACGTACTCTTTATTGGCCAGGTTGGTGGCATTCAATGCCAGGCGCAGGTTGTCCTTGAGACTGGTGATGTTCGGGATGTCGTAATGCACCGCCGCGTCGAACAGGGTGTAGCCCGGCACCTTCAGGGTGTTGGCGGTATCGCCCCAGGACGACCCGACATACCGCGCACCGGCGCCGGCACCAAAGCCTTTCAGGCTGCCGTCATGGAAGGTGTAGTCCGCCCACGCCGACGCGGTATGGCGCGGCACGCCATAGGTGGTGGTGCCCTCGGCGGCGATGGCGGGGCCTACGCCCACATCGCCGATCGGCGCATAACGCACGGTGCTGTTGGACTTGCTGATGCGGTTGTCCAGGTAGGCGTAGGCCGCGGTGATGTCCAGGTTGTCGTTGAGGCTGGCCTTGCCTTCAAGCTCAAAGCCACGGGACTGCACTTCGCCATCCTGGCTTTGGCAGCGGCCGGTGCCGCACAGGTGCGTCGGGTCCGGGTCGGTGGTGAGCACGTTGGTCTGGCGCAGGTCGAAGATCGCGGCGGTGATAAAACTGTTGCTGCCCGGCGGCTGGTACTTGATGCCCACTTCATACTGCTTGCCTTCGGTGGGTTTGAACACCGAACCGCCATACCCCGTACCCGATTGCGGCTGGAACGATTCCGAATAGCTGGCGTAAGGCGCCAGGCCGTTATCGAACAGGTAGACCAGCCCCACGCGGCCGGTAAAGGCCTTGCTGTCCAGGGAGGATTTGGCCTTGGCGCCGGAGCTGAGGGTCTGGGTGCTGTTGTCGGTGCTGGCCCAGTCATAGCGGCCCCCCAGCAGCAGCACCCACTTGTCCCACTTCATCTGCTCTTGCAGGTACACGCCGGTCTGCTCGCTGCGCGACGTGCCGTCGGTGGTATACGCAGGCACCGGAACCGCCGCGCCGTACACCGGATTGAAAATATCCAGGGTCGGGCCCGCGGTGTACACGCCGGAGCCCTGCTTGGTGTCGGTGCTGGTGTTCTGGTAGTCGAGCCCCATCAGCAGCGTGTGCTGCAGCGAGCCGGTGTCGAATTTGGCTTGCAGCTGGTTATCGAGGGTGTAGGCGTCCATGTCGACGTCAGCGGCAATGGTCGAGCGTCGGATGGTGCGGTAATCCGCCATCAGGTAGTTGTTGTAGAGGCTGCGGTACTGGCCCTCGCTGCGCAGGTAACGCGCGTTCTGGCGTACGGTCCACACATCATCGAAGTGATGCTCGAAGGCGTAACCGATGGAGTAATACTCACGGTTGCTCTTCTCGAAGTTCTTCTCGCCGTCATAGAAATCCACGTCGATGCTGCGCCCGGTCGGGCTGTGCAACACCGATCCCCAGGCCGGCACCGAACCGTAGGACGCGCCCTTGGGGTCCTTCTGAAAGTGCCCGAGCAACGTGAGCGACGTCGCCTCGTCCGGGCGCCAGGTGAATGCGGTGGACAGCGACTGACGGCGGGTCTCGGTGTGTTCCACTTGCCCATCGGCATCGTCGAAAAGCCCGGCGACGCGGTAGGAGTAAACGCCCTGATCATCAATCGGCCCGCTCAAGTCGAAGGTGGTGCGCTTCTTGTTGAAGGTGCCATATTCCACGCCGACTTCATGAAACGGCGTATCCAGCGGGCGCTTGGTGACCATATTGATCACACCGCTCGGCGTGCCCTGCCCGTACAGCACCGACGCCGGCCCGCGCAGCACTTCGACGCGCTCCAGATCAAACGCGTCCTTTTGCGGCAAGGCATCGCGACTGGACGGCATGCGCAGGCCATCCAGATAGGTGGCCGGGGCAAAGCCACGGATGGTCAGCTGGTCCAGGCGCGACGCCGTGGCGCCACGGGTTTCCGGTATCACGGCGGCGCTGTAACGCAGGATCTGGTTGAGGCTCTCGGCGTTCTGCGCGCGCATCTGGTCCTTGGTCACAATCGAGATCGACTGCGGGGTCTCGATCAACGCGGTGTCGGTCTTGGTGCCCGACAGACTGCGCGTGGCCACGTAACCGGACACCGGCCCGGTGGGACTCTCGGCCTGGTAGGCGCCGCTGATGGTGGTGGCCTGCAACTCCATGGCCCCGCCGTTATCCGGGATCGGCTCCAGGCGGTAACGGTCGGCGGAAATCTTCAGCGCCTGCAGGCCACTGCCGGCGAGCAACTGGTTCAGCGCCGCGTCGGTGTCGTACTGCCCGCTCAAGCCATTGCTGTGCTTGCCCCGCGCCAGGCTCGCATCAAACGCCAGCACGAGGTTGGCCTGCTCGGCCAGGCTGTTGAGTGCCTGGCTCAGATCACCCGCAGGAATCGAGAAGCGACGCAGCGCGCTGCTGCTTTCTTCGGCAAAGGCAGGTTGAACAGACAGCAACGGCACGGCGGCAAAGGCGAACGCCACTGACAGGGCCAGTGGATGCAAGGGACGAGCAAGGCGCGACATGGGAAATCCTGCGTAATAGAGGTTCTATTAACCATGACGGCCAGGTCGGAAAATCGGGCAAGGATGAGAGCCATTTTTATTTGAGCAGCTTTTCGCAATGAGCCGGATCGCCTTTTTGCGTAATCCCCCGGGCTAGTTTTTCGCGGCTTTTTCCCGCTCTACGTCATCCCATTCTGATTTTTCCAACCGTTCATCCAGCCGCTTTTTGCTGCGGCAGACTCCGACGCCTTGCCCTTCGACGAGACGTCACGGATGACACACACCGCCCACATTGCCTTTATCGAACACGAGCTGGATGTCTTCCATCAGAGCCTGGCGGAGTATCGCCAGCAGATGGGCACCTGGTACGCGCAGGCGTTGGATTCAGCCAGCCATGCCGCTGATTTGCCTTCGCTGTTGGGCATGGAGCGGGTGTTGCGGGTGGGTGATTCGCAGATCTCGGTGAGTGTGTCCGATGCCGATTTTTCGACCGTCACCCATTGCTCGCTGGGCGGCGAGCTGAACATCGAGAGCCTGTTCGAATCGGTGTATGACGTGCCGATCGGCAACATCCCGGTTGAGGTAATAGGGCTCGATGACGGCACCTCCACCGTGGTCATGCTCGATGAACACGGCAAGGGCTCACACCACTGCGCG
This sequence comes from Pseudomonas sp. GW821-FHT05H12, assembly GCF_059419385.1. Lineage (NCBI taxonomy): Bacteria > Pseudomonadati > Pseudomonadota > Gammaproteobacteria > Pseudomonadales > Pseudomonadaceae > Pseudomonas > Pseudomonas sp. GW821-FHT05H12. Next base: position 34,688 of record NZ_JBWKRS010000023.1, on the reverse strand, counting down.
GCAGGCAAGCGCTATCAGGTGCGGGTGCGAGGGAGCGTTTCCGAGGAGCAGGTGGAGGCGCTGTTTGCCTCTTACGCGGGGCTGACGGCTGACCTGGAGCAGTGGCTGCGATCGCAATGGTCCGGGTTTAAGCCGCACTGGGAGCGCTCGACCGCCAGCGCCATTGGCAACGGTGTTTTGGCTGGCAGTTGGGCGGCGATCAAAGAGGTGTGGGACAGCATCAAGCTGGTCCAGGCGATTCTTGAAGACCCGTTGAAGTTCGGCGAGCAACTCGGTGATCAGGCTGCCAAGTTGGCGCAATTGGCCACCGACACGCCCAAAGTCATGGAACAAGCCATGTTGCTGGCCAGTGACGAGGCGGCGCTGTACCTGATGCTGCGCACGGCGATGCTCTGGCTCAACGCGCTGCCACCCGGCGAGATGGCCGAGAAGGCGGCCGGGTTGGCGGTGTCGTTGCTGATTGACCTGGTGATTGGCGCGGTGTTGACCATCGCACTACCCGCGGCGGGCGTGGCTTACCTGGGGTTGCGCCTGGTCAAGTACGGCGCGCAGATCCTTGATGCGGCGGTGGGTTTTGTTAAGAGCCTTTTGGCGATTCTGACGAAGTTCATGCAGGCAGTGGATCGCTACAAGGCCGTGGCGGTTCGCGGCGTGGTCGGCGGGTTGAAGCAAGGCACGATGCAGATGCGCTGGCGGGCACGGCAGAACGCGGTGCTGACGCAGAAAGAGCATGTGGATGATGTGCCTGCGTCGGGGAAGAACCAGAACGGCGATGCGGCAACCTGTTCGGCGACCACGTGCACTAACGGTTGTCCGGTGTCGATGGTTACGGGCGAGGAATTGCTCACCCTCACCGATGGCACGCTTGATGGGATGTTGCCGTTTGAGTGGACGCGGTTGTATCGCACCAGTGCGGTGGAAGTGGATTGCGGGTTGGGGTTTGGTTGGAGCCATGCACTGGCGCATCGCCTGGTGGTTGCGGGTGATTCGGTGGTGTGGACGGATCATGAGAACCGCTCGACTGAGTTTCCGCTGCCCTCCGCCGCCCGCCCCGCGATTACCAATAGTTTGGCCGACGCGGCGATTTATCTGGGGACGTTGCCGGATGAGTTAGTGCTGGCGCAAGGCTCGCGTTTCTACCATTTCGTTAATGGTTTTCTGACAGCGATCAGCGATGCGTATGACAACCGACTGCGTGTTTCCCGGGATTTCAGGGGGCGGATTGAGCGGTTGGATAACGGCGTGGGGCGGTCGTTGTTTTTGCGCTACTCGTCGGGTCGCATCGTTGACGTGGACTACCAGATTCACCGGGCTGAAGGGCCGGGTGAGTTTGTCTGGGTTACCGAGTACACCGTCGTTTCCTACGCCTATGACGACCTTGGCCGACTTGTGTGTGCGACTAACGCTGTCGGTGAAAGCGAGGTTTATCGCTACGACGATCAGCACGTCATTCTTGAACGCCAGTTGGCCGGTGGGGCGAGTTTCTTCTGGGAGTGGGAAAGGTCTGGCAAGGCGGCGCGCTGTGTTCGGCACTGGGCCAGCTTTTCGCAGATGGACACCCGGTATGCCTGGGATGACAACGGGCAGGTCACGGTGTTTAACGCCGATGGCAGCCAGGAAGTCTATGTGCATGACGGGCGTGCGCGGCTGGTGCAGCGTGTTGATCCGGACGGTGCCGAGCACTTCAAATCCTACGATGACAAAGGCCGGCTGACGGTTGAGCAGGACCCACTGGGCGCGATCACGGCCTATCAGTACGACGACGCTGGACGTTTGGTGGCGCTGTTTCCGGGGGACGATGAGCCGACCTCCTACGAGCATGACAATGGGTTCGTACGGGTTGTAAGGCGCGGTCAGGCGGTCTGGAAATATGAGCGTAATGACAGGGGCGATATCACCCGCAGGATTGATCCTGAGGGCCACAACACCGACTACAGCTACAACAAATATGGGCAACTGACGGGGGTTTGGTTCCCGGATAACAGTTGTCAGCGGCTGGTGTGGAATGAACGGGGGCAGTTGCTTGAGGAGCATCTGCCGGAGGGTGGGATCAAGCGTTATCGCTATGACGACCTTGGCCGACAGGTGGCGCGGGAGGATGAACATGGCGCGCTGACCGAGTATCAGTGGGACAGCGTGGGGCGGTTGGTTCGGGTGGTGTTGCCGGGGGGCGCTTTTAGGGAATACAGCTACAACCCTTATGGAAAAATCACGTCTGAGCGGGATGAGTTAGGCCGCGTTACCCGCTACGAATATGCCGATGGGCTGCATCTGATCAGCCGTCGTATTAATTCCGACGGCACCCAGGTCAAGTATCGCTACGACAATGCGCGGTTATTGCTGACTGAGATCGAAAACGAGGTTGGCGAGACCTACAAACTCGATTACCACCTAAACGGCCTGATCCAGCAGGAGATAGGGTTTGACGGTCAGCGCACGGCTTACGTCTACGACCTCAACGGCAACCTGCAGGAAAAGACCGAACACGGGGATGACGGCAGTCAGTTGGTCACCCGCTATGAGCGCGATTCTGCCGGCCGCCTTGTACGAAAAACCCTCCCCGATGGTAAAACCGTCGACTATACCTACGACCGCCAAGGCAACCTCCTCGGTGTCGAGGACGGCCACTGGGCGCTGGCCTACGAGTACGACAGCCAAAACCGCCTCACTGCCGAACACCAAGGCTGGGGCACCTTGCGCTACGGCTACGACGCCTGCGGCCAGTTGCAAAACCTGCGACTGCCCGACAACAACCGTCTTGTTTTTAATCACGCCAAAGGCGGCCACCTCGCCACCGTCGAACTCAATGGCGAAATCCTCACCTCGCACCTGTTCAAAGCCGGCCAGGAACACCAACGCCAACAAGGCCAGCTCCTTAGCCACTACCACTACGACGACCAACAACGCCTGCATGCCCACACCGTCACCCAGCAGGAACACCACCTCTACGCACGCCACTACACCTACGACAAATCCGGCAACCTCACCCGCCTGCTCGACACCCGCAAGGGCCAGCACGACTACACCTACGACCCACTGAACCGCCTCACCCGCGCCGACCACTCCCAGGATTTGCAAGAACGCTTCGCCCACGACCCGGCCGGCAACCTGCTCATGCAAAACCGCCCCGGCCCGGACATCGTCGCGGGCAATCGGCTGATGATTCAGGGGGATAGGCATTACGACTATGACGCGTTCGGCAATCTGATCCGTGAGCGGCGTGGCAAAGGTCACCTGCTCGTCACCGAGTACCGCTACGACTGCCAGCATCGGCTGATTGGTATCACGCAACCCAATGGGCAGACGGCCAGTTACCGTTACGATCCGTTTGGGCGGCGGATCAGCAAAACCGTTGATGACATAACCACGGAGTTTTTCTGGCAAGGCGACAAGGTGATTGCCGAGCATCACAAGGACCGTCATCGCAGCTACCTCTACGAACCCGGTAGCTTCAGGCCGCTGGCCTTACTGGAAGGCTTCGGCCCCAAACAAACCAAGCCCTACCACTACCAGCTGGACCATCTGGGCACCCCACAAGAACTCACCGCCCCCAACGGCGAAATCGTTTGGTCCGCGCATTACCGCGCCTACGGCGAAATCAGCCGCTTGGACGTCGGAAAAATCGACAACCCGCTGCGCTTCCAGGGCCAGTACTTCGATCAGGAAAGCGGGCTGCACTACAACCGGCATCGCTACTACAATCCGGATATTGGTCGTTACCTGACGCCGGATCCGGTGAAGTTGGCGGGTGGGATCAATGCTTACCAGTACGTTCCTAATCCTACGGGGTGGGTGGATCCGCTGGGATTGGCTTGCATCCCTGGAGATTGCCCACTTCGGCAAGGCAAAGCGTTAACACGAAAGCATGGGAAAAAGGCCCCGGAGATTGGTGACCCCAACCGGTCTTCGACATATGAACAAGCACTGAATAAGGCATTGAAGTGGCTGCTAGAAAAAGGCTTCCGCGCAGAAAAGCCAACTCCCGGAAGATTTGGCCCACGTATCGGGGAACCGGTTGGAATGCAGACAGCCAATGGTAAAACCGGGTACCGGGTTGAACATGACGAGAGTCACGGCGCCCATATAAATGTTTGGTCACACAAAAAAAAGGGACCACACTTCGTTTTTGATGCCAGTCCAAAAATAGTATTAAAACTGACAAAAAGGTTTTCAAAAAAATGAGTTACTTCGACGAAGAATTAAGTGAAGACTTAAACAGCAATGATATCCCCTTTAACATCCTCTCCGAGAGCGAACAAATATCAATCACTAGAAGAATAAATAAAACTGTACCATTTTCCGTGAACAAAGTAGCTTGGAGCAGATTGAGCAACAGCATTGATTTCGGTCAAACATCTTCAGATTCGGCAATCTTGCAGTTGGCCGAAGAAATTAAGATGGTCGCTGATGGCGACTTGATTTTTATCGGCGATTCGGCCTGTGATGAGGCTTACTTCATCCCCCCTGAATATATAAAAAAAGCAATCAAAATCTTTTCTGAACTACCTCAGCACACTTACATCGTGCAAGACTCGCTAGCTTGGATTGCCTGCGTTTCTTTTGAAGGTGATTTGAACTTCGCAAACCTGTCATAAAAACATAAATAACGCAACCTCTAAAAAACAATGACGCCTTGCATGTGGCCATCCATCCCCAGTTGAAATCAAGCTGTGTTACCGTACCCACTTAACGGCCCAACTGCGAGTTTCCGCTATGATCAGTCTAGGCGGCGAGTCGACGAAACCGATGATGACGTAAACATCGAACTCTTTTGACAAGTTAACAACCTGTCTACCAAGCACTACTCGCACTGCACTCACAATTGGATCTAACAGAAAGACAGAACACAACGCGAATAGAATTAAGTTACCTACGTAAACAAGGAAACTAAAAAAATGAAGATGATCTGTGTCCCGCTCAGTCCTGAGGCCATGTTCTTAATGGATACAGGCACTTGCCCAAACTCTTTACTCAAAACAATCAATCTCACTCCTAGAGAATATAAAGAACTCTTAGAGCCCAACGCGATAGACACTATAAATATCACCCTTGGAAAATTAATCGACGAATACGAAGACGAAAAAATTGACACCTTCAAAGATCTAAAAAAAGCACTAGGCATATTGCATACAATAAAAACACCTACAAACTCAACCATCATCGAAAAACTAATAAAATTAAACACCTTAGCGATAAAAAACCATACCGGGCTATTTTTCTTCTTCTAACCTGACCACCACAGGACAACCACTAACGCCAACACTCCTAGTCAAATGAAAATTAAAAACTCATTTCAAACACCATTATTCCAAGACCAAAAATAAATTCAACAACAAAAACCTTAAAATCACGAGCAGAAAATTATGCTAAAACAGAATCGAAGTATCACCCTCACGGGAGCAGAAGCACTTGACGCCCTTAAAGAAGTCGAATTCATGTTGATATCCCTACGTAAAATGGGTAGCTATTACGCGGAAAAGCCTAATTCCACTGACGAATATAGAAAAGCAACTACCGACTTCATTGACGATTGTGCGATCACTCATCGCCTAGCAAAAGTACGCTCGATCATTTCTCGAAAGTTTGACGACACTCTTGGAGATGATGATATGGACGACATAGAACGACATGTATCTGACTTGACTTTCTGGACCCCAGACCAGCCTCTAAATAAAAGAGTTCGCATTGAAAATACGTTTGAAATCCCCAAAGGAACTATCGAACAGATATGTTGCAAAAAAAATGAGCTATGGGTTGTTTTTTCCGATCTACACGGCGATTTTTTAGTGATCACTTTTCATAACCCCACTGCTTTCCAGGCTTATGGCGCGCTTGGCACTGAGACACTTGGCGTAAGCGAAGAAAATATTGAGCCCTCACAAAATTCTAAACACTTCACCAACATACAAAGCAAGAAAAATTATTGTTTCAAATCTAGCAGCGATTCAGAAACCGTTCTCGCAATTATCGCTGATGGATACAGCGCCGAAGGAATATAACTAAACCGCAAAGATTCTACGCACCCATGAGTAATTGCAAGGCGATGAGCGATAGCAAAATTGAAAATCTTATCAGCGAACATTTAGCGCAAGTAAAGAAAGCAACAAACTTACTTAAGCACGCTTTTGGAACCAAAAACATTCTTGGCTTATGGCGCACTAAAAAAATCCCGCAACGAGGCTCAGTGAGTGGCGATGTAACCTACGAACTGCATGGGATTGGCTGCCGTGTTTACATATCTGAAATATGTATCGACTTCGACTACGGCCCTGATGACAGGGTCGACGGCTTCGACCTTTGGCGGCTATTTATATACGCTTGTGAGCTTCCGGAAAAATACAAACAGTACACAGATAGAGATTTTTTGGAGCACGACTTCAACGAGTACCTAAAGCTAGGCAAAGCCAAGAAAATCCCAGGGGCGATGTCCAGTTTGTACTTTATTGAATCATGACTGTGATAACCGGGCTGATTACCGGCCAGCCCCTCACCCCCACGCCACCACCAACAACCCCACCCCCAACACCAAACACAACGGCGAATAAAAATACGTATCCAACCTGGCAAACCTAGACCCACCCACCTTCTTGAAAAACCCCACCAGCTCCGAATCCCCGATCGCCCTGGCAAACATGATCACGGCTATCGCGCTGATTCCCCATTGCAACGCGCCATGGGACACCGCCGAGAAATACAGCCCGGCGCGCAGGCAAACCAGCAGCGCTATCGCCACCAGCCCCATCGCCACCAGAAAGGTGCCCAACGCCGAAGGCTTGAACGCGGGCCGTGGCCCTCGGGCGAATTCGCCGGGCAACTGGGGGATGGCGGCCAGGCTACCGAGTTTGCCGCCTGCGGCCCAATACAGGTGCACCATGCTGATGCAGGTGAAAATCCCGACGATCCATCGTGCGACGACAAAGCTCATGGCTGGCTCTCCCTGAAAACGTGCGAATGAGGATAGTCGGCCTGAGATTTTTTGTAGGCATTTCGTCGGCCGCTGATGGTAAAGTGCCGCCCCATGAAAATCGCCCGTGCCGACCGCTCGCTCATTGCCTGGATGCTCTATTGCTGCGTCCTGTTCAATGTGTTCGCGTGCAGTATTGGTCATGGGCAGATGCTGGGGATGCAGCTCAATGGCATCGGCGGGCAGTTCTGTACGGTGGACCCGCGTACCCAGGCGCCGGCACAGAAGAACTCGACCGATGAGAACCTGCCGACGCTGTCGAAGGCGTTCGGTTGCCCGCTGTGTTCATCGGGTGGCATGGGCCCGGCGCTCAATACCAGCCTCAATGTGGCGGTGTTGCCACAACCCCACGCGCCACCGCCTGCGGTGGTTGTGGCTGCCGACATCCCTGCCCGCTTCACCTGGCCCACGGCTCACCCGCGCGCGCCGCCTGTTTTTGCCTGACACCTTCGCTTTCTGATCAGCACTGACCACCGCTCCCGTCGGGGATTACGGCCGGCTGTGCGTTGTTTTCAAGCCAAGTTTTTCAGGATTCAACCATGAAACATCTTCCCCTGTTGGCGGGCCTGTTCGGCTGCCTGCCTGTCTGCGCCTTGGCCATCGAGTTGGCCCCCACGACCATTGATGGCGATCAAGCCACCGAACCCGGCCTGACCCTGGATCAATCCAGCGGCATGGCGTCTCGCCTCGGATTGAGCGTGCGGGAAACCCCAGCATCGGTGGCGATCGCCAATCGAAATGACATCGAGCGCCATGGCGCCAAGACCTTCCGCGATGCGGCCAACACCCTGCCTGGCGTCAACGCGAGTGCACCGCCGGGGTTTGGCGGGTTCGTGTCGTACCGTGGCTTTACCAGCAGCCAGATCACCCAAATGTTCAACGGCATCAACGTCGCGACTGGCCTGGCACGGCCGGTGGATGCGTGGATCTACGACCGCGTCGAGCTGGTGGGCGGCCCCTCCTCGCTGATCAACGGCGCCGGCTCTGTGGGCGGCTCGCTGAACTACGTGACCAAACTGGCTACCCGTGAAGAGCAAGCTGCCGAGGGCCAACTCACCTATGGCAGCTACGACACGGCCGGCATGGCCTTTGGCGTCAATCATGCCCTGACCGAACCGGGTGCCGAGGTGCAGCACTACGCGCGCCTGGATGTAAGCCGCAACACCAACCACAGCTACATTGATCGCGATCAGCGGGATGCCTGGAGCGTGGCGTTTTCCCTGCTCAGTGACCTGACGCCAGACCTGTCCCATACCCTGGCCCTGGAATACCAGGATGAGCACGAAGACAGCCCCTACTGGGGCACACCAGTACTCAACCCCAAGGCCGGCGAGCTGAAGATCGACCGGCATAACCGCTTCAACAACTACAACGTCGCCGATGGCCGTTACGAGCAGCGCACGATCTGGGCGCGCTCGATCATCGATTACCGGATCAACGACAGCACCACCCTGAAGAACACCCTGTATCACCTGGACAGCCAGCGCGACTACCGCAACCTGGAAACCTACCAGTACAACGCCGACAACAGCGCAGTGAACCGCTCCACCGCCTACCAAGTGCGCCATCAGGGTGAGCAAAACGGCAACCAGTTCGAGCTGCGTCACGACGACAGCCTGTTCGGGCTGTCGACCACCTGGTCCGGTGGCTTTGAATACAAGGTCAACAGCACCACCAACAACCCGCTCAACGTACCGGGCAACAGCACGGTGGACCCGAACAATTACAACCCGGGGCACTTCTATGACATCCCGGGCACCAAGCCGGGCTTTGTCAGCGACAAGACCAACGAGGTCACCACCCGTGCGCTGTTCGTGGAAAATCGCCTGGGCCTGACCGATAAACTCTCCCTGCTCACCGGCCTGCGCTACGACGCCATCGACCTGGATGTGACCAATCACCGAACCGTAACCGCAACCAACCCACGGCACTTCACCCGCAGTTGGGAACCGGTAACCGGCCGCGTGGGCCTGACCTACCAATTCATCCCGACGGCCAATGTGTATGTGCAATACAGCACCGCCGCCGAACAGCCGAACACCACCACGCAAGTGTTCGACGTCTCGACGGGAAAACAGTGGGAAGTGGGCAGCAAGTTCGACTACCTGGACGGTCGTGGGTCGGCCACCGTTGCCGCCTACAAGATTGAGCGAAAGGACTTTGCTGTTACCGACCCACTGGACCCGACCAACAGCATTCCGGTGGGCGCGCAATCGTCCAAGGGCATTGAGTTGGCCAGCTCGCTGCGCATCACCCCGAGGCTATTGGCCGAAGGCAACTTCGCCTGGGTCGACGCCGAATACGATGACTTCAACGAGAAAATCGCCAGCGGCGCCGTGGTCTCGCGCAAAGGCAATACGCCGACCAATGTGCCCAAGCAGGTGGGCAACCTGTGGCTGACTTATGACTTTGCCGAGGACTGGCAAGGGGGTGTGGATGCGAGGTATGTGGCGCAGGTGTATGCAGACAATGCCAACACACAGACGGTGCCGGCCTACACGTTGTTCGGGACATTCCTGCGCTACAAGGTGGACTCGCACACTTCGGTGACCGGGCGCGTGCGCAACCTGACCAACGAGGTGTATGCCGAGTTTGCCCATGTGTCGCCGGCGTATTACCTGGGATCGCCGAGGACCTTTGAATTGGCCGTGCAAACCAAGTTCTAAAACGCACCACCCGGTCAATGTGGGAGCCGGGCTTGCCCGCGATGGCGGTATGTCAGGTAACAAATTTGTTGCCTGACTCACCGCCATCGCAGGCAAGCCAGCTCCCACAGTTGGAGCTCCACTGGGTGGTAATACCTGCAATTACTTCAAACTTGCTTCCACCTTCTGCGCCACATCCTCAGTCAACCACGCCTTCCACACCTCGGGATGCTCCTTGAGAAACACCTGGGCGACATCCCGCGGCGGCGTGTGATTTTCGCTCATCGCGGCCAACGCTTTATTCAACGGCCCGATGGGAAACTGAACCTTGGAAAAAAACTCGGCGATCTGCGGATGTTCCTTCTGGAACGGCGTCGACACACCAATGCTCAGCTTGGACGCCAACGAACGCGTCGGCCTCGGGTTGGGGTTGTCTGCATCGGTGAGCGTCTTCCAGGCATCGGCATCAAACGGTGGTTCTTCCAGCTGGATCAGCTTGAAGCGGCCCATCAGGGGAGTCGGTGACCAGTAGTAGAACAGCACCGGCTTGCCACGACGAATCGACGAGGCGATTTCGGCATCCAGGGCTGCGCCCGAACCGCTGCGAAAATTCACATAGCTGTCGTCCAGGCCATAGGCCTTGAGCTTCTGGGCGTTGACCACTTCCGAAGTCCAGCCGATGGGGCTGTTGAGAAAGCGCCCTTTGCCAGGGGACTCGGGGTCCTTGAACACGTCCTTGTAGCGCGCCAGGTCCTGCACGCGCTTGAGGTCGGGCGCCAGGGGCTTGAGGCCTTTGGCGGGATCACCCTTGACCACGTACTCCGGCACCCACCAACCTTCGGTCGCGCCTTTGACCGTATCGCCCAGGCCCACCACCTTACCTTCGGCTTCGGCCTTGATCCACACGGGGCTGCGGCCAGCCCACTCTTCGCCGATCACCTGGATGTCATTCTTGGCGAGGGCGGTTTCCAGGGTGATGGTGGTGCCGGGCAAGGTATCGGTGGGCAGGTCATAGCCCTTCTCCACGATAAACCTCAGCACCTCAGTGATGAGGCTGCCGCTTTCCCAGTTCAGGTCGGCGAAATGCACCGGCGCCTCGGCAGCGGTCACAGGCGACGCAGCCATCGACAGGCCCAGTGTGGTCAGCGATGCAGCCAACAGCGTTCTCAATCCTTTCATGCCTTTGCACCTCGCGATGTCGCAGCCAATAGCGGATGGCTTTGCTGCCTATGCGCGAAGCCTCTGAATAGTTAAGTCAACTCAACTGTAGTAGAGGTTCCGGGAGAGAACGGTACACGCGGTGTTTATGGACTACTCGCTGGCCTTGAAGGTCACCAGCTCGCCCTTGCGCCACTTGGCGGCCTTGCCGGTCACGGCCTTGAGGGTCTTGGTCAGCCCTTCCTGCAATTGTTCGTTGGCGGCGAATACCAGCATCACACTGTGGCCTTCCTTGAACACGATGCCCTGCCCTTCGGCAGAGGACACAAAGGCGTAATCGCCCAGGCCATACACGGTCAACTTGATATCGCGGAACTTCAGTTCGAACTTGCCACCTTCGCGACTGGGCAATACCGCCGCACGAAAGTGATCGCCTACCTTGAGTTCCAGGCGTGGCTTGTCATCCACGACCATCGCTGTTTCGGTATCGATCTCAGCGATATAGATGCCTTCCGGCGTCTGTTCAGTGATGTAAACAAAACGTGATTGGAACTGCTTGACCAACTTTGCGCGCAAATCACCCAGCACGAATAACGCGTGCATATCCAGATTACTGACTGCCAAGGAAACGCCCCCACATCGAAAAGAGCGCTGACCGCCTGAGCGGGCAGCACAAAAAAAGGCCGTTACGGCTCGATCACACAACGCATTTGTAAAAAAAGCTGAAGTAGAGCCTGCTGCTGCGCCGTAAGACTAGTACAGACGTACGCGATGGACCCTTTGCAAGGTCATCCGGCACCACAGGAGATCACAGGTTCAACGACCAGAGAACACGGGTCGGCCAACTTCAGAGAATAACCCAATTAAAAATGCAGTTTTCCGACAGCCTAAACAAATGTAACGATCTGGCTTGGAACTCGACCAAGGCTGCCGCCAACAATACTAAAACAGCAACACGGGTCAAAACCACCCGAAACGCTGCTGGTGGGTCAACAAGATCGATCAACGGGAGCTGGCCATGCAACACCCTCGACACGATACACTCTATTCCACTACTCGTTCATCTTGCCAGGACGAGAGCCCATATTACCGCCTGCACGGCCATGACGGGTATCCGGATTCAGTCCTTTACCAAGTCATTCCTGCCGGCAGGAATTTTTTCCATATCCGTGAAGTCACCAGTGGCCGGGTCAAAGGCTTTCGCAGCAATCACGACAAAGCCTGTGAACTGGCCAAAAAGCTTGAAGCGATCCTGCACGCCCCTTACGGCGCAGTCGTTTCATCAGCTGGGTGAGTTTACTGCGCCCTCGCCCGCCAACAACTGCCATACTGGCCCGTCCATTGAAGTTTGTCCCTAGCGGGTCAAGTTTCATCAGTGCAGTTACCTTGAAGGGAAGGCTATACGTGACGGAATTTGATATTGGCGAATTTTTCATCCATGGCGATGCCAGGGAAGTAGACGGTGAGTTTCAGGCAGTCATTATCATGCGCGCCAAACCACCGCTGACCACGGTCACCACGCACCAGGTCGAAAAAGATCGCTGGTTCAAAACCGTCGACGCCGCGGCCATCGCGGCCAAGGAAGCCGCAAAGGCGTTGAAGGCTGCGGTGGATTGCGGCGCACTCAATTCCTGATAATCCGATAGAACTCTGAAGCGCGGCAGGCCTCCCATGCACAACGACCATCACCTTGCAGGGAGATCGATATGGACGCGCCACTACCCACGCTGGAAACACTGTTCGAACAACTGGGCCTGGACTCTACGCCCGAGGCGATTGACGCCTTCATTGTCGCGCACCCGCTGCCTGAAGACGTGAAGTTGATCGACGCGCCCTTCTGGACGCCCCAGCAAGCGCAGTTCCTGAAGGAGGAGCTGCGTGAAGACGCCGAATGGGCGATTGCCGTGGACGAGTTGAACCAGCGCCTGCATCAACCGCAATAAGGCTGCTCAATGCAGGCTGTCTGACTGTTCCAGGCGCAACAGCGCTTGCCAGGCAGCCTGGCATTCCTGCGCTTCTTCACGGCTGGCGAACGCCGTGCCGCGCTGCTCCCCGTTCAGCAGCACTACCCAGCAAGCTTTCTGACCCAGCGCACGCAAGGTTTCAGGCACACCACTGCCGATCATCACGGCGACATCGACTTTGTTTTGCATGGCGCTTCTCCGCAGCATTAGTTAGCTGGCTAACAATGTTCGCCATGCTACGGTTTTCTGCCAGTAGGAAAAAGCTATCCCCGGAATAGCTGCGTTGCATAAACAGCAACAATCACTAGCCCGTGGCCTTCGCCCCCTCCGGTTTATAGCCCAGACGCAACCCACCCCAATGGCGGCCCTTGACCATGATTGGCACGGACAAGTCGTGCATCAGCTCCCCGGTATCACGGGTGTAAGTCTGCAACAACACCGCCTGTTGATGGCTGCCACAACGAATGCCAGTACGGTCCTCGAACTTGCGTTTGGTGCGGTTCTGCACGGCGTCGACCTGCGCATCGCCGGTCAGGGCGTGAGAAAACGCTTTGTTATGGGTCGGTACATAGCCTTGGGGCGTGCAGGCAATTGCAAATACCAGCCCCTCATGTCGGGGCAGCAAGGCTTCCTGGATCGCCGGCAAGACCTGGTCGGTATAACCGTCAAAACGCGAGTGGTATTTGGTGGGGCTGGTATTGGGAATGGCTGTGTAGCTGCGATCGAACAAGTCTTCCAGGCTGATGCGGCTTTGCTGCACATCGGCCTCGAACTGCTCGGCAATACGATTGGCACCTTCGCGGGCCAAGTCGTAGATCCGCTGGTGATAGTCATCCAGGCCAACTTCGGCCAGGCGCTCGCTGATGGTCTCGGCCTGCCCTTCCATTTGCACGGCGGCGTCGGCGAGCTGACGGGTTTGCTGGTCGCTGACGGTAAGGTCGCTGCGCATCTGCTCCACGGCGTGGAACAGGCTGTCGAGCTGGGTGCGGTTGGTATCGGCGCCCTCGGCGATCGCATTGACCTGCCCTTCCACGTCCGCCGCCAGGCTGGCGATGCTCTCGAGTTGCCCGCCAGCATGCTCCACCTGTTCGACGCCAGCGTGCAGGTCCGCCGAGAGTTGGCGAATCTGCTCCACCACCTGGGCCGTGCGTTGCTGGATATCGGCGACCATCACCCCGACTTCATCGGTGGCGGTGGCGGTGCGCCCGGCCAGGCCGCGCACTTCATCAGCCACCACGGCAAACCCGCGCCCATGCTCGCCAGCCCGCGCGGCTTCAATGGCGGCGTTCAGCGCCAACAGGTTGGTCTGGCTGGCGATGGACTGAATCACCAGGGTAACCCGCTGGATTTCTTCGCTGCGCTGGCTCAGGGCTTCGATCAGCTCGCGGCTGGCGTTCGCGCGCTGACTGAGCTGGTGCATGCGGGTGATCGATTGGGCCAACACTTCGCGGCCTTCGGTGCTGCGCTGATGGGCCTGGCTGGCTGCGCCCAGCGCTTGACGGCTAAGTTCAGAGGTGACCTTTTCGGTGCCGATCATCACCTCGGCGCTGCTGACAATTTGCTTGGCGGCGCTCAACTGCGACTGCAAGCGTGCAGCCAGTTGCTTGACCGAATAGGCCACGCCGGCAGCGGACAATGCGTTATGACTTGTTGTGTAGGAAAGATCGCGGGTTAGGTCGCCAATCGCATCGGCGCCTTCAGAAGGAGCGATCACCGGCGTACGACTTTTAAGGCGAGGCAGCCAGATCACCAGCAAGGCCAGTGGCAGGCACAGGTATATCGGCAAGCTGGCAAACGCCAGGCTAAGCAGCACGAGCACCAGGGCAGCGCTCTGCAAGAACGGCGTCAGCCAGCCGGGCAGCGTGCGCGCCACCGAATGCGGTGGCACTGCTGCGCCCATCAGAGATCCGTCTCCAGCCATCGTTGTTACCCCACTGCTTGTCGTTATTGTGTCTGCATTAAACGCCACTATCGGGCCATTATCCATGGGCCTTTAGTGGGGTGGCTTGCAGCAGATCAATAGACGGGGCGTAACAGGTGTTTCTCGGGGCACCGACGGCTCGGCCCCCCGTTTCACCGCATCAGGCTTGACGCTGGTGCTTGTCGATCTGCTCGTGGCGCTCTTGCGCTTCGATGCAGTACTTGGTGGTCGGGCTGATCAGCAGGCGCTTGAGGCCGATAGGCTCGCCGCTGTCATCACACCAGCCAAAGGAATCTTCCTTGATGCGCTCCAGCGCGCGTTCAAGTTGCGGCAGCATGCGCTGGTCGCGATCAATGGCGTTCACCAGCCAGGTGCGCTCTTCTTCAACGGAAGCGGCGTCGGCCGGGTCAGCCGGGGTGTCCAGGCTTTCAATGGCGATACGGTTCTGCTCAATGCGCTCGTGGTGTTCCACTTTCATGTCTTGCAGCAACTGCTCGAAAAAAGCGTGCTGTTCGGCATTCATGTAGTCATCCGCCGGCATGGCCAGCAACTTTTCCTTTGTCATTGATTTCTCTATAAAAAATACGTGCATTAAGGCGAATAAGGGAGCGTTCCGGCCGACCTCTGCAGGTCTCGGAAGGGCGCCGTCCATTCCAAGCGCCACCCGGCACTCAATTTACGAGGGGCGGCAGTCTAAGGCCGACTTGAGGGCGCAGCAACTGAAAAGACAGGCAATTTTTCCCAAACAACCCCCAAAAGCACCAGGACGGGCTCGGCGAATGGTCATCGGAGTGCGTTTATAGCAAGAAATTCAGGGTTGTGGAGCTATATGAAAGACGAATGGTTGATTTAGGGCCCAGCAATAGCTACCGCCAGGCCGAGGGCCAATGGGCATTAGCTAAGGCCTGTTTCCATTATCGACCCGAAAAGGCCCCGTTATGCCCCTCAGTTCTCCCCCATCGCCTGCCGGTGAACCTCTCAGCGGCGCGGTCAACGCGCAGTTCGCCTCCCGCCCGACACTGGCTGCAGTCACTCAGCATTTGCTGGCGACATTCATCGCCCAAGCCTATCCCACGCTCAACATCGACCTGAACCGCACTCAATTGCTCATCCCCACGTCCCGGGGTGGATGGGCCCGGCAGTCACTCATGGCGCTGACGCTCGATTATCTCGCCAACGGCAAGGCGCCGGACTTCAGCGACCGCCACGGTCGTCCTTGCCACCTCAGTGACGAACCGACCACGCCCTTGCGGGCCAATGATCAGCCACTGGACATGACGCTGATCCAGGCACTGATCGAATCTCTCCCCCAGACCCTGCCGACCGCCCTGCAAAATGCCCTCGCCGCTTACTGGAACAGCCCAGGCGACGCTGGCGTAACGCGCTGGCACTGGTTCAGCGAGGCGCTCAGAGACACCTTGCGCATGACGCTCATCCAAAAGAATGACCTAATGCCCGAGGAGCGCGAGATGCTCGATCAACTGGTTGAATGCCCCGACCACGACCAGCGCATTGCACGCTTTGGTGATGCCGCCGTCCATGCTTACTTTCCGATGGCGACGTTCACCGCTGGCAAGCGGGCTCAGCAACGCCTGGGTGCGGACTTGATACTGATACCGGTTTATAAAGGCCAGCCGCATATTTTAAGGTGCTCCGTGGCGGGCGGTTACGAGCGTGACTACACCATGGATTCGGCGCTATCGGACTGGGCCGCGCCCCTGGAACGGGACGCCGCATTCGAACGTATCACCACCCAACGCTTCGAGGCAGACGGTCACCTGTTTGATGCGCAAACGGCCATCATCCTCAATCGCCAACTGCAACAGTTGCAGGGGCTGAGATTGGGCACGCCATTCGGGCTACAGGCGTTGCAGGCTGTGTATTGGCAGATCACCGACCCGGTGGCGAGCTTTGACAACGCCGCGCTCTACAGCTCTCGCACACTGACCACGTTGCGCCGCGACCTGCCTGAATGGCTGAGCCGGGCCACCCCTGGCGAGCGCATGCAATACCGGCATTACAGCCTGAAACTGGCCAGCGCGAAAAAGCGCAGCGAGGGCGAGACGTTTCTCAGCGATATACCGGATATCCGTACCTACACCCAAACCGCCTTGCTCGATCAACTGCTCAAGGATGAAGCCCGCCTGGGCACTGCCCACTCCGGGCCGGAACACGCCGCGCAATGGGATCCCGATGACCTGCAACTGACCTTTCATGTGGCTGCCGGCTACCCAGGCGGCGCGGGCTACGTCGAAAAAATCCACATGAGCCTGACGGACCTGGCCATCAACAACCTGCAAAGCCAGCCACGGGGGCAACTCACCGTGGCCCATCGCAACAACCTGCCCCTGCCCGCCTGGCTCACGGCCGACTATATCAATGGCAGCGGTGGTCTGATCCAGCAGGTCAACATTGGCAAGAACTACCCTGAAATGCTCAAGGCCCATCTACTTGAGGGTAACGAAGCAGTACAGCAACGAGAACGTCGATTTGCCGAACAAACCGAAGCGCAACTCCCCTTGCTTGCACTGGAGTCGAGCCTCAGGCAAATCAATGGATTTACGGCACAGGGCGCCGCCTATGTCACCGCATTGGTGGCTCGTCAGGCAGATGAACGACGAGTAGACGGCCGCGCCGTCGTCATTCGCCAACTCGCCCTGATGCGCAAACCCGGCGCTTCGGCCGATGCGGTCACTAACATGTACATCATCGAAAGCGAAGCCGGCGAAACCGGGCCTCATATCCTGTATCGTCCGCTGTATACCGACATGCTGCTGCAGTTCAATAGCCGCGAACAGTTGATGAGCGCCATTGCCGCACCGGGCGAGCTGCAAACCAGCGTCCTGACCTGGCTGTCTGACGGTGCGCGGCCGATCTACGACAACGGTGGCTTTCAGCAGCCGCACTACGTCAGGTTTGGTGCCGGCAGCGAGTTCGACCTGCCCGAAATCCCAGTACCGGCTACGCTTGCCGCGAACGGTATCAATGATGAGCTGTTGCAGTTTTTAGCCAATGGCCAGCTGATGCAGTACCTGTACGGCGCTAATGCGCGAGCGTTGGTCGATCAGGCTGAACGTGAGTCCGTGTCCAATGCCGAGAGTCGCTGGCAAGTGCTCCTCGAGGGTGCCGGGCTGCTGTTCAGTACGTTGCTGCTACCGCTGGCGCGTGGGCCGCTGATGCTGACCGGCTGGTTGTTGAGCCTGGCAGGCAGCGCCAGCCGGGACATCCCGGCACTCAACAGTGCAGACGCCGAGACGCGAGAACTCGCATGGGCAGACCTGCTGCTGAACGTCGGCCTGCTGATGTTCGAACTGGCACCGACACTCGTGTCACCCAAACGCAGTTCGTCGGACGCCCACACATGGCAGATCCTGCGTTCGCCGCTGGAACGGCGCGTACCGGAACAATGGCCGCCGCTTCCGGCCCCGGTTATTGAACATGGCACCGTCCTGTTGGGCGGCGGTAGCTCGGGGTTGGAAAGCTGTGTGTTCGACTTCAGCTTTGCCAGCGCGCGCCAGCGGCTGACAGCCGACCAGCAGCAGCGTCTTTCACTGCTCCAGGCGCCCAAACCCGAAGTGCTACCTGACCCCGTGGCGAGCGGGCCGCATCGCGGCCTCTACCACCACCTACGGGATTGGTACGCACTCATTGACTCGCGCTGGTATCAGGTTCGCCGGGAAACCGATGGCGTGGTGATCGTCGATCCTTTCAATACCCGACGCGAAGGCCCTTACCTTAAATCAGACGGCCAGGGTAACTGGTCGATCGACTTGCAGTTGCGCCTACGTGGCGGCATGCCCCCCAAGCGCATTGCGGCCGAACGCGAACGCAAAGCCTTGCGCAAGCAGCAACTGGGCGAAGAACAGACACGGTTCACCAACAGCCCTCAAGTCATGCAACAAGGTCGCCTGGTGAGCCTCAAAAGCCCGCAACAATTGCTGCAAGAAAAGGTAGACATGGCGCAAATGCTGATGGAAAAAGCCGCCACCGACCCCAAGTACAGCGACCAGGCCCGCGCCAACACACGCAAGAATTTCGACAATGCCCTCCATGAACAAATGAATGTTTTCATGGGGTTTCTCGACAGCCGTAAGGAACGTAGCGAACTGGGGATTGCGATGCCCGCCAACGTCGCCGCCATCTTTCTGGAAAACACTGTGAACAATGCGCGCAAGTCGGTGGTGGTCGCCGACATGGATCGCCAGGCGCTGTACGTCGAAAACCCAGACTTGAAAGCGCCCTACGAGCAGGCGCTGCCGGCAATTCTTCTGAACCCGCCGCGCTACGCGCAGTTTCTAAAGGATATAAGCCTGATCAATGAGCGCCAGATCAACGCTCTGGAAATCAAGGATCGCTCCTTGCTGGAGCTATTCAACCTTGGCAAGCCCGGCCCAGAGACCTACAACCGCCTGACAGAAGGGCGTCCGGATGAAATCAGCGCCCTCGCCCTCAAATACTCGCAATTACAGAACTTCAAATACCTGAGCAAAAAGAACTGGCGCGACGGTTTGTTCCACAACGAGCTGGATCTGATCCTCGACCCACTGGGCCGACACCTACGCACCCATAGCGAACTCAATACCCTCAACCTCGGCCCTGCCGACCGAATCGCCGTACTGGACAGCCTCTTCCAACATTACGCCCCCGCAGTGGATGCCTTACAGGGCCTCACCATCGTGCACGCCGAGAGCCTGGACATGGCCCATTTCCAGCCTTTGCAGGCACTGGTGAACTCGCTGTATCAAGACGTCATGCAACAGTTGGCCGCCGAGGTCAAGCCATTGCCCGAAACGGCGAAGCGCCCGCCCAAGCGCGCACTGAGCGCTCCCGATAGAATCCAGAAAAAAGTGATCAAGACCCGCAGGCAAGGCATTTTGATCGGCAACATGAAGCCCGCCGACAACGTCTTACCTATCGATACGGTGGAGGTTCGTTCCGAGCAAACAGACCAGTTGTTGGCCACTTACTCGGAGCACGAAAGTGGTTGGGATGAGGTCGAGTTCCAGCATCGGCCCTCCGCGTCGGGGTCGCAGCCGAAAACCCGCGCGCTCAGTATCGTCAAGGGGGAGGCACGCCAGCGTCTAAACGCCTTGGAGCCGACAATCAAACGCCAGGAACGCTATGCGCAGATGTCGCGGTTCCCGATCGAAATACAGGAGAGCCTGGATGTCGAAGCATCGCGTTACGCAGAGCTGGCCAATGAGCTGGATCGCGCCATTTCAGCCCAGCCCAAAGAAGAGCAGGTCAGCGCCGACCTAAACCTGGTCAGCCAATTACGCAACGCGGTGGATACCTTGAAGGGCAAAGGCCGCGCTCTGCGCATTGAGCGCACCCTTGCCCTTGTGCCGACCGACAGCCATGTGGCCTACCTGCTTGAGCAGGATCAGGTCCAGTTGGCCAGCCTCGGGTCGCGCATTCCGCTGCGAGGGGAACGCTGCGACTTTATCCAGGAATATGCCATCAACGACAAACGTGGATCCCCGTTGTGGTACGCGCACTTTCATTACCCGCAGAAGGAAACCCCCAAGCTTGAGTACACCGTGGCCCATATCAAGACCAAAGCACAGCGTACCGAGAGCTATTACTCGCTGCTAAGCAAGGCACAAAACCCGCAAAACGTGGTGGATGTGCATCGAGGGAGCATCAGCCGAGGGCTGGCTGAACGATGGTTCCTCCCGCTGGCGCCTTGAATCCCCCGCGGCGCACCTGAAGCAGTAGTGAGCAGGCTTGCCCTGCGCCAGGCGCACCACCTATCCCAACCCAACCACCGTGTTCCATCTATTGATATTCGGAGCCCGGTTGGGGACCGCGTTGCGGCTGGCGCGGGGCAAGCCCGCTCACTACAGGACCTGCGTGTGATCAGCGTTTGAGTTTGCGCTTGTTACGGTATTGGTCGATCACCACCGCGATGACGATGATCAGGCCCTTGATGATGTCCTGGATGTACGCATCCACGCCGACAAAGGTAAACCCGCTGGCCATCACCCCGAGGATCAGCGCGCCGATCACGGTGCCGGTGATGCGCCCTACCCCGCCCGCCAGGCTGGTGCCGCCGATCACGGCCGCCGCAATCGCGTCCAGCTCATAGGACATGCCCATGCCCGCCTGCCCGGTCGCGGCACGTGCCGAGGCCACCACACCGGCCAAACCTGCCAAGAGGCCTGCGATGCTGTACACGATGATCAAATGGCGCTTGACGTTGATACCCGAAGTCCGCGCCGCCTGCATGTTGCCGCCGATGGCGTAGGTGTATTTGCCGTACTTGGTGTAGCGCAAGGCAATGTGGAAGATCACCGCCACCACCAGGAAGATGATCACCGGCATCGCGCCATGGCCGATGGCCGTGTACGAGTCCGAGAGCATGCTCACCGGCTGGCCTTCGGTGTAGTAACGCGCCAGGCCACGGGCCGACACCATCATGCCGAGGGTTGCAATAAAAGGTGGAATCCCCGTGACGGCAATGATGCTGCCGTTGATTGCCCCGGCCAACAGCCCCACACCCAATCCCATCGCCACCGGTATCCACACCGGCAAGTCAGTCAGGCTGGGGAACACCGCCCGGGAAAAGTCCGAGGTCTGCGCCAGGCTCGCGGCGATCATCGCCGACAGCGCCAGCACTGAGCCCGAGGACAGGTCGATCCCGGTGGTGATGATCACTTGCGTCACACCGATGGCCAGCAGGCCGATGATCGACACCTGCAGGATCATCAGCACCAGGCGCTGGGAGTTCATCAAAAAGCTCTGGTCGCGCACGATCCAGCCGAACAGTTCAAACACCAGGCCGATGCCGATCAGCACCAGGAAAATGCTCAGTTCGGTCGGCATGCGTCGACGGTGCTTGACCGGTGCCGTGGCGGGCTTGTTGTCTGTTATTGCGTTCATAGCCAATCACCTTCTTATTCTGTAGTCAGTGGACTGCGGTCATACCGGAAGCCAACTGCATGACTTTTTCCTGGGTCGCTTCGCTGCGGTCCAGGGTGCCCATCAGGTCGCCCTCGTGCATCACCATCACCCGGTCGCTCATGCCCAACACTTCGGGCAGCTCGGAGGAAATCATGATCACTGCCATGCCTTCACTGGCGAGGAAGGAAATCAAACGGTAGATCTCAGCCTTGGCGCCCACGTCGATACCACGAGTAGGTTCATCGAGGATCAGCAGGCGCGGGTTGGTCATCAGCCAGCGCGCCAGCAGGGCCTTCTGCTGGTTGCCGCCCGACAGCGTGTCGATGCACTGCTCAAGCGACGGCGTCTTCACCCGCAGCTTCTTGCACATGTCTTCGCACAAAGCGCGCAGGGCTTTCTGCTGGATAAAACCGTTGCCGGTGTAGTGCGGCAGCACCGCCATTTCCATGTTCTCCAGCACCGACAGGCACGGGAACAGGCCGCTGAGCTTGCGGTCCTCGGTCAATAACGCGAAGCCCTTCTCGATGGCCATGTGCGGATCGGTGATGCGCACCGGCTTGCCGTCCAGGGTGATCTGCCCGCCAGAGCTTGGGGTGATGCCAAAAATGGTTTCCGCCACGTTGGTACGGCCCGAGCCCATCAACCCGGCGATGCCAAGGATTTCACCGGCATGCAGGTCGAACGACACGTCCTTGAACACGCCATCCAGGCGCAGGTCACGCACCGACAACAGCAGGTCGCCAATCGGCGTCTCACGCACAGGGAACAGCTGGCTCAGTTCACGGCCGACCATCATCGAGATCAGGCTGTCGCTGTTCATGCTGTCGGCGCGTTGCAGGCCGATGTAATGGCCGTCACGGAACACCGCCACTTCATCGGCGATGGCGAACACTTCGTTCATTTTATGGGTGATGTAGACGATGCCTTTGCCCTGGGACTTGAGGTCGGCAATGATCGAAAACAGGTGGGCCACTTCCTTTTCGGTAATAGCCGAGGTCGGCTCATCCATGATCAGGATGTCGGAGTCGTAGGACACGGCCTTGGCAATCTCGACCATCTGCCGTTCGGCGATGCTCAGGTTGCCCACGTGTTCCTCGGGGTCCAGGTTGATGCGCAAGCGCGCCAGCAATTCGGCGGTGCAGCGGTGCATTTCGCGGTGGTTGACCATGTGCAGGCTGTTGAGCTGCTCGCGGCCGATCCAGATGTTCTCGGCGATGCTCATGTGCGGCATCAGGTTGAGTTCCTGGTGGATCATCGCGATCCCGGCCTTCTGCGCTGCCAGGGGCGTTTCAAACACAATCGGCTTGCCGCGCAGGCGGATCTCGCCGGCGTCGGGCTGGTAGATGCCGGCGATGATCTTCATCAACGTCGACTTGCCCGCACCGTTCTCGCCCATCAGCGCCAGCACCGTGCCGGGACGCACCCGCAGTTGCACGTCGGCCAGGGCCACGACGCCGGGAAAGCCTTTGCTGATGTTGACGATTTCCAGCAGGTAGGGTTCTTCCAACGGCTGGGGCTGGATACCGGGAGGCTGCGAGACAGTCGCTTGAGCGAGCATAGAAGGTACTCCATCTGCGGGGCGACCGAGGCCGCCCCGCCGGCTTATTGTTGTTATGTCAGGGCTATTTGAAGTCTTTGACGTTGTCCGGGGTGATCAGCTGGAACGGGATCACCACGTTCTGCTCGATAGGCTCGTTCTTGGCCATCTTGCGCGCCGTCTCCACCGATTTGTCGGCCTGGCCCTTGGCGTCCTGGAAGGCCGACACGGTCATGTCGCCCTTGGTGATCGCGTTCAGGCCGTCTGGCGTGCCGTCGACACCGGCGATCAACACGCCCTTCTTGCCCGCCGACTTCAGGGCCATGGAGGCACCAATCGCCATCTCATCGTTGTTGGCCAGCACCGCCTGGAAGTCGCGCCCCTGGGTCAGCCAGTCGTTGACCAGGGTCATGCCCTTGTCACGCAGCCAGATGCCGGTCTGCTCCTGTTCCACCTTGATGCCCGGGTATTTGGTGAGCACTTCCTTCACACCCTTGGTACGGTTGGTGGTGGAGTTGTTCGCCAGGTCACCCAGCAGGATCACGATATTGCCCTTGCCACCGAGTTTTTCGGCGATGTACTGCATTTGCAGCTTGCCGGCCTCGACGTCGTCGGAGGTCACGGCCGCCACGCCTGGGGCCAGGGTCGGGCTGTCAGGACGGCGGTTGACGAACACCAGCGGGATTTTTGCCGCGGTAGCCGCCTTGATGATGTTGGCGGTCGATGCCGTGTCCACCGGGTTGACGATGATCGCGTCGACCTTCTGGCTGATGAAGTTCTCCACCTGGCTCAGTTGCTTGACCACGTCGGCGCGGGCGTCTTCGAACTGCAGTTGCACGCCGTCCCCCTTGGGGTAGGACTTGGCTTGCTTGTCCATGTCTTCGCGCAGGTAAGTCAGGAAGGTGTCATCGAACGCGGACATGCTCACACCTATCTTGAGGTCGGCAGCCGAGGCAAAGCCGCTGGCAAGCAGCATGGACAGGGCCAGCGCGGTAAAACGGATCGGGGTCTTCATGAACGGTCTGTCTCCAATTTCTTGTTGGTTTTGTGGACGTTGCGTTTTTCAGAGCGGTACGGGCGAAGACGGCAGTCGAACCACCGGCGCACCGGGAATGCAGCACACCAGCGCGTCTTTGTTTTCGACGATCAGCACATTGAGAAAGGAGAAGTAGAACGGCCGGGCGCGGGGCAGGCCGCGTGGCGTGTGGGCAGGGCGTAAAACTCGCAGTACAGCGTTGAAGATTTTCATCTGACGGTACCTGGTTGTTTTTGATCTTGTTTTTGTTGAGCCGCCCGAATCGAGTCCGAACGTACTTTATGCAACCTGGAAAAGACTTTATTGGAAAATAATTTCCATATCAACATGTTTTAGAATTTTATTCTATTTTTCTGGAAAAGCCCTACAGCGCCTTCGTTTCGACCACCTGACGACGCTCATGACTGAGGCGTGCGGCGTCCAAAATACGCGTGGTTTCCAGCGCACCCGCGGCCTCCACCGGCAACGGCCCCTGCCCTTGCACAGCACTGTGCAACTGGCGATAGAACTGCGTCCAGCAGCCTTTTTCCGAAGGCACCCGTTCACGCTCCTCGCCCTGCTCAAACCAGCCCCAGCGCCGGTGTTCTTCCGCGCCCCAGTGCTCGCCTTCGGTTTTCGGCGACTTGCCAGCCATCAGCAACGCCTCCTGGCCGTCCAGCCCGTCGACGGTGTAGCACCCGGCGGTGCCGCTGACCCGAAAGCGCGGCGCCTGGCTGTTTTGCAACGCGCTGCCCCACAGGTGCGAAATCACCCCGTTGGCATGAGTCAACGAGACAAAGAAGCCGTGATCGAGGGTGGGGTATTCAGGGCTGAACTGCAGTTGCGCAAACACCCGGTCGACCGGGCCGAACAGTTGCAGCGCCTGGTCCACCAGGTGGCTGCCCAAGTCGCGCAACCAGCCGCCACCGCTGGCGTTACCCACGGCCTCGGGGGTGTAGCGTTCCACACGGGATTCGAAACGGGTGACAGTGCCCAGGGCGCCGGCATCGATCAGCTTGCGCAGGGTCAGGTAATCCGAGTCCCAGCGCCGATTCTGGTAGACGCTGAGCAGCGAGCCCTGGCGCTCGGCCGCCGTGATCAGGGCCTGGGCCTGCTCGGCGTTGGCGGCAAAGGGTTTGTCACTGACCACGGCAACACCGTGCTCGATGGCTTCCAGCACCAGGGCCGGGCGGCCTTTGAGGGTGGTGGAAATCACCAGGGCGTCGACGCCGGCTTCAACGATCTGGCCAATGGAGTCAAAGGCCTTCACCCCCGGATGATCAGTGTTCAATTGCTGACGGCGCTCGGCTGAGCGCGTGACCACGCCGACAAACGTGGCGCCTGGCAGCGTGGCAATCAGCGGCGCATGAAAGAAGCGCCCGCCGTGGCCGTAGCCAACCAATCCAATTCTCATGAGTCGATTCCTTCTTGAATTGGAAACCCGGTCAAATGTGGGAGCTGGCTTGCCTGCGATGGCGGTGTATCAGGCACTCCATTGTTAAATGAAAGACCGCTATCGCAGGCAAGCCAGCTCCCACATTTTTGACCGAACTTCTTCAGTGGTTCAGCCGTAGAAGTGCGGACGCTCCGGCAAGCTCACCTTCACGATCTGTTCACTGCCCTGCGCCTCAATGCACGCATCCGCCGCCACAGCCGCCGCAAACCCATCCCACGCCGACGGCCCGCCGACTTGCCCGGCCCGTACGCTGTCGATAAAGGCCTGCAACTCCACGTCATAAGCGCCGATGAACCGATCCTTCCAGTCCATCAGAATCGCGTTGGACAGCTTCGCACCGCTGCGCAGTTGCACTTGCGACGGCTCCGGCAGCTTGGCGATGCCGGTCTCCCCCACCACTTCGCACTGGATGTCGTAGCCGTACTGGCAGTTCACGAACACTTCCACGTCGATGCGCGTGCCCTTGGCGGTTTCCAGCAGCACGATCTGCGGGTCACGCAGGTGGGCCAGGGCCTTGCTGGATTTGCGCGGGAACACCACCTGCACCGACACGTAGTCGTCGTTGAGCAACCAGCGCAGCACATCCAGCTCGTGGATCAGGGTGTCGGTGATCGCCATGTCGGTCTTGTAGTTCTCGCCCACCGTCGGGTTGCGGTGCGCGCAGTGCAGCATCAAGGGCTCGCCGATCTGGCCGCTGTCGATCACGGCTTTCAGGGCGCGATAGCCTTCGTCATAAGGGCGCATAAAGCCGACTTGCACCAGGCGTTTGCCAAACGCCACTTCGGCGTCGACGATCTTGCGGCAGCCTTCGGCGGTGACCGCCAGGGGCTTTTCACAGAACACCGGCTTGCCGGCCGCAATGGCGGCCAGCACGAACTCTTCGTGGCTCGGGCCCCAGGAGGTGACGAGCACCGCTTCCACTTCAGGCGAGCGGATCAGCGCATGGCCGTCGGCGTACACTTCGGCGCTGATATTCAGGTCGGCCACCACTTTGGCAGCCTGTTCCAGGTTGATGTCGGTCACCGCCACCACCTGGCTGTTGAGCAGGGTCTGGCTGCAACGACGAATATGGTCCCGGCCGATGGCGCCGGTACCGATGACTCCAAGCTTCAAAGACATACAAAACTCCTCTTGTTATTAGTACTGCCGGGCCTTCGCCAGGTGTTCGTTGAGTTTTTTTGCCGCCGCATTCGTGCGTTCGCTGGTGGACACCTGCGCCACGCCCACCCGCCACCACGACAGGTAGCCGTGGACCATGGTCTTGGGCAGCACTTTGATGTCGATCAGCGTGGAGACGGTTTGCGTGCGCGCATCCGCCAGGGCCGCTTCCAGTTGCTCCACGGTGCTCACCTTGTAGGTCTTGCAGCCGTAGGCCGCCGCGCTCATGGCGAAATCCACCGGCACCAGGCCGCCGTCGAGCTTGCCGCTCTCGGGGTTGCGGAAGCGGAATTCGGTGCCGAAGCTGTCCATGCCATTGCCGATCTGCAGGTTGTTGATGCAACCGAAGGCTATGTTGTCCAGCAGCACCACGTTGATCTTGCGTCGCTCCTGAATCGAGGTGGCCAGCTCCGAATGCAGCATCATGTAGGAGCCATCGCCGACCAGGGCGTAGACCTCTTTTGCCGGCTCGGCGAGCTTCACGCCCAACGCCGCGTTGATCTCGTAGCCCATGCACGAATAGCCGTATTCGACGTGGTAGGTGTTCACGCCCTTGCTGCGCCAGGCGCGCTGCAAGTCACCCGGCAGGCTACCGGCTGCGGCGACGATGATGGCGTCGTCAGCCAGGGTTTCGTTGAGCACGCCCAGCACGCGGCTTTGGGTCAGGCAGGAGCCGGTCAGCTCGATGAATTCGCGCAGCACGGCGCGGTCCAGGTGGTCATCCACCTCGGGCACAAAGCCGTCGCCGGCATATTCCACCTGGTGCACACGGTCCACTTCGGCGTCCAGCTGCGCCTTGGCCTCGGCGACCTGCCCGCCCCAGCCGGCACGGTAGTCACCCAGGGCATCGGCGAGGGCTTCGAGGGCGACCTGTGCGTCAGCCAGCACCTGCACGCCGTCCAGTTTCAGGGCGTCGCAAGGGCTGATATTGAGGTTGAGAAATGTCACGTCCGGGTGCTTGAACAGCGACTTGGACGAGGTGGTGAAGTCGGTGTAGCGCGTACCCACACCAATGATCAGATCCGCCTCAGGCGCCAACAGGTTGGCCGCCAGGCAGCCGGTCTCGCCAATGCCGCCGACGTTCAGCGGGTGGCTAGAGACGACAGCGCTCTTGCCCGCCTGGGTTTCTGCGAAGGGAATATCAAAGCGCTCGGCGAAGGCTTGCAGCGCGGCATTCGCGCCGGAGTACTTCACCCCGCCGCCACAAATGATCAACGGTTTGCGCTTGCCCCGAAATGCGGCCAGCGCATCGCCGATCATCGCCGTCGTGGCCGGGCGACGCTCGATACGGTGCACGCGTTTTTGCAGGAAATAATCCGGATAGTCCCAGGCCTCGGCCTGCACGTCCTGGGGCAGTGCCAAGGTCACAGCGCCGGTTTCCGCCGGGTCGGTGAGCACACGCATGGCGTGGATCGCCGCCGTCATCAGTTGCTCGGGGCGGTTGATGCGGTCCCAGTATTTGCTCACGGAACGGAACGCATCGTTGGTGCTGATGCTCAAGTCGTGGAATTGCTCGATCTGTTGCAACACCGGGTCCGGCTGGCGACTGGCGTAGACGTCACCGGGCAGCAACAGCAACGGAATGCGGTTGGCCGTGGCGGTGGCCGCCGCGGTCAGCATGTTGGCGGCACCGGGGCCGACCGAAGCGGTACACGCATAGATCTTGCGGCGCAGGTGCTGCTTGGCAAAACCGATGGCTGCGTGGGCCATGCCTTGCTCGTTGCGGCCCTGGTGCACCACCAGGTCGCCGGCGTCCTGCTCAAGGGCCTGTCCCAGGCCCAGCACGTTGCCGTGGCCGAAAATGGTGAACACCCCGGCGACGAATTTGCTCTGCACGCCATCGACTTCGATGTATTGGTTATCCAGGAACTTCACCAGGGCCTGGGCCATGGTCAATCGTGTTGTGGTCATGTCTTACACCCTGTGGAAATGCGGTCCATTGATCAACAGAGATCCAATGTGGGAGCTGGCTTGCCTGCGATGGCGGCGTGGCAGGCACTTTATTTGCTACTGACAGACCGCTATCGCAGGCAAGCCAGCTCCCACAGGTTGATCGGTGTCAGGTTCGGGATTTCTGCAGGTGGGCGATGCTTGCCCCTAACGCCTGCTGGATGTCGGCCAGGCCGTGCACGCTCTCGGCAAACGGTTCGAACGACAGGTAACCGCTGTAACCGGTGCTGAGCAAGGTGTCGATTTGTGCGGCATTACCCAGAATGTCGCCCTCGCCCACCAGCACGCGGTGGCCGTCGCGGATCGCGTTGAGCGGCGCCTCGGCATCGTCCACGCCGGAGATATGCACCAGCCCGGTCAGCTCCGGGAAGAACTCATGCTCGCTCGCCAGGTGATGGTGGAAGGTGTCGTGCACCAGGCGGAACACATCCAGGCCACCAATGGACTGGATCGCATCCACCGCCACGCGTTTGCGCCGCAGTGCGCATTCTTCAAAGCCCAGTGGCTCGATAAACCCGAGAATCCCATGGTCACGCAGGATCAACGCCAGCTCGCTCAGGGCCGTACGCAAGCCCGCCGCACGCTGGGCTTCGGTGCGGGTGTCGCCGCGCTCATTGAGCGGGCACATCACCAGGCCCCGGGCCCCGCACTCACGGGCGTAGGTGGCGAGCTGGAGGGCCTGGGCACGGCGCTCGTCGTTCCACACATCGAACGGGTACAGCGCGTTGATCGACAGCACCGTGATGCCCTGCAGCGCGCACAGTTCACGCACGCGGCTGGCCGGGGTGCCGAATTCAATCTTTTTGTCCCCGAGGTCATTGCGAATTTCGATGGCATCGCATTTCAACGCCGCCGCCAATTGGATGAAGTCCGGCAGGGACAGGTTGGGGGCGACCATGCGGTTAAGGGCAAAACGTAACGGCGACTTCATTGTTGTTGTTCTCCGTCCAAACCGGTTAAAGGTCCAACAGCCAACTGTGCTGCGGGTCGTTATGGAAATGCCAGGCGCGCTTGGGGCCGGCCATCACGTTCAGGTAGTACGACTCGTAGCCGTACGGCACGCTGACGGGGTGGTAACCCTTGGGCACCACCACCAGGTCGCTGTTTTCCACGGCCATGGCCTGGTCGATGCTGCGATCGTCGGTATAGACGCGCTGAAACACAAAGCCCTGGGGCGGGTTGATCTGGTGGTAATAGGTTTCTTCAAGAAAGCTCTGGTGCGGCAGGTCGTCGGTGTCGTGCTTGTGCGGCGGGTAGCTGGACGAGTGCCCGGACGGCGTGCGCACTTCCACCACCAGCAGCGAATGCGCCGGCTCGCTGTCGGGCAGGATGTCGCACACATAGCGGGTGTTGGCGCCTTTGCCGCGCACACTGCGCTTGCACTGCTCGGGCCGAATCAGCCGGGGTTCGTAGCCGCTGGCACCCGGCGCGGCGCAGACGGCAATCTGCACATCGCTCAAGGCGGTGACCTGGGCATCGGTGCCGGGCGGCAGGTAGGCGGCAAACGGTGATTTGTCTTCAAACACCGACTGGCGATCACCGAGGTTCTGCCAGTTGAAGCCCTCGCCCTCGATGTTCACGCGACCGCTGAGCAGCACCAGGCAGAGCTCTTGATCGCCGGCGGTCACCGGCAGGGTTTCGCCCAGGCTCAGGCGATACGCGGCAAAACCTACGTACTCCAAGCGCCCGTCTTCCAGGGCGACCATGGTTTGCCCGCGTTTGCTGCTTTTGACCAACAGGCTCATTGTCCAACCCTCTCAGTGAGAAGCGCGCGCAACGTGTCATAACCTTTTTTCGCATAGATGTAGCTGGGTGCCACAGCCGGGTCCTGTTCGGCTTCCACCACCAGCCAGCCTTCATATTGGGCGGCCAGCAGCACATCCAGCAGTTCGGAAAAATCGATATCGCCGTCGCCAGGCACGGTGAAGGTGCCGTTGACGATGCAATCGGGAAAGCTCCACATCTGGTTGCGCGCCAGTTGCACCACCGGCTTGCGCACGTCCTTGAAATGCACATGGCAGACGCGGTCAATGTGTTTGCGCAGCACGTTGATGGGCTCGCCCCCCCCCATGTAGCAGTGGCCGGAATCGAACAGCAGGCCGACTTCCGGGCCGGTGCGGCTCATCAACTGGTCGATGTCTTCCGGGGATTCGACGTAGGCGCCCATGTGGTGGTGGTAGGCCAGGCGCACGCCCCGGGACAGGGTGAAACGCGCCAGTTCAGTGAGCTTGTCGGCATACTCCTGCCAGGCCTGCTCACTGTGAAAACGCGGGCGTTCGATCAGGCGGATTTTCGAGCCCTGGATCGAATCGGCGACCTCGCCGTATACCAGCACGGTGGCGCCGTTTTGTTTGAGCAGCTCGACATGCCCGGCGATGGCTTCTATTTCTTCGGCCACCGAGCGGCGTGCCAGGCGGCTGGAGTACCAGCCGGAGACAAGGGCCAAGTCATAGGGGCGCAACACATCGCCCACGCCCTTGGCGTCCTTGGGGAACTTGCCATTGAGTTCAAAACCTTCGTAGCCGATGTCCTTGCCTTCGCTCAAGGCAGTGCTCAGCGGCGTCTCGCCGCCCAGGGCCGGCAGGTCGTCGTTGCTCCAGGAGATCGGGTTGATGCCAATTCGGATTGCGGGCATGGCTGCACCTTTTATTGTTTTCAGATATCACTGAGATCTGGCTTCTGTGGGAGCTGGCTTGCCTGCGATGGCAGTGTGTCAGCCAATGAATCTGTGACTGGAAGACCGCAATCGCAGGCAAGCCAGCTCCCACATTGGATTGCATTTCAGGTTGAGCGCTTTTTCAGTCTCTGGCTTGGCGCCAGGCGTTAATAAGCTGTTCGAAGGTGGCCTGCACCTGCTGGATCAGCGTCTCGTCATCGATCTCCCCCGCCAGCCACGCACGGCTCGGTTCCTGGAAGATCGTGCGGCCCACGGCAAACCCTCGGCAGGTGGTGCTCTGAGCGGCCTGCTGGAAGCCATCGGCGAGAAACTCGGCCGACGCATTCAGGCCCAGCAGCACCACGCCCCGGCAGTACGGGTCGCGTTCCTGGATCAGCTCGTCGAGCTTCTTCCAGTCTTCGGCCGACTGCGCCTCGATCTTCCACCACGCCGGGTAGATGCCCAGGTTGTACAGGCGCTTGAGGCTGCGGTAGAGCACGTCAGGGTAAGTGGACGGGTGATCCTTGGGCGGGATGACTTCCAGCAGCAGTTCATGGCCACTGACCACCGACGCCTCGTACACCGCCTTCAGCTGGGCTTCCTGCTCCAGGCGCAACATCGGTTCGTCGTCGGGGTGGAATTGCACCAGGCACTTGATGATCTGTTCTTGCGGCCAGGCGATCAGGTTGCTGCCCACCGAGCGGCCGTGTTCGAACGCCAGGGGCCGCGAGTTCTGCACTTCCACCGGGCGCGCGATCCACCAGCCACGACCACTGGCGGCGTTGAGCGCGTCCTGGCCGAAGCGTTGGTCGGCCAGCAGGCCTACGTCGGCTTCGACGCCTTGCTCGACGAGTTTTTTCTCGACGCGTTCGATGGCCTGGATAAACAGTTGCTTGGCATCGCTGATACGCGCCGGGTCCTGGCCGCCCTTCTGCGCCAGGTCCACCAGTTGCCAGCGATGGTCGAAGGCAAACACGAACAGCTGCTTCCAGGCTTTGCGCGGCACCGTTACCCGGTGCAGGCGTTGCAGGGTCACGTCCTGGTCGGGCCGAGTGATCGGCACCGGGCTGTTGAACAGGTAGTCCAGTTCAGCGGGCGTCGGCATGGCCGGTGCACAGGCGTGACGCGACACCACCAGGCCGCCACAGGCGTTGGCCAACTGGCTGCAGCGTTCGTCACTGGCATCGTTGAGCCAGCCGCTGAGGAAGCCCGACATAAAGGCATCGCCGGCGCCGAGCACATTGAGCACCTCGACACGCACGCCGGGGTAGATGGCGCCGTCTTCCAGGCGGTCCGGGATCGCGCCGTGGATCACCGTGCAACCCTGCGGGCCGAGCTTGACCACCAGGGTGGCCGGGGTCAGTTCGCGCACGGTACGCAGCGCGGTGAGCAAGTCTTCGCTGCCACCGGCGATCAAAAATTCCTCTTCGGTGCCGACGATCAGGTCAAAGCGCGGCAGGATGGTTTGCACGTGCTGGCTGACATTCTGGTCGGCGACAAAGCGCGTCTCGCCGTCGGCCTTGCCCGCCAGGCCCCACAGCACCGGGCGGTAGTCGATATCGAGGACGCGCTTGACGTTGTGCTTGGCGGCGTAATCCAGCGCCTGGAGGCTGGCCTTGTACACGCCCTCGGTGGAGAAATGCGTGCCGGTGATCAACAGGGCTTTGCTGGAGGCGATAAAGGCTTCGTTGATGTCTTCGGCGCGCAGGGCCATGTCGGCGCAGTTTTCGCGGTAGAACACCAGGGGGAAGGTTTCGCGGTCCTTGAGGCCCAGCAGCACCAGGGCAGTGAGGCGCTCCGGGTCGACCTTGATGCCACTGACATCGCAGCCTTCGCGAGCCAGGGATTCCACCAGGAAACGCCCCATGTGGTCGTCCCCCACCCGGCTCAGCATCGCCGACTTGAGCCCCAGCCGGGCGGTGCCGAAGGCAATGTTGGCGGAGGACCCGCCGAGGTACTTGGCGAAGCTGGACACGTCCTCAAGCCGCGCACCCACTTGCTGTGCGTAGAGGTCGACGCCCAGGCGCCCGAGGCAAATCAGATCCAATTGACGCCCACTGGCAAAACGAGTCTGGCCCATGCTGGCTCCTGTTATTTTTATCAGCCTGCGTTGTGCCGCCGTGGCGACGGCAAACGCTCTTGGTGGGAGCAGACTAGAACGTCCGGCGACGGCAATCAATATTTATTCCATAATTATTTTTAGTGGAATATTTTTTCCAATACGCCACCCTGAAGGCTCTGCCCCGACACTGCATCGTTTCAGCAGGCCAGGCACGCCGTGATGCCGGGGTATTTTTTTGCGCCTACCCTGTAGACTTGCGCCACCCATCAGCGCACCAGACGAACAAGCCAGAAGGATTGCCCATGTCCAGCACCGATCACGAGACCACCCTGGAAGGAACCATCGCCAGCCCTCCGATCAATGCCGAGCGCCTGTTGCAGCTGATCACCGACGAATACGAAAGCCTGCCGCGCCAGCTCAAGCGCATCGCCAGCTACATGAGCCAACAGAGCGACCGAATCATGGTCGACCGCATCAGCGACATCGCCCGCGAATGCGAGGTGCACCCTTCTGCCATCGTGCGGTTCTCCCAGCGTTTCGGGTTCAGTGGCTTCAGCGAAATGCAGGCGCTGTTTCGCGAGGCCTACACCCACAAGACCACGCCGGTACAGAATTACCAGCAGCGCATCCGCAGCATGATCGCCAACAAGTCGCAGAAAGCCAGCGGCGGCGACCTGGCGCGGGAATGCGTGAACGCCACCCTGTCCGGCATCGAACGCCTGGGCCTGGAACTGGACGATGCAGCCTTTGAAAAAGCCGTGGACCTGGTGGTCAATGCCGACAACATCTACGTGGTTGGCGTGCGCCGGTCTTTTGCGGTGGCCGATTACCTGGTCTACAACCTGCAGCACACCAACAAGCGCATCCACCTGATCTCGGGTCTGGGCGGCAGTTACCGCGAGCAGATGCGCAGCGTGCGCGCCAACGACCTGGTGATCGCCATCAGCTTCACGCCCTACGGCAAAGAGACCCAGCACTGCCTGCGCATCGCCCAGCACCACCAGGCCAAGACCCTGATCATCACCGACAGCAACCTGTCGCCCCTGGCCAAGCGGGCGAACGCGGTGCTGCTGGTGAACGAAGGTTCCTCGTTTGCCTTCCGCTCGTTGAGCGCCACCTTGTGCCTGTGCCAGGCGCTGTTCATCGCCGTGGCCTACCGCCTGGAGTTGAAGGTGGACGAGATCCACGAGCAGGTCGGGTTCGACGACTGATCTTGGGTGTTTGAAGATCCCCTGTGGGAGCTGGCTTGCCTGCGATGGCGGTGGGTCAGCTTACATCTTCGCTGACTGACACTCCGCC
>NZ_JBWKRS010000022.1:83136-113167 GCF_059419385.1 Pseudomonas sp. GW821-FHT05H12 | reverse complement strand
GCCGAGTGGTGGGGCGAAGGCCTTTTGGTTACTTTTGGGCCTTTCCAAAAGTGACCCGCTGTAAGAGCGGAACCATAGGTGGCCGTTACCGCAGCAACGGATATGTACACCGACCCACCACCGCTATCGCAGGCAAGCCAGCTCCTACAACGCACACCCCTCACGAAACCACCTCCCCAACCACCACCCCATCCAGCCACCACCGCGCCAACCCCTGCACATTCGGCGCCTTGAGCAACGTAAAGTGATTCCCTGCACCATACCAAACCTGCACCCCACTCCCCTGTCTCCCCCAGCCCTCAACCATCAACCCCTGCTCCCGCTGATTCCCCGCCGCATCCAGGGCCGGGTCCTGGGCCAACACCAACCGCACCACCCCACGATACCGCTGCACCGGCCGATACACCGTTCGCAACGCCGCCGCATAGGTCCGCGCCGGCCCCTCCATCGCGTCCACCGAAGCACGCCCCGGCAACAACCCAACGTTCACCATCCCCCCATGCAACAGCTGCCGTTGCACGCGTTCATCACGCCCGGCAAAGTCCAGCGGATCGATCCCCAACGACTTCCCGGCCGACACCTGCATCGCCTCGATCAAACGCAACAACGCCGCCGTCGTCGTATACGGCCGCCCCACCACGCCATTGCCACCGGGCGACTCACTGTCGATCACCGTCAACGACGCCACCTCGCGCCCCATCGCCTGCAACCGCAGCGCCATTTCCAGCGCCACCCAGCCACCAAATGAATGCCCCACCAGGTGCACCGGCCCGTGCGGGCACTCGTGCGCCAGCGCTGTCAGATAACACTGCGCCGCCGCTTCCACCTGGCTGTGGGGCACCGACTCACCGTCGAGGCCGCGTGGCTGCAGGCCGTACAACGGCCAGTCACGCCCCAATGCCTCGCCGAGCCCGACGAACCCGGTGACGCTGTCCCCCGCCCCCGGCACGCAGAACACCGGGGCGTTCCCAGCACGGCCACCCTGGATACGCAACAACGGTTGATGCACCGCATGCGCCATCGGCACAGCACCCGCCAAGGCGTCAGTCATCGCACGGCCCAGGGCCTGGATATGCGGCGCCTGCATCATGCTCTGGTGATCGCCCGGCACGTCCACCTGGCGCAGTTGCCCCGGTGCCAACGCCTCGCTCCAGCCCAGGGACTGGCTGCGACGGGACAGCTCGGTAGGCCGTTGCTCGGCGCTGAACAGGTGCACCGGAATCGGCAATGGGAACAGGCTGTAGTGCGCCAGCGCGTGCCCGTGCCCCACTTCGCGCTCGATGAAGCTCAAGAGGTCGGCGTCCGACGCCGCTGCCATTTGCGCGTATAGCAAACCTTGATCGCGACAGCGTTGCAGCAAGCCCGCAAAGTCCAGCTGTCCAAGGCTCGCCTCCAGTTGCCCAAGGCTTTCCAGTTCATTCGCACCTCCCTGTGCTTTCCAATACGCCGTGCACTGCAACAGCAAATGCCGCTTGAGGGCCTCGGGGCCGCTCCAGCGCGCCTTGCCCTGGTCGGTCATGCGCGGCACGTAGCTGTCGATCAAGCCGAGGAACGCCACCGGCTCATCCAGCCCGAGCAGTTGCATGGCGACCTCATAGGCCAACACGCCACCAAACGACCAGCCCGCCACGCGATACGGCCCGTGGGGTTGCAGGCTGCGGATCAGCCCGACCATCCGCGCCGCCAGGCCTTCCAGGGTGTACAGGTGCGCTTCGCCCAACGGCACGCCCGGCAGGCCATAGATGGGGTAATCCCCCGGCAGGTGCTGGCCCAATGCGGGGAAATACACGTCCATGCCGCTGAACTCATGCACCAGGAACAACGGCGGTTGCGCGCCGCTGCTGCGCACGGTGATCACCGCGGGGTCACGCTCCGGCTCACCCGTGCGCTGGCGCAGCAGGTTCGCCACGCCGGCCACGCTTGCGTGCTGGAACAGCTCGGCCAGAGACACTGGCAACCCGGCCTCTTCCAGCAGGTTGACCAGACGGATCGCCAGCAACGAATGCCCGCCCAGCTCGAAGAAGCTGTCGTGCCGACCCACGTGTTCCACCCTCAACACCTCGGCCCAACGTTGCGCCAGGGTCTCTTCCAGTGCGTCGGCCGGTGCTTCGAAATCGCGGCTGCACAGGGCCTCCATAGCCGGGACAGGCAGGGCTTTACGGTCGACTTTGCCGTTGGCGGTCAGCGGCAGTTGCGCCAGCGGCACATAGGCCGAAGGCAGCATGTAGTCCGGCAACTGGCCGTGCAGGTGGGCGCGCACGCGGTCGATCTCCAGCGCCTCTGCCGCCCAGGTGAAATAGGCCACCAGGCGTTTGTCCCCGGGATTATCTTCACGGGCCAACACCACCACCTCCCGGATGCCGGCGAAGGTGGCGAGGCGCGCTTCGATCTCACCCAGCTCGATGCGGAAACCGCGAATCTTCACCTGGTCGTCGTTGCGCCCGATGCATTCGAGCAAGCCGTCCGCCGTCCAGCGTCCCAGGTCACCGGTGCGATACATCAGGGCACCCGAGTTGAATGGGTCACTGACGAACTTCTCGGCCGTCAGCTCGGGACGGTTCAAATAGCCCCTGGCGACGCCGTCGCCGCCGATGCAGATTTCACCCGTCACACCCAGCGGCACCGGCTGCAGTTGCGCGTCCAGCACATGGATGTGGGTATTGGAAATCGGCCGGCCCACCGGCACGCTTTCCGCATCAAAGGCAATGGCGCGCACTTCATAAGTGGTGGCGTAAGTGGTGGTTTCCGTCGGCCCGTAGCAATGCACCAAGCGCAACGCCGGGGCTCGCGCCAGCAGGCTGCGGAATGCCGCCGGGTCCGCTCGCTCGCCGCCGCACAGCAGGATGCGCAACCCGGCCAGGGCGTCGGGGATCATCTGCACATATTGGTTGAACAGCGCCGTGGTCACGAACAGCACCGTCGCGCCTTCCAGGGCCGCGCCGAACGCCGCCGGGGCGAGCAAGGTGGCGTGGTCGATCACCTGCACCTGGCCGCCATTGAGCAACGGTCCCCACACGTCCATGGTGCTGGCATCGAACGCCGGGTTGGAGGCGAACGCCACGCGGTCGGCGGCGTTGAAATCGGCATAGCCGTTGTTGATCACCAGCCGCGTGATGCCACGGTGCGGTACCAGCACGCCCTTGGGCGTCCCGGTGGAGCCGGAGGTGTACATGATGTACGCCACGCTGTCCGAGGACTGCGACAGGTCGGGGTTGTGGCTGGGCTGCGGGTCGAGGGCCAGGGTGTCCAGGTCCAGGCGCCGGGTCGGATAGCCGACGGGCATATCGCTGCGGGTCAACAGCCACGCCGCGCCGCTGTCCTGCAGCATGAAGCCCTGGCGTTCGGCCGGCGCATGAATGTCCAGCGGCACATAGGCCGCCGCGCACTTGAGCACGGCCAGTTGGCTCACCAGCAGATCGACAGAACGCGGCAGCAGGATCGCCACGTTGTCGCCCGGCAGCACGCCCAGTCCCAACAGATGATGAGCCAGATGATTGGCGCGAGTGTTCAACTCACCGTAGCTCAGCGTCTGCTCGCCATGGCGCACGGCCAAAGCGCCCGGGCGAGCCTGGGCCTGGGCTTCGAACAGGCGCTGCACGGTGTGTTCACGGGGAAAGGTCCGCGCCGTGGCGTTGAAACCTTGCAGTTGCAAAACTTCGGTCGCCGGCAGCACGGGCAAGCGGCCGATAGCAATCTCGCTGCGTTGCTCCAGGGCCTGCACCACCTGCTCCAGCGCCACCTGCAGGTACTCGCACAAACGCCGCGCGCCCGGCCCCGTGGCCTTGAGGCTGAACCCTGCACCGAGGTCATCCACGCTCAACGACAGGCCATAGTTGGTGTGTTCCTCGGCCTTGAGCACTTGAATGCCCTGCCACGCCTCGGCCACACCTCCGGCCTGCGGCGCGCTATGCCGGTAATTGAACAGCACGCTGAACAGCGGCGTGCCCACCGGCACGCCACTGCAACGCTGGGCCAGTGCCAGCGGCGCGTGTTCATGGCTGAGCAGTTGCGTCAGCCGCGCATGGGTGGCCCGCAGTGCGTCACGCACCGGGCGCTCGCCCAGGTCGACGCGCAACGGCAAGGTGTTGATGAACACCCCCATGGCCCGTTCGGCGCCCTCGCCCCCTTGCAGGCGACCGAGCATCACCGTGCCAAACACCACCCGCTCACGCCCGGACACTTTGCCCAGCACATGGGCCCACGCCAGGTGCATCAGGCTCGCGCTGCTTACGCCGGCCTCACGGGCCTGGCTGCGCAAGCGCTGGCTCAACTGCGGGTCCAGCGCCAGCTGCGCAGGCGCGTCATCGCCCAGCGGTTCGACTTCGGTCGGCTCGTCGATGTCGCCCAGCATCTCGCGGAAGAACCCTTCATGGTCACCGCCACCCAGGCGGGTCTGGGCCACATAGTTGCGATACGGCACCGCTTCGCCCAGCCCGTCCTGATCGCCCAACAGGAACCCCTGCATGTCGTGTTGCAGGATTTCCAGGGCGATGTGGTCCATCACCAGGTGATGGAACAGCAAGGTGGCGACCACCCGCCCGGGTTCCTGGGCATACACCAGGCGCATCAACGGCGCCTGGCCCACGTCCAGGCGCAGGGGCAACGCCCCGGTTTCAACACGCAGCGTCGCGTCGCGCCACACCACTTGCACCGGTTCTTCCAAGCCGTCCCAGTGGAACGACGAACGCAGGATGTCGTGCCGTTCGATCACGGCCTGCAAGGCCATGGCGAACGCTTCCAGGCGTTCGTGATGGTCGAAGGCAAATTGCGCCTGCAACAGGTAGGCATCGCCTTCGGGCACCGCTCGATGGTGATAGAGCATGCCTGCCTGCAACGGTGCCAGCGGGTAGATATCCTGCACATTCGCCGCGCCACCGGGGATGCACGCAACGATGCGGTCGATGGCCGCTTGCTCCAGGGTGATCAGCGGCAACAGGTCCGGGGTGACATGCGTGCAACCGGCGCCAATTCGATTAGCGGGCACTGCCACTTCACGGCTGCCGCCCAATGCCGCCGCCAAACCGGCCAACGTCGGCTGTGCAAACAGTACTTTCACGTCTGCCGACAAGCCCAGGCTGCGCAGGCGTCCCATCAGGCTGACCGCCAGCAGCGAATGCCCGCCCAGCTCGAAGAAATTGTCGTGACGGCCCACGCGCTCCACGTTGAGCAACTCGGCCCACACACTCGCCAGGGCCACTTCCGTGTCGCCCTGGGGTGCCTCGTACTCGCGCACGGCCAGCGATTCCAGGCCCGGCGCGGGCAGTGCCTTGCGGTCGAGCTTGCCGTTGGGGCTCAACGGCAATGCGTCGAGGTGAACAAAGGTCGTAGGCACCATGAATTCCGGCAGGTGCTGCAACAGGTGGGCACGCAAGGCATCGATATCGCTGTGTTCACCGGTGTAGTACGCCACCAGGCGCTGTTCGCGGGCGATGACTGCGGCTTCGTTGATCGCCGGGTATTCGGTGAGCCGTGCCTGGATTTCCCCCAGTTCGATGCGCAGGCCACGGATCTTCACCTGGTCGTCATTGCGCCCCAGGTATTCGATGGTGCCGTCTGGCAGGTAGCGGCCCACGTCACCGGTGCGGTACAGGCGGCCCTCGGTGAACGGGTCCTTGAGGAAGCGTTCAGCCGTTAGGTCCGGGCGATTGAGATAACCTCGCGCTACTTGCACGCCGCCAATGAACAGCTCGCCCACCACGCCCAAGGGCACCGGCTGCAACTGGGCGTCCAGCAGGTACATGCGCGTGTTGGCAATCGGCTTGCCGATGGGGGTGTTGTCCGGCGTCACCGGCCCCGCGCAGTT
Organism: Pseudomonas sp. GW821-FHT05H12; assembly: GCF_059419385.1. NCBI lineage: Bacteria > Pseudomonadati > Pseudomonadota > Gammaproteobacteria > Pseudomonadales > Pseudomonadaceae > Pseudomonas > Pseudomonas sp. GW821-FHT05H12. Next base: position 107,364 of record NZ_JBWKRS010000022.1, on the reverse strand, counting down.
CCAGGCGGTGACATCCACCGCCGCTTCCGTCGGGCCGTACAGGTTATGCAGTTGGCTGCCGGGCAGTTGCTTCTTGAAGTGTCGCACCAGGCTGCCCGGCAAGGCTTCGCCACTGCAGATCACCCGCACCAGCCCGGCGGCCTGGCTCAGCTCGCCATGGGCGAGGAACACGTCGAGCATCGACGGCACGAAATGCAGGGTGGTGACCTGCTCCGCCGCGATCACCCGGCACAGGTACTGCGGGTCCTTGTGCCCACCCGGCGCAGCCATCACCAAACGCGCGCCGGTCATCAACGGCCAGAAGAACTCCCACACCGACACGTCAAAGCTGAACGGGGTTTTCTGCAAGACCGTGTCGTCGGCCGTCAGCCGGTACTCGTCCTGCATCCACAGCAGACGGTTGACCACCCCGGCGTGATCGTTGATCACCCCCTTGGGCTGCCCGGTGGAGCCGGAGGTGTAGATCACATAGGCACTCACGGCCTCGGTGTGCGGATTATCAAGGGGCAGGTGCTGCCAGGTCGGCTGCTCCAGGTCGATCACCGGCACATCGCCCAGCAAGCCCCGCGTGCTGCCTTGAGCCAACACCACCTGGGGCGCGCTGTCGTGCAGCATGTAGGCGATACGCTCCGGCGGATAGGCCGGGTCCAGCGGCACATAGGCGGCGCCGGCCTTGAGGATCGCGTACAGGCCGATGACCATCTCCAGGCCACGCTCCACGCAGATCGCCACCCGCGAACCGGCGTGCACGCCCTGCGCCAGCAGGTGGTGAGCCAGTTGGTTGGCCTGCGCGTTCAGTTCGGCATAGGTCAACGTTTGCTCGCCAGCCTTGAGCGCTACCGCCTGCGGCGTGCGCGCCACTTGCGCTTCGAACAGGCCGTGCAAGGTCTGGTCGAGGTTGTAAGGGACGTCGGTGGCGTTGAACTCGAACAACACCTGCTGACGTTCCCGCTCGCCCACCAGGGGCAGGTGTTCCAGCACCGCCTGATCGTTCTCGACCATGGCCTGCAATACACGAGTGAAGTAGCCGACGTAACGCTGCACCGTGGTTTCATCGAACAACGCCACCGCATACTCCAGCGCGCCGAGAATGCTGCCCTGCACTTCGCCCAGGTTCAGCGACAGGTCGAACTTGGCAAAGTGGCTGTTCTCGACAATGCCTTCCAGCGCCAGGTCGCCCAGGGCCAGTGTGGGCGCGCTGCTGTCCTGCCAGGTCAGCAGGGTCTGGAACAACGGGCTGTGGGCCAGGCTGCGTACCGGCCGTGTGATTTCCACCACCTGCTCGAAGGGCAGGTCCTGATGGGCCTGGGCTTGCAGGGTCTGGGCCTTGACCCGCGCGAGCAGTGCCTCGACGCTCAGCTCACCCGAAGTGTCGATACGCACCGCCAGGGTGTTGACGAACAGGCCGATCAGCCCTTCCACCTCGCTGCGGGTGCGGTTGGCCACCGGCGAGCCGATCACCAGGTCCTGCTGGCCGGACAACCGCGCGAGCAAGGCCGCCCAGGCGCTCATCAAGGTCATGTACAAGGTGGTGCCGTGGCGTTGGCTCAAGGCCTTGAGCCCGGCCGTGAGGCGTTCGTCCAGGCGCACGTCGACGCTGCTGCCGGCGTAGTCCTGCTGCGCCGGGCGCGGGCGGTCGGTGGGCAACGTGAGTAAGGCCGGCGCACCGGCCAGGGCCTGCTGCCAATAAGTGCTTTGGCGGTGCAGCACCTCGCCACTGAGCCACAGGCGTTGCCACACGGCGAAGTCACCGTACTGGATCGGCAAGGCCGGCAGCGGGTCCGGCAAGCCGTGGCTGAACGCCTGGTACAGCGCCATCAACTCGCGGGTGAGCACGCCCATGGACCAGCCATCGGAGACGATGTGGTGCAGGGTCAGCAACAGCACATGGTGATCGTCGGCCATCACCACCAGGCGCCCACGCAGCAGCGGGCCACGCTCCAGATCGAAGGGCGCCGAGGCTTCGCCATGGATCAACGCGTCCAGCGCCTGTTGCGGCTGCGGGTGGCGGCGCAGGTCCTGCACTTGCAGGGGCAGCACGTCTTCGGCCGGCACGATCAGCACCTGGGCGGTGTCGCCGTGCTGGGCGAAGCGGCTGCGCAGGGTTTCGTGGCGCGCCACAATGCGCGCCAGCGCCCGTTGCAGGGCCTGTACATGCAGTTGCCCACGCAGGCGCAGGCCGATGGGAATGTTGTAGGCAGTGTTGGCGCCTTCCATCAATGCCAGGAACCACAGGCGTTGCTGGGCGAACGACAGCGGTACGTCTTCATCGCGGTTGGCCGGCAAGATATCCGGCAAGGTGCTGCGCCCGGCCTGGGCCAGCACCTCGGCGACCGCGCACAGTTCGGCGTTGGCAAACAGGTCGCCCAGTTGCAGCTCCACCCCCAGGCGCTGGCGCACCTGGGAGACCATGCGCATGGCCAGCAGCGAATGCCCGCCCAGTTCGAAGAAATGATCGTGGCGCCCAACGCGCTCAACCTGCAGCACGTCGCTCCAGATACTCGCCAGTACGCCTTCGATCTCGCCCTCGGGTGCGGCGTATTCACGGGTGAACACGGCGGCCTGGTCCGGCGCCGGCAAGGCCTTGCGGTCGAGCTTGCCATTGGCGGTAAGGGGCAGCGCGTCCAGCTTCATGTAGGCCACCGGCACCATGTAGTCCGGCAGGTGCGCCACCAGGTGGGCGCGAATATCGCCGACCGCCAACGGATCGATCTGGGGGTTCTCGGTGAAGTAAGCCACCAGACGTTCTTCACGCACCAGCACCACCGCTTCAAGAATGCCGGCCAATTGGTTGAGCTGGGTTTCGATTTCCCCTAGTTCGATGCGCACGCCACGGATCTTCACCTGGTCATCGTTGCGCCCCAGGTATTCAAGGTTGCCCTCCGGCAACCAGCGCGCCAGGTCGCCGGTGCGGTACATGCGCCCGCCGTTGAAGGGGTCGTCGAGGAAGCGTTCGGCGGTGAGTTCCGGGCGGTTCAGGTAACCCCGCGCCACGCCCTTGCCGCCCACGTACAGCTCCCCCGCCACGCCCAAGGGTACCGGGCGCTGCTGTTCATCCAACAGGTACACCGTGGCATTGGCGATAGGTTTGCCGATATGCAGCACCCCGCCCGCCTCCACCTTGCCGGACGTGGCGACCACCGTGGCCTCGGTGGGGCCGTAGTTGTTGATCAGCTCGAAATGCTGCGCCCGGCCGAACTGGCGCAAGCGGTCGCCGCCGATCAACAGGGTGCGCAACGTGGGGTGTTCGATCTGCTGGCTGAACGCGTACTCGGCCACCGGCGTCGGCAGGAAGCACACGTCCAAAGGCTGCGCGCACCACCAGGCCAGCAGCGCGTCGATGTCTTCGGCGCCGTCATTGGCCGGCGGCAAGTGCAAAGTCGCGCCGACACACAGCGCTGGCCACACTTCCCAGGCCATCGCATCAAAGCCGAAACCGGCGACGCTGGCGGTGTGGCGCCCGGTGCACAGGTCAAACGCCGTGCAATGCCAGTCCACCAGGTTGGCCACGGTGTGGTGCTCCACCATCACGCCCTTGGGCAAGCCGGTGGAGCCGGAGGTGTAGATCACATACGCCAGGTGTGAGGGCGTGACGGCCACCTTGGGGTTGCTCGCCGAATGGTGCTGCCAGGTGTAGCGGTCGAGGTTGATCACCGGCACTTCCAGGGCCGGCAGGCGATCAAGCAGGGCCTGCTGGGTCAACACCGCCACCGGGGCACTGTCGGTCAGCAGGTAGTTCAAGCGTTCGGCCGGGTGGGACGGGTCCACCGGCACGTAGCAGCCACCGGCCTTGAGGATTGCCAGCAACCCGGCCAGCGTGTCCAGCCCACGGCGGGCGACGATAGCCACGCGGTCATCGGGCTTCACACCCAGTGCCAGCAGGTGGTGGGCCAGCAGGTTGGCCTGCTGATTCAGCTCGGCGTAGGTCAGTTGGCGGCCTTGATGCACGGCCGCAATGGCCTCGGGCGTCCGGGCCGCCTGGGCTTCGATGCGCCCGTGCAAGGTGGTGCCCTGGGGGAAGTCGGCGTGGGTCGCGTTGAACTGTTCGAGCAGCAATTGCTGTTCGGCGGCGGGCACTACAGCCACCTGGTTCAGGGCGGTGTGGGGGGCCTGTTCCAGTGCCGCCACCAGGTTCTCCAGCGCGGTGTGCAGGTAGGCACACACGCGCTGCGGGTCCACGGCCGTGCTGGCGAGCAGGCTCAAGCCAAACCCTTCGCCCAGGTCATCCACGCTCAAGGTCAGCGGGTAGTTGGTGCGTTCTTCGGCACTCAGGGCGGCAATGCCCTGCCAGGCCGATGCGGCGTTGGCGCTGGCGGCCGGCGCACTGTGGCGGTAGTTGAGCAAGGCACTGAACAGCGGCGTCGGCGCCACCACCCCACTGCAGCGCTGGGCCAGCGCCAGGGCCGCGTGTTCATGGCGCAGCAAGGTGGTCAGCCGCGCGTGGGTGGCCTTGACCCCGGCACGCACGTCGGTGGCGTCCACGTCCACGCGAAACGGCAAGGTGTTGATGAAAATCCCCAGGGCCCGCTCGGTGTCATGGCTGCCTTGCATGCGCCCCATCAACACGGTGCCGAACACCACCTGCTGCTTGCCGGCCAGTGCCCCCAGAACCTGCGCCCAGCCCATATGAAACAGGCTCGCCGCGCTCACGCCCAATTGCCGGGCCTGGGCACGCAAACGCTGGGCCAACGGCGCAGGCAGCGGCAGGTTGACCTCGGTAATGCCACGGGCATCGCCCTGCACATCCTGCAAGCCAAACGGCAAGGTCGGCTCGCTGATGTCGCCGAGCATCTGGCGGAAGAAGCTCTCGTGCTCCTGCTCGCTGATCCCCAGCCGCGCCTGTGCCACATAGTTGCGAAACGGCACCGCCTGGCCCAGCGCCGCGCCCTGCCCCAACAGGCACGCCTGCAGCTCATGGCACACCACTTCCAGCGCGCTGTGGTCCAGCGCCATGTGGTGGAACAGCAAGGTTGCGACGATGCGCTGATTGGCCGGGTCGTCGGCACGCACCAGGCGCAGCAACGGCGCCTGGGTCACGTCCAGCCGGTAGTGGCGGGCATCAAACAATGCATGCAGTTGCGCGGCGATGTCGCCGTCGGCCGGGTCCAGCACCAGGGCCTGGATCGGCAACTGCGCCCGGCGCCACACCACTTGCGACGGTTCTTGCAGCCCTTCCCACACCACCCCGGTGCGCAGGATATCGTGGCGATCCATCACCGCCTGCAAGGCCTGGGCGAACGCCTCGAAACGCGCCAGGCTGTCGAACGAGAACTGCGACTGCATCACATACGGGTCGCCCTGTTCAGCACTCACGTGGTGAAACAGAATGCCTTCCTGCAACGGCGCCAACGGGTAGATGTCCTGGATGTTCGCCACGCCGCCGTCGACCGTCGCGACAATCCGCTCGATCTCCTCCTGGCTCAACGTCGACAACGTCAGCATGGCCGGGGTGATGTGCTCGGTGCCGGCCGCAATACCATTGGCCGGCACCTCGACTTCACCAGCCTTAGTCGCCGTGTAGTCGCCAGCCTTGATCAACTCGATCAACCCCGGCTTGTGCTCGCGCAACGCGGCCATGATGGCCGGGTCACTCAGCGCCTGTTTGTTACCTTGCACCGCCAACTGTTCGCCCTTGAGCGCCAGTTGGATGTCTTTGCTCTTCAGCGTCGCCAGCAGTTCGAGAATGCTCACAGGACGATCTCCATTCGTTCGGTTATGGCGGCGTAGCCAGCCAGGGTCGGCTGTTCGAACAACGCCCGCACATCGGCTTCCATGCCTTCCTGGCGCAAGCGCCCGATCAAGCTCACGGCGAGCAGCGAATGCCCGCCCAGTTCGAAGAAATTGTCATGCCGCCCCACCCGCTCCACGCCCAGCAGTTCGGCCCACAGCCGCGCCAACAGGGTTTCGGTTTCGCCTTGCGGTGCGGCGTACTCGCGCACGCTCAGCGCTGCCATGCCCGGGGCCGGCAGGGCCTTGCGGTCGAGCTTGCCGTTGGGGCTCAGGGGCAGCGCCTCCAGGTGCACGAACAGCGCAGGCACCATAAAGTCCGGCAGGTGCAGCAGCAGGTGGGCGCGCAGGCTGTCGATGTCGGTGGGCACGCCGGTGTAATAGGCCACCAGGCGGTCTTCGCGGGCCACCACGGCGGCTTCGCTGACCTGGGGATGGTCGAGCAGGCGCGCCTGGATTTCCCCCAGTTCGATGCGCAGGCCACGGATCTTCACTTGGTCGTCATTGCGCCCCAGGTATTCAATGTTGCCGTCGGGCAGGTACCGGCCGACGTCACCGGTGCGGTACATCCGGCCGTTGGTGAACGGGTCCTTGAGAAAGCGCTCGGCGGTGAGGTCCGGGCGATTGAGATAACCGCGCGCCACTTGCACGCCGCCAATGAACAACTCGCCGACCACGCCCAGGGGCACCGGTTGCAATTGCGCATCCAGCAGGTACATGCGGGTGTTGGCGATGGGCTTGCCGATCGGCGTGTTGTCCGGCACTTGCGGCCGCGCGCAATTCCACGCGGTCACATCCACCGCCGCTTCGGTGGGGCCGTACAGGTTGTACAGGCCGATCTGCGGCAATTGCTGCTTGAAGCGCCGCACCAGGCTGCCCGGCAGGGCTTCGCCGCTGCACATCACGCGCACCAGCCCGGCCGCCTGGCTGACGTCGCCGTGGGCCAGGAACACATCGAGCATCGACGGTACGAAGTGCAAGGTAGTGATGTGCTGCGCCGCGATCACTTCGCACAGGTAGGCCGGTTCCTTATGCCCGCCCGGACGCGCCATCACCAGGCGTGCGCCGGTCATCAGCGGCCAGAAGAACTCCCACACCGACACGTCGAAACTGAACGGGGTTTTCTGCAGCACCGCATCATGGTCCTTGAGGCCATAGGCGTCCTGCATCCACAGCAAGCGGTTGACCACCCCGGCGTGTTCGTTGATCACGCCCTTGGGCTGGCCGGTGGAACCGGAGGTGTAGATCACGTAAGCCTGGTGCTGCGCCGTCAGACCCGGCACCTCAGGGTTGCTCAAGGGCTGGTGCTGCCAGGTTGGTTGGTCGAGGTCGATCACCGGCACCTCGCCCAACAGGCCCCGGGTTGCGCCCTGGGCCAGCACCACTACCGGCGCACTGTCTTGCAGCATGTAGGCGATGCGGTCGAGGGGGTACGCCGGGTCCAGCGGCACGTAGCCGCCGCCGGCCTTGAGGATGGCGAACAGGCCGATGACCATATCCAGGCCGCGCTCGAGGCAGATGCCCACCCGCGAATCCGGCTGCACGCCCTGCTCACGCAGGTGATGGGCCAGGCGGTTGGCGTGCTCGTTCAGTTGTTGATACGTGAGGTGCTGTTCTTCGGCCTTGACGGCGATGGCATCCGGCGTGCGTTGTACCTGGGCTTCAAACAGGCCATGCAGGGTCTGGTCGAGGTCGTAACTCACGTCGGTGGCGTTGAAGGTCACCAGCAGCCTGTGCCGTTCTTCTTCGCCCAGCACCGGCAGGCGATTGAGCGCGTGCTGCGGCGCCTGCTCCAGGGCCTCGACCAGGCCGCACAGGGCCACGTGCAGGTAACCGCAGACCCGCTGCGGGTCGAGTTGCGCCAAGGCCGTCACGTCAAAGCCGTCGCCCAGGTCATCCACGTTCAGGGTCAACGGGTAGTTGGTGCGCCCGTCATTGACCAGCGTCTGCATGCCTTGCCACGCCTGTTGCGCGTCCACCGAGCGGGTCGCCGCGCCGCGATGGCGATAGTTGAGCATCGAACTGAACAGTGGCGCGGGTGCAGCCACCCCGCTGCAGCGCTGGGCCAGGGCCAGGGACGCATGTTCATGCCCGAGCAGCGCACTCAGCCGTGCATGGGTGTCTCGCACGGCAGCGCGAGCGCCTTGCGCGTCGATATCCAGGCGCAGCGGCAAGGTGTTGATGAACACCCCTAGGGCACGGTCGGCGCCCTCGCCCCCTTGCAGACGGCCCACCAGTACGGTGCCGAACACCACGCTGTGACGGCCGGATGTGGCCGCCAGCACTTGGCCCCAGGCCAGGTGGAACAGGCTGGCGGTGCTCACGCCCAACAGACGGGCCTGGGCACGCAGGCGGCGGTTGAGGTCGCTGTCCAGGTGCAGGGTGTGTTCGGTGATCGCGTTGCCGTCGCCGCGCACATCCTGCAAGCCAAACGGTAGGGTCGGTTCATCGATATCGCCGAGCATGCCGCGGAAGAACGCCTCGTGCTCCTGCTCGCTGATCCCCAGGCGCGCCTGGGCCACGTAGTTGCGGTACGGCATCGGCGCTGTCGTCGGGGCCGGCTGGCCGAGCAAGTGGCCCTGCATTTCGCGCAGCACCACGTCGAACGCGGTGTGGTCCAGCGCGATATGGTGATACAGCAGCACCACCACCACCCGCGCATTGGCCGGGTCTTTGGCGTACATCAGGCGGATCAGCGGCGCCTGGCTGATGTCCAGCCGGTAGCGCCGTGCATCGAACCGCTCATGCAGGCCCGCCAGCACATCGCCTTGCAGGTGCAGCTCCTCCACGCTCAGTTGCGCACTGCGCCACACCACTTGCAGCGGTTGCGCCAGGCCTTCCCAGACCACGCCGGTACGCAGGATGTCGTGGCGGTCGATCACCTGTTGCAGCGCCTGGGCGAAGGCGTTCAGGCGCTCGAGGCTGTCAAAGGCCAGGTGCGATTGCAGCAGGTAGGGGTCGCCGCTTTCGGCGGTGATGTAGTGGTAGAGAATGCCTTCCTGCAACGGCGCCAGCGGGTAGATGTCTTGCACATTCGCTGCGCCACCCGGGACACGGGCGACCACGTCGTCGAGGGTCGACTGGTCCAGTGTCACCAGCGGCAACAGGTCCGGCGTGATGCGCTGGCAGCCCGCAGGAATTCGGTTGGCCGGCACCTGTACTTCACGGCCACTGCCCACAGCGGCGGCCAGTGCGGCCAGGGTCGGCTGGCTGAACAGCACGCGCACATCGGCACTGAGGCCCACCTGACGCATGCGTTCGATCAGGCTGACCGCAAGCAAGGAATGCCCGCCGAGTTCGAAGAAATGGTCGTGCCGACCGACCTGCTCCACCTGCAACACCTCGGCCCAGATCCGCGCCAGGGTGGTTTCAACCTCGCCCTGGGGCGCCTCGTAGTCGCGGCTGAGCAAAGCGGCTTGATCGGGTTCGGGCAGGGCCTTGCGGTCCAGCTTACCGTTAGCGGTCAGGGGCAGCGCGTCGAGTTTCACATACGCCACCGGCACCAAGGCGTCGGGCAACACGGCTTGCAGTTGCTCGCGCAAGCCTTCAATCGCCAGCGGCCGTTGCTCGGTGAACCACGCCACCAAGCGGCCGTCGCGCACCAGCACCACCGCTTCGCCGACACCGTCCAGGGCGGCCAGGCGGCTTTCGATTTCGCCCAGCTCAACCCGCACACCGCGCAACTTGACCTGGTCATCGTTACGCCCCAGGTACTCAAGATTGCCGTCGGGCAACCAGCGCACCAGGTCGCCGGTGCGGTACATGCGCCCCGGGTTGAACGGGTCTTGCAGGAAGCGTTCGGCCGTCAGGTCTGCGCGGTTCAGGTAACCCCGCGCCACGCCGCTGCCGCCCACGTACAACTCACCGGCCACGCCCACCGGCACCGGGCGCTGTTGCGCATCCAGCACGTAGGCATAGGCATTGGCGACCGGCCGGCCGATGTGCAAGCCCTGGCCGGCCCGCACACGCCCGGAGGTGGCGACCACCGTGGCTTCGGTGGGCCCGTAGTTGTTGATCACGGCAAAGCGCCGTTCCTGGTTGAACTGGCGCAGGCGATCGCCGCCGATCAGCAGGATGCGCAAGGTCGGGTGCTGCAGGTTTTGGCTGAAGGCGTACTCGGCCACCGGCGTCGGCAGGAAGCTCACGTCCAACGGTTGCGCCAGCCACCAGGCCAGCAATTCGTCGATGTTCTCGTTACCGACGCTGGCGGGCGGCAGGTGCAGGGTGGCGCCCACGCACAGCGCCGGCCAGACTTCCCAGGCCATCGCATCAAAGCCGAAACCAGCCACGCTGCTGGTGTGGCTCGCACGGTCCAGGCCGAAGGCTTCGCAGTGCCAGTGCACCAGGTTTTCCACGGTGCGGTGTTCCACCATCACGCCTTTGGGCTGGCCGGTGGAGCCGGAGGTGTAGATCACGTAGGCCAGGTGCGCCGGGGTCAGCGCAGGCACGTGCGGGTTGTGGGTGGGTTGCTGCTGCCAGCTCGAATCCTGCAAGTCCACGCTGGCTACCGATCCCAACAATGCTCGGGTGCTGACTTCGGCCAGCACCGTTACCGGGGCGCTGTCTTGCAGCAGGTAGCGGATGCGCTCGGCGGGGTATGCCGGGTCAATTGGCACATAGCCGGCGCCGGCCTTGAGAATGGCCAGCAAGCCCACCAGCATCTGCGGGCCGCGACGGCAGCAGATCGCCACGCGGTCGTCCGGTTGCACACCGAGCGCCAGCAGGTGATGGGCCAGCTGGTTGGCGCGTCGGTTGAGTTGCGCATAGGTCAGCGCTTCGCCGTCTTGCACCACGGCAACGGCGTGGGGTTGGCGCTCGGCCTGCACCTCAAACGCGCCGTGCAGGGTCTGGCCCGTCGGGTAGTCTGCGGCGGTGGTGTTGAAGTCGCGCAGCAGGGTATCGCGCTCGGCCACCGGCAGCACGGCCAGTTGATTGAGCGCAGTGCCCGGTGCGGTTTCCAGTGCGGTCACCAGTTGCGCCACCGCGTTGTGCATGTAGTCGCACAGGCGCCTGGCACCGATCTGCGGCAAGGCCAGCACCGTCAGGCCAAACCCGCTGCCCAGATCGTCCACACTCAATGTCAGCGGGTAGTTGCTGCGCTCTTCACCGCCGAGCAACTGCACGCCTTCCCAGATGCCCTGGCCATCGCGGGCCATTTCGCCCGGGTTGCTGTGACGGTAATTGAGCAAGGTGCTGAACAACGGCAACGCGGCCGCCACGCCACTGCAACGCTGGGCGAGTGCCAGGGAGGCGTGCTCATGCCCGAGCAGGGCCGTCAGGCGTGCATGGGTGGCCTTGACCGCCACGGCCGCGCCAGCCGCCACATCGACCCGCAATGGCAAGGTGTTGATGAACATCCCCAGGGCCCGATCCGCGCCCTCGCCGGCCTGCATGCGGCCCATCAACACGGTGCCGAACACCACCTCATCACGCCCGGACACCAGCCCCATTACCTGAGCCCAGGCCAGGTGCATCAGGCTGGCCGCGCTGACGCCTGCCAGCCGGGCCTGCTCCCGCACCCGCTGGGCCAGCGTGGCGTCCAGCGCCAGCTCGGCTTCTTCGATTTCACGCCCGTCGCCCTGCACATCCTGCACACCAAAGGGCAAGGTCGGCTCGTCGATGTCGGCCAGCATGTCGCGGAAGAATTGCTCGTGCTCGGCCACGCTCACGCCGAGGCGCGCCTGGGCCACGTAGTTGCGAAACGGCGCGGCCGCCGGCAAGTCTTGCGCTTGGTTGAACAGGAAGGCGCGCATTTCCTGGCCGACCACTTCCATGGCGGTGTGGTCCAGGGCCAGGTGATGGAACAGCAGGATCGCTGCCACCCGCCCGTTGGCCGGGTCCTTGGCGTAGACCATGCGCAACAACGGCGCCTGGGTGATATCAAGGCGGTAATGACGCGCATCGAAACGCGCATGCAGTTGTTCGATAATGCCGCCGTCGGCCGGGTCCAGCGCCACTTCTTGCACCACCAACTGGGCGTCGCGCCACACCACTTGCACCGGGCTGTCCAGACCTTCCCAGACCACGCCGGTGCGCAGGATGTCGTGCCGCGCAACCACCTGTTGCAACGCGCCCATGAACCCGTGCAAGCGCTCCAGGCTGTCGAAGGCCATGCGCGATTGCAGCAAGTACGGGTCGCCGTGTTCGGCGCTGATGTGGTGATACAGGATGCCTTCCTGCAAGGGCGCCAGCGGGTAGATGTCCTGCACGTTTGCCGCGCCGCCCGGCACGCTGGCGACGACTCGGTCGATGGCTGCCTGGTCGAGCTGCACCAGGGTCAGCATGTCCGGCGTAATCCGGGTGCAGCCCCCGGGAATGCCATTGGCCGGCACCCGCACTTCGCGCCCGCTGCCCACCGCCGCTGCCAGCGTGGCCAGGCTCGGCTGGCTGAACAGCACGCGCACATCGGCGCTCAGGCCGACCTGGCGCATGCGTTCGATCAGGCTGACCGCCAGCAACGAATGCCCGCCCAGCTCGAAGAAGTGATCGTGACGCCCTACCCGCTCAAGCTTGAGCACGTCCTGCCAGATCTGCGCCAGCAGGGTTTCTACCTCGCCTTCCGGCGCTTCATAGCCACGGCTGAGCAGCGCGTTCTGGTCCGGTACCGGCAGGCCCTTGCGGTCGAGCTTGCCGTTGGCGGTGAGTGGCAATAGCTCCAGCCACACATAGGCCGACGGTACCATGTAGTCGGGCAAGCGGCCTTGCAGGTGGCTGCGCAGCGCTTCGATGTCCAGCGCCGCCTGGGCGGTGTAGTACGCCACCAGGCGCTTGTCGCCGGGCTCGTCTTCACGCACCAGCACCACGCTGTCGTTCACCCCCGGGAAAGCGGCCAGGGCCGCTTCGATTTCGCCGGGCTCGATGCGGAAACCGCGAATCTTCACCTGCAGGTCATTGCGCCCCTGGTACAGCAAGGTGCCGTCCGCCTGCCAGCAGGCCAGGTCGCCGGTGCGGTACAGCAGGCCGTCGCCGAACGGGTTGGCGATGAATTTTTCGGCGGTCAGTTGCGGCTGGTTCAAGTAGCCCTTGGCTACGCCCGCACCGCCGATGTACAGCTCGCCGACCACCCCCAGCGGCAGCGGCTGCTGGCGCGCATCGAGCACATAGGCCTGGGCATTGGCGATCGGCTGGCCGATGGGAATGCCACCCTCGCCCACAGCGGTGATTTCATGGGTGGTGGAAAAGGTGGTGGCTTCGGTCGGCCCGTAGCCGTTGAGCAGGTGTTGGGGCTTGCCGTGCTGGAGCACGCGGCTGATCACCAGCGGGTCGAGCACATCGCCGCCGACGATCAGGTAGCGCAGTTGGCGCAAATGCGGCATCAGCGCATCGGCGTATTGGTGGAACAGGCCCGCCGTCATCCACAACACGCTGACGGACTGCTCCTGCAACAGTTGCGCGAACGCGGCCTGGGACAGCAACACCGCGTGTTCAACCACCACCACGCAGCCGCCGTTGAGCAACGGCGCCCACACTTCCAGGGTGCTGGCGTCGAACGCCGGGTTGGAGGCGAAGGCCACGCGGTCACGCTCGTTGAACTCGGCATAGCCGTTGTTGAGCACCAGCCGCGAGATGGCCCGATGCGGCACCTGCACGCCTTTGGGCGCGCCAGTCGAGCCGGAGGTGTAGAGGATGTACGCCACGCTTTCTGCCGACTGGAGCAGTTCGGGATTGCGTGGGGACTGCGCGTCCAGGTTCAGGTCGGCCAGGCTGTTGAGCACCCGGCGGGCGCCGCTGTCCTGCACGATAAAGGCCTGGCGCTCGACGGGGGCGTTGACGTCCAGCGGCACGTACACGGCGCCGCACTTGAGGATCGCCAGTTGGCAGACCAGCAAATCAAGAGAGCGAGGCAAGCCAATCGCCACGCTTTCGCCGGGCTGCACGCCTTGGCCGATCAGGTGATGGGCCAGGCGGTTGGCGCGACGGTTGAGGTCGCGGTAACTCAATGACAACACGCCGTGCACCGCCGCCACCGCTTCGGGCCGGGCCAACGCCTGGGCTTCGAACAGCTGGTGCACGGTAAGCTGCGCCGGGTAGTCGCGGGCGGTGGCGTTGAAGTCCACCAACAGTTGATGGCGTTCGGCGGGCGGCAGGATCGAGATAGCCTGCAACGGCGTGGTAGGCGCCTGTTGCAGCGCGGTCACCAGGTGGCGCAGCGCGGTGAGCATGTAGTCGCCCACCCGTTGCACGTCCAATGTGGCCAACCCCTGCACGGTAAGGGCGAAGCCGCTGCCCAGGTCATCGACGTTGAGCACCAGCGGGTAGTTGCTGCGCTCTTCGGAGCTGAGGATTTCGATACCGGACGCCGCGAACGGGCTGGCCCCCGGTGCTTCGCCCGGCGCGCTGTGGCGGTAGTTGAGCAGTGTGCTGAACAACGGCAACGATGCCGGCACGCCGCTGCAACGCTGGGCCAGGGACAACGAGGCATGCTCATGCCCGAGCAGCTGCGCCAGGCGCGCATGGGTGGCGCGCACTCCCGCCTGTACGCCTACCGTGCCGAGACTGACACGCAGCGGCAAGGTATTGATGAACATGCCGAGGGCGCGGTCGGCGCCCTCACCGCCCTGCAGGCGGCCCAGCAGCACCGTGCCAAAGACCACGTCCGGCTGGCCGGAGACCTGCGCCAACACCTGCGCCCAGGCCAGGTGCACCAGGCTGGCGGTGCTCACGCCCAACTGCCGTGCCTGTTCACGCAGGCCCAGGCTCAACGCCGGTTCCAGCGGCAAGTGCGCCTCGACGATGCCACTGCCGTCGCCATTGACGTCCTGCAGGCCGAAGGCCAGGGTCGGCTCGTCGATGTCGCCGAGCATCTCGCGGAAAAACCCCTCGTGCTGCGCCTGGCTCACGCCCAGCCTGGCCTGCGCCACATAGTTGCGGTACTGCACCGCGTCGGGCAATTGCGCGCTGCTGCCTGTCAGGCTCGCGCTCATTTCCTCCACCAGCACCTTCAACGCGGTGTGGTCGAGCAGGATATGGTGCAGCAACAGGATGCCGACGAAACGCCCCTGCTGCTCGGCATAGGCCAGGCGCATCAACGAGGGGCGCGTGAGGTCCAGCCGGTAATGGCGCGGGTCGAAGCGTTGTTGCAGGGTGGCCAGGGCATCAGCGCCCGCCGCCTCGATGCGCTCGACCACCAGCGGCGCGTGGCGCAGCACCACTTGCACCGGCTCATCCAGGCCTTCCCAGAGGATGCCGGTGCGCAGGATGTCATTGCGCTCGATCACGCTGTTCAAGGCGCGCGCGAACGCGTCCACCGCGCCTTTGTCGGCGAAGCTGAGTTGCACCTGCAAGACGTAGGGGTCGCCTTCGCTGGTTGCCAGGTGGTGATAGAGAATGCCCGCCTGCAAGGGGGCCAGGCCGTAGATGTCCTGCACATTGCCCAGGCTGCCAGGCACGCTTGCGAGGATATGGTCGATGGCGGGCTGTTCCAGTTCCACCAGGGGCAACATGTCGGGGGTGATGCGTTGGCTGGTTGCGGTAATCCGGTTGGCCGGCACCGCCACCTCCTGCTGCCCCCCCACTGCCGCCGCCAGTGCCGCCAGGGTGGGCTGGCCGAAGAGCACGCGCACATCGGCGCTCAGGTCCAGCTGGCGCATGCGTTCGATCAGCTTGACTGCCAGCAGGGAATGCCCGCCCAGCTCGAAGAAATTGTCGTCGCGGCCAACACGGTCAAGGGTGAGCAGCTCTTGCCAGAGCCCCGCGATAGCAGTTTCCACTGCGCCCTGGGGCGCTGCATAACCGCGCCGCACCAGCGCCTCGGCATCAGGTGCAGGCAAGGCCTTGCGGTCGAGCTTGCCGTTGGTGGTGAGGGGGAATTGGTCCAGCAATACGAACGCGCCAGGCACCATGTAGTCGGCCAGGCTCAGCAGCAGATGGTCGCGCAAGGCGGCGACACTCAGCTCACCTTCGGCAATCACGTAGGCCACCAGGCGCTTGTCCCCCGGCACGTCCTCGCGCGCCACGACCACGGCGTCGCGCACGCCGGGCGCAGTGGCCAGCCGCGCTTCGATTTCCCCCAGTTCGATGCGGAAACCACGGATCTTCACCTGGTCGTCATTACGCCCCAGGTACTCGACGCTGCCGTCAGCCTTGAGGCGGCCCAGGTCGCCAGTCTTGTACATGCGCAAACCGGTGGCCGGGTCGGCCAGGAAGCGTTCGGCGTTCAGCGCGTCACGGTTGAGGTAACCCCGCGCCACGCCGGCACCGCCCACGTACAACTCGCCGACCACGCCCACTGGCAGCGGCTCGCGCTGCTCATCCAGCACGTACAGTTGCAGGTCGGGGATGCGCACGCCAATCGGGCTGACGCCCACCAACTGCGCGTCCGCCGCTTCCAGGGCGCGGTAAGTTACGTGCACGGTGGTTTCGGTGATGCCGTACATGTTCACCAGTTGCGTGCCGGCGTTGATCGCACGGGCATACCACGGTTTGAGCATGCCCGGCTCCAGGGCCTCGCCACCGAAAATCACCTGGCGCAAGGAGTGGGCCTGGGGGCTGTCGGCCTGGGCGGCGATCAATTGGCGGAAGGCGCTGGGCGTCTGGTTGAGGATGCTCACGCCCGCCTCGCACAGCAGCGTGTAGCACTCGTCCGGTGACCGGCTGACCAGTTGCGGCACGATCAGCAACTGGCCGCCGTGCATCAACGCGCCCCAGATCTCCCACACGGAGAAGTCGAAGGCAAAGGAGTGGAACAGCGCCCACACGTCGTTGCTGTTGAAGCCGAACCAGTGCGCGGTGGCGGTGAACAGACGCGCCACCTGGCGGTGTTCGATCATCACGCCCTTGGGTTGGCCGGTGGAGCCCGAGGTGTAGATCACGTAGGCCAGGTTGGCCGGGCTGACGCTGACACGCGGGTTGACCAGGGATTCGCCGCGCAGGCCGTTGAGGTCGATCTGCGCCAGGTCGCCGACCAGGTGGCGGGTGTTGGCTTGCACCAGCACGGCCAGCGGTGCGCTGTCGGCCAGGGTGTAGGCGATGCGTTCCAGCGGATACGCCGGGTCGATCGGCACGTAGCCGGCACCGGCCTTGAGGATGCCCAGCAGGCCGATGATCATTTCCGGGCCGCGCTCGACGCAGATCGCCACGCGGTCGTCCGGGCGAATGCCCTGGGCCAGCAGGCGATGGGCGACCTGGTTGGCGCGCTCATTGAGCTGGCGGTAGGTGAGCCGTTGGTTGTCGAAACGCAGCGCAATGGCCTCGGGCTGGGCGGCGGCGTGGGACTCGACGAGGTGGTGGATCAGGGCCGTATCGGCGTAGTGCGCAGGACTGTGATTGAGGGTGTGCAGCAGGTGATGGCGTTCGGTGTCGGGCAGGATGTTCAGGCCGCTGAGCGGCGAATCCGGTCGCTGCTCCAGGGCATCGGCCAGGCTTTCCAGGGCCGTGTGCAGGTAGCTCGCAACGCGCTGCGCGCCGATGGCGGCGTCCACCATCACGGTCAACGCGAAGTCTTCACCCAGGTCATCGACATTGACCGTCAACGGATAGTTGGTGCGCTCTTCGGCGCCCAGCACCTGGATACCTTCGGCCACCTCGATGACCTCGTCCATGTCGGTTGCCGCGCTGTGCCGGTAGTTGAGGATGGCGCTGAACAACGGCGTCGGCGCGGCCACCCCGCTGCAACGCTGGGCCAGGGCCAGGGATGCATGCTCGTGATGCAGCAAGGTGGTGAGCCGCTCATGGATCGCCTTGACCCCGGCACGCACGCCCTGCCCGCCCACATCGGCGCGCAGCGGCAAGGTGTTGATGAACATGCCCAGGGCGCGTTCGCCGCCCTCACCCGCGCCCATGCGCCCCAGCATCACGGTGCCGAACACCGCGGCCTCGCGACCGGACACCACGCCCAACACCCGCGCCAGGCCCAGGTGCATCATGCTCGCCACGCTCACCCCCAGTGGCCGCGCCAGCTGGCGCAAGCGGCGGCTCAACGTGCTGTCAACGGGCAGGCGCGCTTCGTCGATGCCCTGGCCATCGCCCTGCACGTCTTGCAGACCGAAGGGCAGTGTCGGCTCGTCGATGTCGGCCAGCATGTCGCGGAAAAACGCCTCGTGCGCCTGCTCGCTGACGCCGTGGCGCACCTGGGCGATGTAGCTGCGAAACGGCACCGGCTCACCGGCCTGGGCCTGCTCGCCGGCCAGGTACAGCTGGATTTCATGGCGCACCACGTCCAGGGCGGTGTGATCGAGGATGGTGTGGTGGAACAGCAGCATCGCCACCACCCGCTGGTTTGCCGGGTCGTCGGCGAACACCAGGCGCAGCAGCGGCGCCTGGCCCAGGTCCATGCGGAACGTGCGTGCGTCATAGCGGGCGAGCAATTGGGCGAGGATGTCGCCACCGCCCAACGGTACCTCTTCACAGACCAGCGGCGCCTTGCGCCATACCACTTGCAGCGGCTCGTCGAGGCGCTCCCACACCATGGACGTGCGCAGGATGTCGTGGCGGTCGATCACCCATTGCAGCGCCTGGGCAAAATGCTGCAGGCGCGCGCGGCTGTCGAACACGAACTGCGCGTGCAGCACGTAGGGGTCACCCTGCTCGGCAGACAAATGGTGATAGAGCATGCCCTCTTGCAGCGGCGCCAAGGGGTACACATCCTGCACATTCGCTGCGCCACCGGGGATGGCAGCCACGATCCGGTCGATCGCCGGCTGGTCGAGGTTGACCAGCGCCAGCATGTCCGGCGTGATGCGGTAGGCCGGGCTCAACCAGTCACCGCCATGTTCGGCAACCAGTGCCAGCAGCTGGGGTTTGTGGGCGATCAGTTGATCCCACAGGGCGTCATCCAGTGCTTCGTCATCGCCGAGGATGATCAGGTCGCCTTCTTCAGTTTGCAGACGGATCGCATGGGTGGAAATCGCTGCCAATAATTCGCTGAACTGCATGGGGGTAACCTGCCTGATAAGTCACGGTTGAGGAGAAAGTCCGTTTTCAGCTGCCGCTTGGATCGGGGTGTGCTGGTTGCCCGGTAAAAAATGCGGGCGCAGCCGGGGGCCTGGAGGGGCTTCCGACAGGGTTGGGAAATTAAGGGATTTGCAGCGCGGGGGGTGACATGGGAAGCGGGGACAAGCGCGGATCAGAGCGGGTTCAATTTAAATTCAGGTTTTTTTGAGCGCCCCCACGATGAAGCGTGAGAGCGATCGAATGATTCACTTGAGCTTCAAGTTGCGTGCGTACCACGGCCGTTTCGGCACGCGCTTGAACAAGCCCTTGAGCACGTCTTCATCCGCGCCAAAGGTAATGCGCAGAGCCAGCTTCATGACCTCCGGGTCCATCTCCATCGACTTGCCCACCTGCAACCCGGGCGTGGTGCTGCAGCCGTGGGTGTCCGGGCCCAGCCAGGGGTCTGCCACTTCCACCCAACGGCCCGGGGCGAACCAGGCCACGCCGTTGACTTCCAGCCGGCTGACCTCGCCCGGGTTGAAGCGCTCGTGGGCGCGGAACCAGTCTTCGACGCGGTCGTCGATCCAGCCGTGGAAGTGCCAGAACACCGGGTTTACGTGGGAGGAAAACGGGTCGCCGAGGAAGTCGTTCTCAGCCGCGTACCAGCGGGCGGCGAAGTCGGCGGGGTCGCGGGCAAAGGGCACCGGGCCGCCGTTGGACGGGTCACGGGGCACGGAGGCCCAGCGCATGTGCAACCAGTCGTGCAGGCCCAGCTCCATCTCCGACCCCAACTGACCCAGGGTCAGCTTGGCCAGGTAGCGCGGGTCGCGGTATTGGGATTCCCACACCTGGAAATTGCTGTGGTAGGTCTCGGCGGCCTTGATATCGCTGACCCATTGCGTGTAGTCCGCGTCGTTTGGCGCCGACCAGGTGGGCGGCAAGGCAAAGCCATCGCTGTTGTCGAAGTAGCGCACGAAGCCCAGGCGGTCACGTTCCAGCGCCGGCTGGGGCTCAGGGAATTGCGGCCACGACGGCAGGTCCTGCATGGAGCGCGCCGCACCGAGCATGTGGCGGTGCATGAAGAAGAAGTCGATGCCCGAGCCGTTGCGGTCCTTGCGCTTGCCCCGTGCGTCGCGCTCCTGGCCGCGCGGCCCGGGCTGCCAGCCGATGCCGCGCAGGGCTTCCCGTTTGTCTTCGGACAGCTTGTGCCATTGGTCGCGGGTGGCGTGCCACAGTTGGTGGAACAGGCGATGTTCGGGGGCGATCAGCCAGGCCAGCAGGGTCGGGTTGAGGCCGATTCGCTCGCGGGCTTCGGGGAACAGTTGTTTGTGGGCGATGAAGCGGTTGTCACGCTCGGTCAAGGCCAGCGGGCGATCAAGGCTGAGGATCTGCCCGCTGAGGGTGCCGCTGCCGGCATTGCCAAACCCGCTCCAGACTTCGTCGAGGGTCATCTTGAATTCATAGGCCGGCACGCCACCGACAGCGTCACGGTCGATCAGCCGCCAATACAGCACGGCGCCGTCGCCGGTCAGCAGGTCTCCGAGCACGCGGTATCGCGGCTCGCCCTCGGCGCGCAGGTTGGCGGCCGTGTCCAGGTAGCCCCGCAGGCCACGGCCACGGGGGGCGATGTCGAGCAGCAGCTCCAGGCCTTCCAACGGCAGCCCCTTGAGCCCGGCGTCATGCCCTTCCAGGCGCAGGCTCCAGACACCGCGCAGAGTGTTCGCCAGGTGCTGGCCGTCGGTATCGGCCAGGTCCACCGTGGCCTCGCCAGGGGTGATCGGGAATTCTTCACGCGTCAGCTCGCGATGGGCATAAAGGGCCGCCGGCACGGCAGCGCCGGTCAGCGCCAGGCCTGCGATGAACCCACGTCGAGAGATCGTCATTGTCTACCTTAGGAAACGGCTTAATCAGAGCTAGAACGTTTGCAGCCACGGGAAATTTACCGGCGTGGCGCCGCCACCTAAATTTCCCCCGCCATCGCTCGTTCTTCCCTGATAGCAAAGGCCTCAACTGACTGAGATGGCAATGACAAAACCACGTTCGAAAAAGGCGCTGTACATCGGCCTGCCACTGGCATTGGCCATCGGTGCCGGCGCAGGCTTCCTGGCCTGGGACCACTGGTTCCGTGGCAATGCCGGCTACCCGCTGGCGGTGATCAAGCAGGCCAATGAAATGCAGGACCGGCTGCTGTCATTCGACAGCCACATCACCGTGCCCCTGGATTTCGGCACCGCCGACAACGAGGCTGACAAGGACGGCAACGGTCAGTTCGACCTGGCCAAGGCGGCACGCGGGCGCTTGTCGGGCGCCGCCCTGACGATCTTCGGCTGGCCGGAGATCTGGAACGGCCCCAATGCCCCGCACAAGCCCACCGACGGTTTTGTCGAGGAGGCCCGCCACGAGCAGGAGGTGCGCTACAAAATCATCTCCGGCATGGTGCGCGACTTCCCCAACCAGGTCGGCATTGCCTATACGCCGGATGATTTCCGTCGCCTGCATGGCGAGGGCAAGTTCGCGATCTTTATCAGCATGCTCAACGCCTACCCGTTGGGAAATGACCTGAACCAACTGGACCTGTGGACGGCGCGCGGCATGCGCATGTTCGGCTTCAGCTATATCGGCAATAACGCGTGGTCCGATTCGTCGCGCCCGCTGCCGTTCTTCAATGACTCCACCGACGCCCTTGAAGGCCTGTCGGAGATCGGCAAGCAAGCGGTGCACCGCCTGAACGACCTGGGCGTGATCATTGATGTGTCGCAGATGTCGACCAAGGCGCTGGAGCAAGTGGCGCAGTTGAGCCGCACGCCGATGATCGCCTCACACTCGGCGCCGCGTGCGTCGGTGGATATTCCGCGCAACCTCAGCGACAAAGAACTGCAACTGATCAAGAACAGCGGCGGCGTGGTGCAGGTCGTGGGCTTCCCGGCCTACCTGCGCCCGCTGAGCCAGCCGACCCAGGACAAGCTCAATGCCCTGCGCGCACGGTTTGACCTGCCTCCCCTGCCCAACCTGGCCATGGCCCTGATGCCCGGCGACGCAATCATCGCGGCCTGGCCGGAGCAGAAGTTCGGCCAGTATGCCCAGGGCCTGTACGGCATTCTGGAAGAGGAACCCAAGGCCTCCCTCAAGGACTGGGGCGATGCCATCGACTACACCGTGCGCAAGATCGGCATCGATCATGTCGGCATCGCGTCGGACTTCAACGACGGCGGCGGCATCCAGGGCTGGGAGAACGTCGGCGAGGTGCGCAACGTCACCGCCGAACTGATCCAGCGCGGCTACTCCGAAGCGGACATCGCCAAGCTGTGGGGAGGCAACTTCCTGCGGGTGTGGGACCAGGTACAAAAAGCCGCCAAACCCTTGGCCAATCGCTAATCACCCATGAAGTGAGTCCATGACCGACCGCCGTACATTTCTCAAGCAGGCCGGCGTATTTGCCGCGAGCCTGCCGCTGCTCCCACAGGCATTGGCCGCCGCGCCGAGCCTGGCAGCAAGCTCCTCATGGACGGGGCTCAAGCAACTGTTCAACCAGGACCCGAGCTACCTGCATTTCTCCAACTTCCTGGTGGCCTCGCATCCCAAGCCGGTGCGTGAGGCCATCGAGCGCTATCGCCTGCAAATCGACCGTAACCCGGGGCTGGCGATGGACTGGGGCCTGGAAGAAACCTGGAAACGCGAAGGCCAGGTGCGTGAATGGGCGGGTCGCTACCTGAACGCCAAGCCTGCTCAGATCGCCCTCACTGGCAGCACCTCCGAAGGCCTGGCGATGATTTATGGCGGGATCAAAGTGCGCCCCGACCAGGAAATCCTCACCACGGTTCACGAGCACTACGCCACCCAGAACGTGCTGGATTTTCGTGTGGCCAAGGAAGGCACACAGGTGCGCCGGATCACGCTGTTCGAAGACACCCAACACATGTCCGCCGATGAAGTGCTGGGCACTATCCAGCGCAGCATCCGCCCAAATACGCGGGTACTGGGCATGACCTGGGTGCAGTCGGGCAGCGGCGTAAAGCTGCCGATTGGCGAGATCGGCAAGCTGGTCGAGGAACTCAATCGCGACCGCGACGACAAGGACCGCATCCTCTATGTGGTCGATGGCGTGCATGGCTTTGGCGTGGAAAACCTCGACTTCCCGGACATGCACTGCGACTTCTTTATTGCCGGTACCCACAAGTGGATGTTCGGCCCACGCGGCACCGGCCTGGTCTGCGCCCGTGACAGCGAGAACAAGTACGTCACGCCGATGGTGCCGACCTTCTCCGAGGACACCAACTTCGCCACCACCATGACCCCGGGCGGCTACCACGCGTTCGAGCATCGCTGGGCGGCGGACGAGGCCTTCAAGCTGCACCTGCAACTGGGCAAGCCGCAGGTGCAGGCACGCATCCATGAACTCAACACTGAACTCAAGAGCGAGTTGCTGGCGCGGCCGAACATCGAGCTGGTCACCCCGCGTAGCCCCGAGTTATCGGCCGGTTTTACGTTCTTCCGGGTCAAGGGCCAGGACAGCGACGCGGTGGTGGAGCACATGATGAAAAACCGTGTGGTGATCGACGCCGTGAGTCGCGATGTCGGCCCGGTGATCCGTACCGCCCCCGGCCTGCTGAACAACTCGGATGAGATCCAGCGCTTCATGACCTTGCTGAGCCAAGTGTCGTGACCTCCCCTTCCCTTTGAACGAGATGCCCACATGATTCCATCCCGACTCAAACCCCTCACGGCCCTGGCGCTGACCGCCTTGTGTGGCGCGCTGTTGCCCGGCCTGGCCCAGGCCGCCACTCCGCAGCCGGGCAAAGTGTTCAAGGACTGCAAGGACTGCCCGGAAATGGTGGTACTGCCAGCCGGCACCTTCACCATGGGCACCCCGGAAGATGAAGTCGGCCGCGAGCCCGACGAAGGTCCGATGCACGAAGTGACCTTCGCCAAGCCGTTTGCCATGAGCCGCTTCCACGTCACCGCAGGCGAATGGGACAGCTATGTGCGCCAGACCGGGATCAAGATCGCCGATGGCGACACGCGCCCGGGCCGCGAATGCATCGCCAGCAAGCCGCGCTACCCCCAGGGGCCGCGCCAGCCGGCGGTGTGCATGGACATGGACGACATAAAGAACTACGTGGCCTGGCTGTCGAAGAAGACCGGGCAAAAGTACCAGATGGTCAGCGAAGCCCAGCGCGAATACGCCGCACGCGCCGGTACCAAGGGGCCATTCCCCTTCCCGTTTGATGCGGGCAAGGGCTATAGCATCGCCGAACACGCCAACACCTATGGGCCGGCGGACGGCTATAGCTACTCATCCCCCGTGGGCAGCTACCCGCCGAATGCCTTTGGCATGTACGACATGCATGGCAACGTGTATGAGCGGGTTGCCGACTGCTACCACGCGAATTATGTCGGCGCGCCAACCGATGGCAGTGCCTGGACGGAGCAGAACTGTGAGCTCTACATCATCCGTGGCAACGACTGGGGCGAGGCGCCGGTTTTCTCGCGTTCGGGCAACCGCAACAACATCTACCCGCAGACGCGGGGGGATTGGATTGGGTTTCGGGTAGTGCGCGAACTGTAAACACCTCCCCCTGTAGGAGCCGGCTTGGGGGGGGGGGGGGGGGGGGGGGGGGGGGGGGGGGGGGG
>NZ_JBWKRS010000022.1:0-83129 GCF_059419385.1 Pseudomonas sp. GW821-FHT05H12 | reverse complement strand
TCCCCCCCCCCCCCCCCCCCCCCCCCCCCCAAGCCAGCTCCTACAGGGTCGTGTGTATTCAGACCTGTTTGGCGAGTAGCTCCAAACCTTCGTGCAGCGCCGGGAACAGACTGTTATTGAAGTTGTTCCAGCGCAGTTCGAGGATGGTGTCTTCCGGGGAAATCTCGGTTTTCAGCACGTCGTGGAACACCTCGCCCGAGTCAATGCCGTTGTCCACGTAGTGGAACGAGGCGCCGGTGAGGTACAGCGGCTCGCACGGCTTGGTTTCCTTGGTGGCCCAGTCCACCACCGCCTGGCCACGTGCGCCGTACAGGGCGTTCCAGGTGGCGTACGCGCCGCGACGCTCGTAAGGCGATTCGATGCGAGTGATGCCCGGGTGGATGTTCATGATGCGTCGCGCAAACGGCGCGCCCGGGCGTACCAGTTCGTCGAGGATCACCAGCAAGCCATCCAGCACCACGATGTCGGCCTTCAATTCCACCAGGGTGTCGTACAGTCGGCGTTCGAAATCCTGTTTGCCGGCGATATGCTCGGCGCTGCCACGCGGCAAGCGGCGGTAGGTGGACGGTACGCTCAGCAGCAGGTCGTTGACCAGGCTGCCCTGCACGCGAAGGTCGGCGGGGTACAGCCACTGGCGGCCCTGCTGGTAGGCGAAGCCATAGTCCTTGACCAACTGCTGGTCGCGCGGGTTCTGTTCGTCATCGTCGTAGACCACGCCCACCAGGTTATAGGCCTGGCCCAGCGGCGTGTCGTTGAGCGACCCCACCAGAAACTCCAGCACCGACTTCATGTAGCGGTCGTGGTCCTTGTAGGCCACTGGCTGCCCGGCCTTGTCGGCGGCGGCATTTCTCAGGGACCAGACATATACCAGGTTCTTTTTCGTCATTGTTTCGCTCTCGCTGGATGGACTGCGCACGGCCTTGATGCACGTGCGCCTACAGAACAAGAACGAACCAGCCCCCCGTGGATTTATCCACCACCGCCACCACTTGGCACACCGCGCTAAATACTCGCCCCGGCGCTTCGTTTGTCATGGGTAAGGGTCTGTGTGCCCAGCCCCATTTTTCACTCTCCGGGATGTATTTATGACTGACCCCAAGCGCGGCGCCTTCAACGGTCTGCTCGCATTGCTCAGACCCTTTCGTACCATCGTGACGGTCTCCGTTGCCCTGGGCATGGCGGGCGGCCTGGCCATCACGTTTCTGCTGGCCACCATCAACAATGCCCTGCACTCCTCCACCGGCATGACCCAGGGCGTGGTGCTGACCTTTGCCGCCCTGTGTGTGCTTGCCCTGACCAGCTCGATCGTGTCCGACATCGGCACCAACTACGTGGGCCAACGCATCATTGCTGCGCTGCGCAAGGAACTGGGTGAAAAAGTGCTGTCGGCGCCGATCGAGCAGATCGAGCGCTACCGCTCCCACCGCCTGATCCCGGTGCTGACCCACGACGTCGACACCATCAGTGACTTCTCGTTTGCGTTCACGCCGCTGGCCATCGCCACCACCGTCACCCTCGGTTGCCTGGGTTACCTGGCGTACCTCTCGGTGCCGATGTTCCTGATGATGATCGTGGCCATTGTCATCGGCAGCAGCGTGCAGTTCATCGCAGGCCACAAGGGTATCCGCGGTTTCGACGAGGCCCGCGACCTTGAGGACGAACTGCAACGCTACTACTCGGCAATCGCTTCGGGCGCCAAGGAGCTGCGCATCCACCGCCCACGCCGCTATCGCATGAACACCCACCGCATCCAGGAAACCGCCGACCAGATCAGCGACATCCAGGTGCGCTCGGTCAACATCTATATCGTGGCCAAGACCTTTGGCTCGATGCTGTTCTTTGTGGTGATCGGCCTGGCCCTGGCGATGCAGGCCTACAGCCCCAACCCGGACCCGGCGGTGATCACCGGTTTCGTACTGGTGCTGCTGTATATGAAAGGCCCGCTGGAACACGTGGTGGGTTACCTGCCGATCATCGGCAAGGCGCGTATTGCGTTCGGGCGTATCACCGAGCTGGCCGATCGCTTCTCTTCCCCCGAGCCCCATTTGCTGATGGACAACTCCGAAGCGCCCAACCCTCTGGTGCAAAGCCTGGAGCTGCACAATGTGCGCTACAGCCCGCCGCCGGTCGAAGGCAGCGAGCCGTTCCACCTGGGGCCGATCAACCTGAGCATCAAGCAGGGCGACATCGTGTTTATCGTCGGTGAGAACGGTTGCGGCAAGACCACCCTGATCAAGCTGCTGCTGGGTCTCTATCCGCCGCAATCCGGGGAGATCCGCCTCAACGGCGAAACCGTGACCGACCCGGTGCGCGATGACTATCGCCAGTTGTTCACCACCGTGTTCGCCGACTATTACCTGTTCGATGACCTGGTGCAGGGCAGCGCCACCCAGTCGCTGGACAGCGCGACCAAGTACCTCGAGCGCCTGGAGATCGCGCACAAGGTCAGCGTCAAGGACGGCGTTTTCAGCACCACCGACCTGTCCACCGGCCAACGCAAGCGCCTGGCCCTGGTCAACGCCTGGCTCGAAGAGCGCCCGGTGCTGGTGTTCGACGAATGGGCTGCCGACCAGGACCCGGCGTTCCGCCGCATTTTCTATACCGAGCTGCTGCCGGACCTCAAGCGCCTGGGCAAAACCATCA
The DNA here is from genome assembly GCF_059419385.1 of Pseudomonas sp. GW821-FHT05H12. Lineage (NCBI taxonomy): Bacteria > Pseudomonadati > Pseudomonadota > Gammaproteobacteria > Pseudomonadales > Pseudomonadaceae > Pseudomonas > Pseudomonas sp. GW821-FHT05H12. The sequence goes on along the minus strand of NZ_JBWKRS010000022.1, from coordinate 80,486 downwards.
TCGTCATCAGCCACGACGACCGTTATTTCGACATCGCCGACCAGTTGGTGCGCCTGAGCGCAGGCCAGGTGGTGCACGAAATGGAGCCGGCTTGAAATTTCTTTTCCGGTTTTACCAAGTAGGAACGTCTCACTAGTGGTAATGAGAACCAGCCTCAATAAGCACTTAATAATCTGCCCACTTAAAACCTAGAAGAGAAAGCATTCATGCCAGTACGACTCGGTCGGAGCCCCTTGAGCAAAGCGCTATCCATGCGACGGGCCTTGAACATCAACCTGTTGCCCAGCGCCCTGGCCCTTGCGGTCTCGCTGCCTATCGCCGGTTATGTGCAAGCTCAGGAGATCGAGCTCGATATTCCTGCACAGCCACTGGGAACGGCACTGCAGGCGTTCGGTCAGCAAACCAACCTGCAAGTGCTGTACAGCCCGACTGATGTAGAGGGCAAGAACAGCACCGCGGTCAAAGGCAAACAGGACCCGAACCAGGCGATCGCCACCCTGCTCAAGGGCACCGGCATTCACTACAGCCTGCAAGGCAACGCGATCACCATCAGTGCCGCGGCCGTTTCAGGGCTGGAACTGGGCGCCACGCAAATTACCGCCAACCAATTGGGCACCGTGACCGAAGGCACCGGTTCCTACACCCCGGGCACCATCGCCACCGCGACACGCCTGGTGCTGACACCGCGGGAAACACCGCAATCGATCTCGGTGGTGACCCGCCAGGTGATGGATGATTTTGGCCTGACCGCCATCGACGATGTGATGCGCCACACCCCGGGCATTACCGTCTCGACCTACGACACTGAACGTACCAACTACTATTCTCGCGGCTTCTCGATCGTCAACTTCCAGTACGACGGAATCCCCACATTGCGTGACGCCCAATATTCGGCGGGCCAGACCCTGACCGACATGGCGATCTATGACCGGGTCGAAGTGCTCAAAGGCGCTACCGGCCTTCTCACCGGCGCCGGCGGCCCGGGTGGCACCATCAACTTGATCCGCAAAAAACCCACGTCCGAGTTCAAGAGCAGCATAGAGCTGGGCGCAGGCTCCTGGGACAACTACCGCTCGCAAGTCGATGTCAGTGGCCCGTTGACTGAAACAGGCAACGTGCGTGGCCGCGCAGTGGCAGCGTATCAAGACAAACAATCGTTCCTCGATCACTACTCGCGCAAAACCGGCGTGCTCTACGGCATCCTGGAGTTTGACCTGGACGAAAATACCCTGCTGACCCTGGGCGCCGATTATCAGGACAGCGACCCCAAAGGCTCCAGCTGGACCGGCACCCGCACCATTTTTGATGCCACCGGCAACAAGCTGGACGTGCCGCGCTCGTTCAACAATGGACCGAAGTGGGGTTCATGGGAGCAATACAGCCGCACGGCTTTCGCCACCCTGGAACACACATTCGATAACGGCTGGGTTACCAAGGGTCAGTACAACCACCAGATCAATGGCTACAACGCCCCCCTGGGCTACATTTCCCAGGATTCCGCTACCGCCAGTTCCATCTACGCACGTAAATACGTGGGCGACACCACCAGTGACAGCCTCGACGTGTACGCCTCGGGGCCGTTCGAACTGTTTGGTCGCGAACATGAACTGGTGATCGGCCAGTCCCTGTCCATCTCGAAATGGAAGGCCAAGGACTACACCGCCACCACCTATTTCGACAACTCCTATGACTTCTACAATTGGCGCGGCCAAGCCATTGAGCCCCTGTGGACCGCTACCAAGATCAATGACGAAACCACGCGCCAGACCGGCACCTACGTCACCGGCCGCTTCAGCCTGACAGACGAACTGCACCTGCTGCTCGGCTCGCGTGTCGCCAACTATCAGGTCACCGGCACCAGCGACACCCAGGAAAGTGGCAAGGTAGTGCCCTACGCCGGCCTGACGTATGACTTCACTGACAACTTCACCGCCTACGCCAGCTACACCGAAATCTTCCAGCCGCAAACCCAATATCGCACCCGTACACGCGCCATGCTGGCTCCCAACGAAGGCAAGAACTACGAGTTTGGCGTCAAGGGTGAGTTTTTCGATGGCCGCCTGAACTCCAGCCTCGCCTACTTCGAAGTGCACGAAGAGAACCGTCCACTGGCTGACACGGCGTGGAACTCGCAACCGGGCGTTGACTACTCCTATATCGGCACCAAGACCAAGACCAAGGGCTACGAAGCGGAGATCTCCGGTGAACTCGCCCAAGGTTGGCAGTTGCAGGCGGGCTACACCCACAAGATCGCCCGCGATGACGACGGCAAAAAAGTCGCGACCTGGGAGCCGGAAGATCAGGTCAGCTTCTATACCACCTACAAACTCAAAGGCAGCCTCGACCGGCTGACCGTGGGCGGCGGTGCCCGCTGGCAGAGCGCTGGCTGGCAGACCGTCAACAACTGGGGCTACCCGGGGGGTGGTCGCTCTGAAAAGTTCACCCAGGAACCCTACTGGCTGGTGGACTTGATGACGCGTTATCAAGTCACCGATCACCTGTCGGCAACCTTGAATGTCAACAACCTGTTCGACAAACACTATTACACCAACATCGGCTTCTATGACTCGGCCTACCCAGGCGACCCGCGCAACGTGATGGTCACCACCCGCTACGACTTCTAAACCCGCGCAAACACAAAAGCCCCGTATCGCAGGATACGGGGCTTTTTTGTAGCCGAAGCATTATCAAATACCCACCACAGACGCCTCTGGATCGAAGCAACCCGCCAACCGGCCGTTGTAGTGAGCGGGCTTGCCCCGCGCCGAGGGCACCGCAACCCCCAAGCCAACCTCCGAATCAGCACCTCGTACAGCGCATGGCTCGGTATTTGGGGGCGCCCGGCGCGAGGCAAGCTCGCTCACTACAAGGCGGTGAAGCTTCTGATGAACTCGGCGTTGTCGACGATGCGGTGATGGGTGGTGTCGATCACGACCGAACGCTGGATGCCACCCTGGCCAACCACCTCGCGCATGCCACTTTCGATCAGCGCCTGATGCAACCCCGCCTCACTGCGCGCCGCCCACCAGCAGTTGAGCGGCGCCTTGATTGCACGGTAGTCGGTGTCTTGCAGGCGCTCATCCAGCACCTGCTTGATTGCCCAGGAACGCTCGGTTTCGCCGCCTTCCTGCAATTCGTCCTTGAGTGCACGGTAACCCTCCCCCAAGGTCGCGTCGGCCCAGTCGGACAGGCGTTGCCATTGTTGGTCCTCATCGCCGGACGCGCTGTGCCAAACGTCTTGGATCTGCTGCGCAAACGCCGGGAACATCACCGCCAACAGCTCGGCACGTCGCTCAGCCGCAGAGATGACCCGCTCGTCCACCAGGGCACCCTGGTTCCAGAAGGCGGTATAGCGGGCCGGCGGTGGCGCATCGATCCAGCCGACGGATTCCACCGTGCGTCCAGCCTGCTCCAGAAGGTAAGCCACTTCCATGGCCAGGTTGCCACCGAGTGACCATCCCGCCAGGCGGAACGCACCGTGTGGCTGAGCGGCCAACAACTGTTGGGTGTAATCCTCGACCATCTCACTCCAGGCTGGCACCTCGCCCCCCTCCTCCACCAGCGCTCGGCAGACCACCCCCATCACTGGGCGCTGCTCACGCAACGCCAGGGCCAAGGCCTTGTAGCAATGCACCGAACCGAAACTGGGGTGAAACAGGTACAGAGGCGTGCCTTCAGTCTGCGTATTGAGCCTGACGATCAACGAACGCTCGCCCTCCCCCTCGATGCACCGGGCCTGGCCCGCCACCGTGGGGTGCAGCATCAACTGGTTGACCGCAAGCGTGACACCACAGGCCTGGCTGAGCGTGTTCTTGAGCATCAGCACCAACAGCGAATGGCCGCCCAGCTCGAAAAAGTTGTCATGCAACCCCACGCGCTCCACCTTCAGCACCTGCGCCCACACCGCCGCAATCCGCTGTTGCAGTTCGCTGCTCGGGGCCACGTAGCCTTGGCTCGACGCATGGGGTGTGGGCAAGGCCTTGCGGTCCAGCTTGCCGTTGGGACTGAGCGGCATCTGGTCCAGGACCACCCATTGAGCCGGCACCATGTAGTCCGGCAAATGGCTGCCCAAGTAGGTATTCAAGCGCTCGCGCCAGTCGTCGCCAGCCTGTTGCAACACCAGGTAACCCACCAGGTGCTTGCCTTCGAGCACCAACACCGTCGCTTCACGCACCGCTGGGTGCTCCAGCAGGCGCGCCTCGATTTCACCGAGTTCGATGCGAAGGCCACGCAGCTTGACCTGATGATCCAGGCGCCCCAGGTATTCGATCACTCCGTCGGCCCGCTGGCGTACCCGATCCCCGGTGCGGTACAGCCGCGCGCCGTTGTGGAACGGACACGGCACAAAACGCTCGGCGGTCAGCCCCGGGCGTCGGTGGTAACTGCGTGCCAGACCTTCGCCGCCCAAATACAACTCACCGGCCACACCGACCGGGACCGGTGACAGACCGGCATCCAGCACATGGGTGCGCAGGTTGGCGATTGGCTCACCAATCGGCACCGTGTCACGGCCCTCATCGACGCAGGTCCAATGGGTGACATCGATGGCCGCTTCGGTAGGGCCGTAAAGGTTGTACAACCGGGCGTTCGGCAATTTGGCGAAGACTTGATGCTGGGCGTCCACCGGCAGCGCTTCGCCGCTGCACACGATGCGTTGCAAGCTGTGGCAACTGGACACCGCCGCATCCTGCAGGAACGCCTGGAGCATCGACGGCACAAAGTGCAGCGTGGTGACCTGCGCCTGGTTGATCAAGTCGACCAGCCTGGCTGGATCACGGTGATCGCCCGGCGCTGCCACGACCAGGCGTGCACCGGTCATCAGCGGCCAGAAGAATTCCCACACCGACACATCGAAACTGAACGGCGTCTTTTGCAGCACGCTATCGCTGGCGTCCAGGCCATACGCCTCCTGCATCCAGCACAACCGGTTGGTCAGCGCCGAGTGCCGGTTACCCGCGCCTTTAGGCTGGCCGGTGGAACCCGAGGTGTAGATCACATAGGCCAGGTTTTCACCGTCCAGGACAATGGCCGGGTTCTGTTCCGGGTACCCTTCAAACCACGACTCGCCCAGCACCAGGTGTTGCACGTCTGGCGTTACCGGCAAGTCTGCCAACAGATGGGCCTGGGTCAGCAGCAGTTTCACACCGCTGTCCTGCAGCATGTAGGCCAGGCGTTCACGGGGGTATTCCGGGTCCAGCGGTACATAGGCACCGCCCGCCTTGAGCACGGCCAGCAAGCCGACCACCATTTCGATAGAACGCTCGACGGCCACGCCCACCAGCACGTCCGGGCCTACACCCGCCTCGATCAAGCGATGCGCCAGGCGATTGGCACGCTGGTTCAGCTGCGCGTAGCTCAGTTGGTGTTGACCAAACACCAGCGCCGGCGCCTGCGGCGTGAACGCCACCTGGTCTTCGATCCAATGGTGCACCGCACTGTGCAGCGGGTAATTGCGCGCGGTCGCGTTCCAGCCCTGCACCGCCAGCTCACGCTCGCGCAGGTCCAGCAGCGGCAACTGGTCGACACGTTGCTGCGCATCACCGGCGATCCCCTGCAACAGGTTGAGCCAATGCTGTGCCAGACGTGCCAATGTCGCCGGCTCAAACAGGTCCGTGGCATAGGTCAGCGACGCCGCAAGCCCTTCGGCGGACTCGTGGGTGTTGAGGCTCAGGTCGAACTGCGCCGTCTGGCTGTCCCAGCCCAGGCCGCTGACCGCCAAGCCTGGCAGGGGTTGACCGTCATATTGCCCGGGCGCCTGGGTTTGATGGTTGAACAACACCTGGAACAGTGGGTTCACCCCCAGGTTGCGCTCAGGTTGCAGGGCTTCCACCAGCTGTTCGAAAGGCAAATCCTGATGGCTCTGGGCGTCCAGGGCTCGCCGTTTGACCTGTTGCAGCAGTTGGCCGACGGTGGTGTGCCCATCGATATCGGCCTTGAGTACCTGGGTGTTGACGAAGAAACCGATCAGACGCTCGGTCTCCACCCGATTGCGGTTGGCAATCGGCACGCCCACGCGGATGTCCCGCTGGCCGCTGTAGCGATGCAACAACGCCTGGAACGAGGCCAGCAACAGCATGAACAGCGTCACCTCCTCACGCTGGGCCTGCGCACGCAGGGCGCTGAGCAGCGCGGGCGGCACCTCTATCTCAATGCTCGCACCGCGATGGCTGGGTTGCGTGGGCCGTGGATGATCCAGCGGCAGCTCCAGCACCGGCTGTTCGCCGCCGAGCAGGGCACGCCAGTAATCGAGCTGGCGCGCCTTTTCGCCGCCCTCCATCCATTGGCGCTGCCACACGGCGTAATCGGCATATTGGATCGGCATGGCCGGTAAGTGTGGCGTCTGCCCCTGGCTGTAGGCCGCATACAGTTGCACCAGCTCATCGACCAGCACCTGCATCGAGCCACCGTCGGAGATGATGTGGTGTTGCACCAGCACCAGCACATGCTCATCTTCGGCAATACGCAGCAAGTGGACACGCATCAGCGGCCCCTGGGTCAGGTCAAACGGCCGGGCGATCAGGCCTTCTACCTGCGTTTTCAGTGCAGCCTCATCAGTGTCGGCTGTGACGATGTCCACGCTCGCGTCCGCCACTATCACCTGAACGGCACGCTCGCCCTCGTGGCGCAGGTGGGTGCGCAGGCTTTCATGACGCGCCACCAAGGCATCGAAACTGCGCTGCAACGCCACCCTGTCCAACGCGCCTTTGAGGCGTAATGCACCCGGCACGTGGTAAGCGGCGCTGTTGGGGTCCAGTTGCCAGAGGAACCACTGGCGTTCCTGGGCATACGACAATGGCAACGGCTGCTCGCGACCCACAGGTAACAGAGGTGGCGCCAACGCGACACCGGCGTCCGCCGACAAAGTCGCGACGAAGCCTTGCAGGCGCGGTTGTTCGAAGAGGCTGCGCAATGCGACCTCTCGCCCAAGCAGATTGCGCAAGCGCGACACCACCTGCATCGCCAGCAACGAGTGCCCGCCCATCTCGAAGAAATGGTCGGTCAAGCCGACGCGCTCGGCGCCGAGGATGTCGGACCAGATGGCAGCGACTTGCTGCTCCAGTTCGGTCACCGGTTCAACCCACGCCTGTTGCGTCAGGCTGGTATCCGGTTTTGGCAGCGCCTGGCGGTCCAGCTTGCCGTTAGGGTTGAGCGGCATGCGCTCCAGGAAGATCAGGTGCGCCGGCACCATGTAGTCCGGCAATTGCTCGCGCAGCACGGCTTTCAGGGCTTCGGCGTCTTGCTCGGCAGCCACCAGGTAGGCGACCAATTGGTTGTCGGCCGCCAAGACCAGAGTTTCGCGCACGCCTTTCTGAGCCAGCAACAGCGCTTCGATTTCTCCCAGCTCGATACGGAAACCACGGATTTTCACCTGATGGTCCACCCGGCCGACGTATTCAATCACGCCATCGGCGCGGTAACGCGCCAGGTCGCCGGTGCGGTACAGGCGGTCGCCGCCGAATGGATCCGGCACGAAGCGCTCGGCGGTCAGCAGCGGCCGGTTCAGGTAGGCACGGGCCAGGCCGCACTGGCTGCCGATATACAGCTCACCCACAGCACCCAGTGGTGCCAGGTTGAGGTCGCGATCCAGCACATACAGCGCACGCCCTGGCAACGAGCGGCCAATCGGGCTGGCCGTGGCGCCGATGGTTTCTTCGCCGCTGGTGCAGTCGAGCACGCTGGAGACCACCGTGGCTTCGGTCGGGCCGTAGGTGTTGAGCAAGCGGACATGGCCCAACCCGGCCTTGATCCATTGCGCCGGGCCGTCCAGCGGCATGGCTTCGCCGCCGATGTGGATTTGGCGCAACGCCCCATAAGAACGCGGCCCGGCTGCCAGGCAATCGAGCAGGAAAAGGTTCCAGTAAGCCGTCGGCAAGTCAGCCAGGGTGATGCCCTGGCGGATGATTTCGGCATACAGGCGGCCGCTGTCCCACAGCTCGGCCCCACGCAATACCACGGTGGCGCCGTGGGTCAGCGCCGGGTACAGCTGCTCGACGAAACCGTCGAAGTTCAGGGTGGCAAATTGCAGGACGCGGTCGTCCTGGGTCAGGCATGAATAACCGGCGGCGATGCTGGAGAACTCGGTGAGCGCCGCATGGTTGATCGCCACGCCCTTGGGCTTGCCGGTGGAACCAGATGTGTAGATCACATAGGCAAGGCTCTGCGCGTCAACCCGCACCTGAGGGTTCTGGTCAGCACACAGAGCCAGCTCGCCCGCTGCCAGATCCAGCGCAAGGCCAGGCATCCCTTCAGGCAGCGGCATCGGCACATGGGACTGGGTGAGCACCAGGCTGACGCCGCTGTCTTCCAACATATGCAGCAGGCGTTCACGCGGGTATTGCGGGTCCAGCGGCACGTAGGCGCCACCGGCCTTGAGCACCGCCAGCAGGCTGATCACCATGGCAAACGAGCGCTCTACCGCAACGCCCACCAATACCTCGGGGCCAACGCCCTGCTTGATCAGGTAATGGGCCAACCTGTTGGCCTGGCGGTTCAACTCGGCATAGGTCAGCGACTGTTCGTCGAGGCACAGCGCAATGGCGTCAGGACGTCGTTGCGCTTGCACTTCAAACAACCCATGAACACCGAGCGGGCTTTGGAACGCTGCGCCGCCGTTGTTCCACGGTTGCTGCTCGATACCCGCCAGCAATGGCAACTCGCTGACACGTTGACGGGCATCGGCGGCCACCGCCTGCAGCAGGTTCTGCCAGTGCTGCGCCATGCGCCCGATGGTGGCCGCGCTGAACAGGTCGGTGGCGTAGGTCAAGGTGGCCCACAGGCCGTCGGCCGAGGCCTGGGTGTCCAGGCTCAGGTCGAAATGCGCCGGATGACTGTCGGACTCCAGCCCTTCCAGGCGCAGGCCCGGCAATTGCTCACCCCGGGAGGCACGCAACTCGGACTGGTGGTTGAACATCACCTGGAACAGCGGGTTGTGGCTCAGGCTGCGCTCCGGTTGCAACGCTTCGACCAACTGCTCGAACGGCAGGTCCTGGTGCGCTTGGGCTTCCAAGGCGCGGCGCTTGGTCTGTTGCAGTACCTGGGCGAAGGTCATCTGGCCGTCGAGATCGGCCTTGAGTATCTGGGTGTTGACGAAGAAGCCGATCAGGCGCTCGGTCTCGACCCGGTTGCGGTTGGCAATCGGCACGCCGACGCGGATGTCGGCCTGCCCACTGTAGCGGTGCAGCAAGGTCTGGAACGACGCCAACAGCAGCATGAACAAGGTCACGCCCTCGCGTTGCGCCAGCGCTTTCAGGCCAGCGACCACGCCTGCGTCCAATACGACTTCCAGTTGCGCGCCCCGATAGCTCTGCATGGCCGGACGCGGATGGTCCAGCGGCAGTTCCAGCACCGGTTGTTCAGTACCCAGCAGCTTGCGCCAATAATCCAGCTGCCGCTGCTGTTCACCGGCCTCCATCCAGGCACGTTGCCACAGGGCGTAGTCGGCGTACTGCAAAGGCATGTCGGGCAACTGAACCTCGCGGCCCTGGCTGTAACCGGCGTACAACTGCACCAGTTCATCGACCATCACTTGCATCGACCAACCGTCCGAGACGATATGGTGCTGCACCAGTACCAGCACGTGCTCCTGATCACTGAGTTGCAACAGCGTGACGCGCAGCAGCGGGCCCTGGCGCAGGTCGAACGGGCGGGCAATTTCCGCCTCCACCCGTGCCTGCACCTGTTCCGGGCTCGGATTGTCGAGCACGCAGCTGTCGATCACCAACGTGGCGGCCGGCACTATGCGCTGCAAGGTGCGCTCGCCGTCGCTGACAAATACCGTGCGCAGGGTTTCATGACGGGCCAGCAGGCTGTCGAAGCTGCGCTGCAAGGCATTGCGATCCAACTGCCCGATCAGGCGCAGGGCGTTGGGCACGTGGTACGCCGCGCTGTCGGGCTCCAACTGCCAGAGGAACCATTGGCGCTCCTGGGCGTAAGACAAGGCCAGTGGCTGGCCCCGCTCCACCGCCAGCATGGCTGGGGCCAACGGCGCGTCATCGGTTTGCAGGGCCTGCAAGGCCAACACAAAACCTTCCAGCTGCGGCTGCTCGAACAACGTGCGCAAGGCAATTTCGCGGGCCAGTAATTGGCGTACGCGTGAGATCACTTGCATGGCCAGCAGCGAATGCCCGCCCAGCTCAAAGAAATGATCAGTCAAGCCGATGCGCTCAGCCCCCAGCACCTCGGCCCAGATCGCGGCCACTTGCTGTTGCAACGCGGTCACCGGCGCCACCCAGACGCCTTGCGCCTGCGCGGCGTCCGGTTGCGGCAGGCCTTTGCGATCAAGTTTGCCGTTGGGGGTGAGTGGCATCTGCGCCAGGAACATGAAATGCGCGGGCACCATATAGTCCGGCAGATGGGTTTTCAGGGCGCGGCGCAAGGTTTCACGGAATTCGGTCTCGTTGACCAGCGGGCCATCGGCGGGCACAACGTACGCCACCAACTGTTTGCCGGTCGGGCCCTCCTGGGCCACCACCACCGTTTCACCGACGCTGTCCTGCTCGCGCAGGCGCGCTTCGATTTCGCCCAGCTCGATGCGGAAGCCACGGATTTTCACCTGGTGGTCGACACGGCCAAGGTAGTCCACCACGCCGTCCGGACGGCCACGGGTCAGGTCGCCGCTGCGGTACACGCGGCTGCCGGGTTTGCCGAACGGGTCCGGCACAAAACGTTCGGCCGTGAGTGCCGGACGTTCCAGGTAACCCCGAGCCACGCCCTCGCCGCCCAGGTACAACTCGCCGGCCACGCCGATGGGTTGCAGGTTGAGTTGCGCGTCCAGCACGTAGCCGCTGCGGTTGCCCAGCAGTGTGCCGATGGGGGCGTAGACGGCGCCGCAAGGGTCACCTTGGCGGGCTTTCCACAGCAGCGGCGTGACCACGGTTTCAGTCGGCCCGTAGCCGTTGAACAGATACGTCGGTTTGAGTGCACGCCAGGCCAGGTCGTAGCTGGCCTGCGCAACCGCATCACCGCCAAAGCAATAAACCCGCACGGCCGGAGGGTTGCCGTCACGTTCGGCATGCTCGGCCAGCTGTTGCAGGTAAACCGGCGGGAACACGGCCATGGTCACGTTGTGCCGATGCATCTGTGCGTAGGTGTATTCCGGCAGCCACAGGCTGTCGTCGCGGATCAGCACACTGGCGCCGTTGATCAGCGGGTGCATCCAGCCCTCGTGGGAACCGTCGAAGGCGAAGGACATGAAGTGCAGTTCGCAGTCGGCCGGGCTGGTTTCATAGCGTTCGCCGGTGGCGATGATGTGCGCCACCAACGGGCCGTGGGACACCGCCACGCCCTTGGGCATACCGGTGGAGCCCGAGGTGTAGATCACGTAGGCCAGGTTGTCGCCGTCCAGCACGACGCTTGGTGCGGTGTCGCTGTAGTTGGCCCAGTCTTCGGTGCGATCAATCGCCAGGGCTTCCAACCCCTGAGGGATCGGCAGTTGCTGCAAGGCGCTGGTGTGGGTCAGCAGCAGTTGCGCGCGGCTGTCTTCCATCATGTACAGCAGGCGGTCGCGGGGGTATTCGATGTCCAGCGGTACGTAAACACCACCGGACTTGAGCACCGCCAGGAACGCCACCAGGCTCTCGGCGCTGCGCGGCATGGCGATTGCCACGCGCACTTCCGGGCCGACACCACGGGCGATCAGCGCATGGGCCAGGCGGTTAGCCTGAGAGTCGAGTTCGGCGTAAGTGAGGGTTTGGCCGTCGAACTTGACGGCCACCGCATCGGGGGTTTCGCGGGCGCGGTCGCCGACCAGTTCGTGCACCCAGCGTGTGGCCGGGAAGCCTGAGTCGGTAAGGTCCCACAGCTGCAGGATGTGCTGCTGTTCTTCGGTGTCGAGCAGGTTCAGCTCACTGATGTTTTGCGTTTGATCAGCCACCATCGCCTGCAACAGGTTCTGCCAGTGGCGTGCCATGCGCTCGATAGTGCCGGCGTCGAACAGATCGGTGCTGTAGCCCAGGGACGCCCACAAGCCATCGCGGCTGTCGTGGGTGTCCAGGTCCAGATCGAAGTGCGCGGTACGCCGCTCCCAGGCCAGGCCTTCGATGTTCAAGTGCGCAAGCGTCTGCTGTGCACCCGCCCCATCGGTCTGGTAGTTGAACATCACCTGGAACAATGGGTTGAGGCTCAGGCTGCGCTCCGGTTGCAGCGCTTCCACCAGCTGTTCGAACGGCAGGTCCTGGTGCGACTGGGCCTCCAGGGCGCGCTGTTTAACCTGTTGCAGCAGTTGGCTGACGGTGGTTTGCCCGTCGATATCGGCCTTGAGCACTTGGGTGTTGACGAAGAAACCGATCAGGCGCTCGGTTTCGGCGCGGTTGCGGTTGGCAATCGGCACGCCGACGCGGATGTCCTGCTGGCCGCTGTAGCGGTGCAGCAAGGTCTGGAACGACGCCAGCAGCAACATGAACATCGTCACGCCCTGGGCTTGGGCCAAAGCCTTGAGACCGCTTGCCAACGTCGCCGGCAACGGCACGTCCAGGCGCGCCCCGCGATGGCTTTGTTGCGCCGGGCGCTGATGATCGAACGGCAGCTCCAGCACCGGTTGCTCGCCACCGAGCAGCTCGCGCCAGTAGCCCAGTTGGCGGGCCTTCTCCCCCGCCTCCATCCACTGACGCTGCCACACGGCGTAGTCGACGTACTGGATCGGCATGTCCGGCAGCGGCAGAGTTTGCCCCTGGCTGAACGCGGCATACAGCTGCACCAACTCATCGACCATCACTTGCATCGACCAGCCATCGGACACGATGTGATGCTGCACCAGCACCAGCACATGGTCGTCTTGCCCCATGCGCAGCAGGCTCACGCGCAGCAGCGGCCCTTCCAGCAGGTTGAACGGTCGTGCAATTTCGGCCTCGACCAGCGCCTGCACATTGCCCTCGTCGGCTTCGCCCAGCCTGATAGGCAACGCGGCCTCGGGCTGGATGACCTGGCGGGCCCCGTCCGACTGCGCCCGCACCACCGTGCGCAGGCTTTCATGACGAGCCACGAGGGCATCGAAACTGCGCTGCAGCGCCGCAATGTCCAAGGCGCCCTTGAGGCGCAAGGCACTGGGAATATGGTAGGCACTGCTGTCCGGGTCCAACTGCCAGAGGAACCACTGACGCTCCTGAGCATAGGACAGCGGCAGGGATTGATCGCGATCGACCGCCCGCAGCGCCGGCGCCTGCTCACCTTCGGCCGTGTCCAGCACCTGCAAGGCACCGGCAAAACCGTCCAGGCGCGGCTGTTCAAAGACCAGTTTCAACGGCACTTCACGCGCCAGCACCTGACGCAGGCGCGACACCACCTGCATCGCCAGCAGCGAGTGCCCGCCCATCTCGAAGAAGTGATCGGTCAAACCCACACGCTCAGCGCCCAGCACGTGCGCCCAGACGGCCGCCACCTGCTGCTCCAACTCGGTCACCGGTTCAACCCACACCTGTTGCGTCAGGCTGGTATCCGGTTTTGGCAGCGCCTGGCGGTCCAGCTTGCCGTTAGGGTTAAGCGGCATGCGCTCGAGGAAGATCAGGTGCGCCGGCACCATGTAGTCCGGCAATTGCTCGCGCAGCACGGCTTTCAGGGCTTCGGCGTCTTGCTCGGCAGCCACCAGGTAGGCGACCAGTTGGTTGTCGGCCGCCAAGACCAGGGTTTCGCGCACACCGTCCTGGGCCAGCAACAGCGCTTCGATTTCTCCCAGCTCGATACGGAAACCACGGATTTTCACCTGGTGGTCCACACGGCCGACGTACTCAATCACGCCATCGGCGCGGTAACGCGCCAGGTCGCCGGTGCGGTACAGGCGGTCGCCGCCAAACGGATCCGGCACGAAGCGCTCGGCCGTCAGCAGCGGCCGGTTCAGGTAGGCACGGGCCAGGCCGCACTGGCTGCCGATATACAACTCACCCACAGCACCCAGTGGTGCCAGGTTGAGATCGCGATCCAGCACATACAGCGCACGCCCTGGCAACGAGCGGCCAATCGGGCTGGCCGTGGCGCCGATGGTTTCTTCGCCGCTGGTGCAGTCGAGCACGCTGGAGACCACCGTGGCTTCGGTCGGGCCGTAGGTGTTAAGCAAGCGGACATGGCCCAACCCGGCCTTGATCCATTGCGCCGGGCCATCCAGCGGCATGGCTTCGCCACCGATATGGATCTGGCGCAGCGCGCCGTAAGCACGTGGGCCCGCTGCCAGGCAATCGAGCAGGAACAGGTTCCAGTAGGCGGTGGGCAAGTCGGCCAGGGTGATGCCCTGGGCAATGATTTCATCGTACAGCCGCGCGCTGTCCCACAGCTCCGGGCCGCGCAGGATGACCGTGGCGCCATGGGTCAGCGCCGGGTACAGCTGCTCGACGAAGCCGTCGAAGTTCAGGGTGGCAAATTGCAGGACGCGGTCGTCCTGGGTCAGGCGTGAGTAACCGGCGGCGATGCTGGAGAACTCGGTGAGCGCCGCATGGTTGATTGCCACGCCCTTGGGCTTGCCGGTGGAACCGGAGGTGTAGATCACATAGGCCAGGTTCTGCGCGGCGACGGCGATGCCTGGGTTGCTGTCGGTGTGTTCAGCCAGACTTGCATCGGCCACATCCTGCGTCGCCATGCCTTCAGGCAACGGCATGGCCACATGGGATTGGGTCAACACCAGGCTGACGCCGCTGTCTTCCAGCATATGGAGCAGGCGTTCACGCGGGTACTGCGGGTCCAGCGGCACATAGGCGCCACCGGCCTTGAGCACCGCCAGCAGGCTGACGATCATCTGCACAGAACGCTCGACGGCCACGCCCACCAGCACTTCCGGGCCGACGCCCAGGCTGATCAGGCGATGGGCCAAGCGGTTGGCCTGGCGGTTCAGCTCGGCATAGGTGACGGACTGCGCACCCAGGCACAGGGCAATAGCCTCGGGCTGTTGCTGCGCTTGAAGTTCGAACAAGCCCTGCACACCGGCAACCGCTTCAAACGCGGCCGCCCCCTGGTTCCACGCCTGCAACAGGTGCCGTTGCTCATCGTCGAGCAGCAGGCTGAGCTGCGCGACAGGGCTGCTCGCCCGCCCGACCACGGCGCGCAGCAACGCTTGCCAGTGCGCGGCCATGCGCTGCACCGTCGAGCGCTCAAACAGATCGGTCGCATAGGTCAGTGAAGCCCAAATACCTTCGGGTGATTCCTGGGTGTCCAGGCTCAAGTCGAACTGTGCGCTCTGGCTGTCCCACTCCAGGGCCTCCACGGCCAGGCCCGGCAACTGCTGCTCGCCACGGACTCTGCGCCCTTCAGCCTGGTGATTGAACATCACCTGGAACAACGGGTTATGGCTCAGGCTGCGCTCCGGCTGCAGGGCCTCGACCAGTTGTTCGAACGGCAGGTCCTGATGACTCTGGGCTTCGAGGGCACGCTGCTTGACCTGGGCCAGCAGTTGACTGAAGGTCATCTGCCCGTCGATATCAGCCTTGAGCACCTGGGTATTGACGAAAAAGCCGATCAGGCGCTCGGTTTCAGCGCGATTGCGGTTGGCCACCGGCACGCCGACACGGATATCCGTCTGCCCGCTGTAGCGGTACAACAACGTCTGGAACGACGCCAGCAACAGCATGAACAGCGTGACCCCTTCGCGCTGGGCCAGTGCCTTGAGCCCTGTGACCAACGCCTGATCCAGGCCCACGTCCAAGCGCGCTCCGCGGTAACTCTGCACGGCCGGGCGCGGGTGATCCAGGGGCAACTCCAATACCGGCTGCTCGCCGCCCAGGCGATCGCACCAGTACCCCAGCTGTCGCTCTTTTTCGCCAGCCTCCATCCAACTGCGCTGCCACAACGCGTAGTCGGGGTATTGAACCGGCAAGTCCGGTAAATGAACGTCCTGGCCACCGCTGTAACCGACATACAGTTGCACCAGCTCATCGACCATCACCTGCATCGACCAGCCATCGGACACGATGTGGTGCAGCACCAGCACCAGCACATGTTCCTCTGGCGCCAGCTGCAACAACTTGACCCGCAGCAGCGGGCCTTGCTGCAGGTCAAACGGCTTGGCGACTTCGGCCTGCACCAGCGCCTCAAGCCGGGCGGCATCACCCGGACCTTCGGTGATTTCGAGGTGCAACTGGGGTTTGACCACCTGCACGATCTGGTCGGCGTCCTGATGCAGGTGGGTGCGCAAGCTTTCATGACGCGCAATCAACGCATCAAAACTGCGTTGCAAGGCCGCCCGGTCAAGGCGCCCCCTCAAACGCAAGGCACGGGGCAAGTGATAGGCCGGGCTTTGCGGCTCCAGTTGCCACAAAAACCACTGCCGCTCCTGGGCATAGGAGAGCCGCAGCGGCTCACCTTCCTGACGCTTGAAAACCGGGGCAATCTCAAACAGGTTGATGCCTTGTTGCTTGAGCATTACCGCCAACGCTTTCTTTTGCTGCGCAGAAAGTGAACCCACCGACTCGATTAATGCTTGCACGCCACGCCCCTCAGGAAATCAATTTATCCAAATCTTCTGCTGATAGACGTTTGAGAGCCTCCAAGGATTTAGCCAATGCATCCTGCACGGGCGAATTATTTGTCTGCTGGCCTGCCACGTAGGCACTGAACTCGGCCAGGGTTGGCGTAGTGAAAATCGACTTGACGTCAAACTCGGCGTGCAACTGCTCGCGCAGGCGCACCACCACTTGGGTGGCCAGCAGGGAATGCCCGCCCAGTTCGAAGAAGTTGTCTTGGCGCCCCACACGTTCAACGCCGAGCACTTGCGCCCAGATCGCGGCGATCTGCTGCTCCTGCTCGGTCTGCGGTGCTTCGTACACCCGCGCTTGCAGCGTGGCGTCCACCTTCGGCAAGGCCTTGCGGTCGAGTTTGCCGTTGGGGCTCAGGGGCATTTGTTCCAGCACCATCCACTGGGCCGGCACCATGTAGTCCGGCAGATGCTGGGCCAGGTGGGCGCTCAACACATCGCGCCAATCGTCACCAGCCTGTTGCAGCACCAGGTAACCCACCAGGTATTTGCCATCGACTGCCAACACCGCCGTTTCGCGCACCCACGCGTGCTCCAGCAGGCGCGCCTCGATTTCACCCAGCTCGATACGCAAGCCGCGCAGCTTGACCTGATGGTCGATGCGCCCGGCGTACTCGATCACGCCGTCGTCGCGGTAGCGCGCCAGGTCGCCGGTGCGGTACAGGCGCTCGCCTTTTACAAACGGGTGGGCAATAAAACGCTCCGCCGTCAGGGCCGGGCGACGGTGGTAACCCCGAGCCAGGCCGACACCGCCCAGGTACAGCTCGCCAAGCACGCCAACGGGCACGGGCTCGAAGTTGCTGTCGAGGATGTAGCACCCCAGGTTGGCAATTGGGCGGCCAATCGGCACCGCGTCGCGACCTTCATCGACGCAGGTCCAGTGGGTCACGTCGATGGCCGCTTCAGTCGGGCCGTACAGGTTGTAGAGCGCAGCCTGCGGCAGCTTGGCGAAGACCTGGGTCTGCGCATCCACCGGCAAGGCCTCGCCGCTGCACACGATGCGCTTCAAGCCCTGGCAACTGGACACGGCCGGATCTTGCAGGAAGGCCTGCAACATCGACGGCACAAAGTGCAGCGTAGTGACCTGCTCGGTGTTGATCAGGCTGACCAGCTTGGCCGGATCGCGGTGATCGCCCGGCGCAGCGACGACCAGGCGCGAACCGGTCATCAACGGCCAGAAGAACTCCCACACCGACACGTCGAAGCTGAACGGGGTCTTTTGCAGCACGGTATCGCTGACGTCGAGGGCATACGCTTCCTGCATCCACTGCAAACGGTTGGTCAATGCTGAATGACGGTTGCCCGCGCCTTTCGGCTGGCCGGTGGAGCCGGAGGTGTAGATCACGTAGGCGAGGTTTTCGCCGTCGAGGGCGACCTCAGGATTGGCTTCGCTGAAACCCTCGAAGGTCGACTCACCCAGCACCAGGCACTCCAGCCCGACCGGGATCGGCAACTGGTCAAGCAGATGAGCCTGGGTCAGCAGCAGCTTCACACCGCTGTCGTCGAGCATGTAGGCCAGGCGCTCACGCGGGTATTCCGGGTCCAGCGGCACGTAGGCGCCCCCGGCCTTGAGCACGGCGAGCAAGCCCACCACCATCTCGATGGAACGCTCTACGGCGAGGCCGACCAGCACATCCGGCCCTACGCCAGCCTCTATCAGGCGATGGGCCAGACGGTTAGCACGACGGTTCAACTCGCTGTAGCTCAAGCGCTGCTGGCCAAACACCAAGGCCGGGGCGTCCGGCGTGTTGGCGGCCTGCGCTTCAATCAGTGTGTGCACACACTGCTGCAACGGGTAGTCGCGGGCGGTGGCGTTCCACTCATGAATCAGTTGCTGACGCTCGGCCACCTCCAGCATCGCCAGTTCGCCCAGGCGCGGCTGCCCGTCTTGAAGCATGGCGTGCAGCAGATTGACCAGGTGGCGGGCATAACCCTGCACGGCCTCGGCAGTGAAATGCGCACGGGCAAAACTGAAGTGCACCGATAACGTCTCAGCCACTTCCACCAGCACTGTCAACGGGAAGCTGGTCTGCTCCAGGGAATGAGGGGTGCCAAAGCGGATGCCGCTGCCGCCAGCCTGCTCCAACGCCTTGGACACCGGGTAGTTTTCGAACACCAGGATAGAGTCGAACAAAGCGTCCCCGCCCTGCCCGGCCCACCGTTGAATGTCGTACAGGCCGGTGTGCTCATGCTCGCGCAGGGCCAGGTTCTGCGCCTGGACCGCTTGCAACCAATCGGCCACCTGGCACTGCTCATCGACCGCACAGAT
This sequence comes from Pseudomonas sp. GW821-FHT05H12, assembly GCF_059419385.1. NCBI lineage: Bacteria > Pseudomonadati > Pseudomonadota > Gammaproteobacteria > Pseudomonadales > Pseudomonadaceae > Pseudomonas > Pseudomonas sp. GW821-FHT05H12. The sequence continues at coordinate 61,767 of NZ_JBWKRS010000022.1, read as the reverse complement.
CACCGGCAAGGTGTTGATGAACAAGCCGATCTGTTGCTCCACGCCCGCCAGCTCGGCCGGGCGCCCCGCTACGGTTGCACCGAACGCGACCACGGCCTGGCCGCTGTGGCGTTGCAGCAAAACCAGCCACGCTGCCTGGATCAGGGTGTTGAGCGTGACCTTGTGACTGCGGGCGAACGACTCAAGGCGCGCCGTCAACGCGCTGTCGAGCGCCAGTTGATGCTCGCCATGCCCCTGCAACGCCATCGGCTGGGCGCTGCCCAGGCGGGTCGGGGTGTGCAGAACCTTCAGTTGCTCGCGCCAAAAGGTTTCGGTCGCCACGGCATCACGCTGCTGCAACCAGCCGATGTAGTCGCGATAACGCCCGGCCACTTCAGGCACCACCGCCCCTGCGTAACGTTGCAACACCTCGCCGAACAACCGCGAATTGCTCCAGCCGTCCATCAGGATGTGATGATGGGTGTAGATCAGTTCGTGGCGCTGTTCATCGGTCCGCACCAGCACCATGCGCACCAAGGGTGCCTGGGTCAGGTCGAAGCCCTGACGGCGCTGCGTCTGTTGCAGCTCCTGCAGCGCCAGCTCACATTCCGGCATGGCTTGCCAATCGAGCACTTCCAGCGGCAACCGCGCTTCGCGGTACACCACCTGGCGCGGCCCCTCCATCTGCCCTTCCCAGAAGAACCCGCTGCGCAACACATCATGGGCGCGCACCGTGGCGTCCCAGGCCTGCTGGAAGCGCGCCACATCCAGGTTGTCGACGCTCACGCGGATCTGGTTGATGTAGTCGCCTGCCGCCTGCTCGTACAACGTATGGAACAACATGCCCTGTTGCATGGGCGACAGGGTGTAGATGTCTTCGATGGCGTCGGCGGCCAGCGGCAGGGATTCCAGCTGCGGCTGGGTCAGGCGCGACAGCGGGAAGTCGGACGCGGTCACGCCACGGTTGCCAGGGGTGCAGCAGTGCGCCACCAGCGCATTGAGCTCCTCGGTATAGGCCGCGCCCAGCGCTTCGATCGCCGCCGGGTCGAACATCAGCGGGCTGAAGGTCCAGCCCAGTTGCAACTCGCCGTTGTACACCTGGCCGTTGAGCGTCAACCAGTTACCCAGCGGCGCGTCCGGGCTCTGCTCTGCACCGCGGCTCTCGGCGGCGGGTGCGAACAACGCGTCCGGCTGGTCGAAGCTGGTATCGAACTGCCCCAGGTAGTTGAATGTGATGCGCGGCTCTGGCAAGGCGCTGAACGCCTCACGCGTGGCGTCATCTCCCAGGTAACGCAGTGCACCGAAACTCAGGCCTTTGTCCGGCACCGCACGCAGTTGCTCCTTGATCTGCTTGATCGAGCCCGCCAGGGTATCGGTGGGGGTCAGGCGCACGGGGAACAGGCTGGTGAACCAGCCCAGGGTGCGGGTCAGGTCGATGTCATCAAACAGGTCTTCACGGCCATGGCCTTCCATCTGGATCAGGCTGCTGGCATGCCCTGTCCACCGGCAAACGACCCGGGCCAGGGCGGTCAGCAGCAGGTCGTTGATCTGGGTGCGATAGGCCATGGGCGCCTGTTGCAGCAGTTGACGGGTGCGCTCGGCATCCAGTCGGCTGATCACGGTATGGGCCAGATGGCCAGGGCGCGCACCCTGCGGATCGCGGCACGGCAGCTCGGTGGGCTCACCCTGCAATTGTTGCAGCCAAAAGCCTTTGGCCGACGTGACTGCTTCGCTGCGGGCATGGGTTTGCAAGCGCTCGGCCCAGGCTTTGAACGACGACGTCTTGGCCGGCAGCGTGTGCTGGCGGTACAGGCTCTGCAGGTCCTCCAGAAACACTCGCCAGGACACGCCGTCCACCACCAGGTGGTGCATGACCAGCAGCAGCCGCTGGGAACCGTCTGCCAACTCGGCCAGCACCGCACGCAGCAACGGCCCCTGCTGCAGATCGAGACTGCGCTGGGCTTTTTCGCACAGCGCGGTCAGTTCGTCAGCGTCCTGCACCGTGGCCTGCCACAGCACTTGAGTGGTCGCCGAGGCATGTTCGGCCTTCCAGCCCTTGGCCTGCTGGCTGAAGCTCAAGCGCAACACATCGTGATGGGCGATCAAGCCTTGCAGGGCAGCGTCCAGGCGGTCGCCCTGAATCCGCTCACGCGGCGTCAAGAGCAAGGACTGGTTCCAATGGTGCGGCTGCGCCAACGCCATGTCGAAGAACAGTTGCTGGAACGGCAGCAACAGCGTTTCACCCTGCACCGGGCCCTGGTCGATGACCCGCGCCACCTGCAACTGCGCCACCCGCGCCAGGCTGCGCACCGTCTGGTGCTGGAACAACGCCTTGGCGCTGAAGTGGATACCGGCAGCACGGGCGCGGCTGACCACCTGGATCGAGATGATCGAGTCACCGCCACGTTCAAAGAAGTTGTCGTTCAACCCAACCTGGTCGACGCCCAGCACCTCTGCCCAGATCGCGGCGATTCGTTGTTCAAGCGCGCTTTGCGGCGCTTCGTAAGCCTGCACGGCCGCGGGTTTGGGCAGGGCCTTGCGGTCCAGTTTGCCGTTGGGGCTCAGCGGCATCTGTTCCAACACCATCCACTGGGCCGGCACCATGTAGTCCGGCAGATGCTGGGCCAGGTGGGCGCTCAACACATCGCGCCAGTCGTCGCCAGCCTGTTGCAGCACCAGGTAACCCACCAGGTATTTGCCATCAACTGCCAGTACCGCCGTCTCGCGCACCCACGCGTGCTCCAGCAGGCGTGCCTCGATTTCCCCCAGTTCGATACGCAGGCCACGCAGCTTGACCTGATGGTCGATGCGCCCAGCGTATTCGATCACGCCGTCGTCGCGGTAGCGCGCCAGGTCGCCGGTGCGGTACAGGCGCTCGCCTTTTACAAACGGGTGGGCAATAAAACGCTCGGCCGTCAGGGCCGGGCGGCGGTGGTAACCCCGAGCCAGCCCTACGCCGCCCAGGTACAGCTCGCCAAGCACACCAACGGGGGCTGGCTCGAAGTTGCTGTCGAGGATGTAGCACCCCAGGTTAGCGATCGGTCGGCCAATCGGCACCGCGTCGCGACCTTCATCGACGCAGGTCCAGTGGGTCACGTCGATGGCCGCTTCGGTCGGGCCGTAGAGGTTGTAGAGCGCGGCCTGCGGCAGCTTGGCGAAGACCTGGGTCTGCGCATCCACCGGCAAGGCCTCGCCGCTGCACACGATGCGCTTCAAGCCTTGGCAACTGGACACGGACGGATCTTGCAGGAATGCCTGCAGCATCGACGGCACAAAGTGCAGCGTGGTGACCTGCTCGGTGTTGATCAGGCTGACCAGCTTGGCCGGATCGCGATGATCGCCGGGCGCAGCGACGACCAGCCGCGAACCGGTCATCAACGGCCAGAAGAACTCCCACACCGACACGTCGAAGCTGAACGGGGTCTTTTGCAGCACGCTGTCGCTGGCATCCAGTGCATACGCTTCCTGCATCCACTGCAAACGGTTGGTCAATGCTGAATGACGGTTGCCCGCGCCTTTCGGTTGGCCGGTGGAGCCGGAGGTGTAGATCACGTAGGCGAGGTTTTCGCCGTCCAACGCCACGTTCGGATTGGCTTCGCTGAAACCCTCGAAGGTCGACTCACCCAGCACCAGGTATTCCAGCCCGGCCGGGATCGGCAACTGGTCAAGCAGATGAGCCTGGGTCAGCAGCAGCTTCACGCCACTGTCGTCGAGCATGTAGGCCAGGCGCTCACGCGGATACTCCGGGTCCAGCGGCACATAGGCGCCACCAGCCTTGAGCACGGCGAGCAAGCCCACCACCATTTCGACGGAACGCTCCACCGCCAGGCCGACCAGCACATCCGGCCCCACGCCCGCCGCTATCAGGCGATGGGCCAGGCGGTTGGCACGACGGTTCAGTTCGCTGTAGCTCAAGCGCTGCTCGGCAAAGGCCAATGCCGGGGCGTCCGGCGTGTTGGCGGCCTGCGCTTCAATCAGTTGGTGCACGCACTGCTGCAACGGGTAGTCGCGGGCGGTGGCGTTCCACTGGAACACCATCTGCTCACGCTCTTGCGCGCTCACGGCGGTCAGGTCCTGCAGCGCCAGGCCACTGTTGGCAACCGCTGCACGCAGCAGGCTCAGCCAATGGCCGACCATGCGCTCGGCGGTCGTGGCATCAAACAAGTCGGTGGCGTAGGTCAGGGAAGCCCAGATCCCGTCGCCCGTTTCCTGGGTGTCCAGGCTCAGGTCGAACTGGGCACTGCGGGTGTCCCATTCCAGGTTGGCCACTTGCAGGCCCGGTAGCTGGGGCGCGCGCGTGGCAGCCCGGGCCTGGTGGTTGAACATCACCTGGAAGAGCGGGTTGTGGCTCAAGCTGCGCTCCGGCTGCAGGGCTTCGACCAACTGCTCGAATGGCAAGTCCTGGTGGGCTTGGGCCTCCAGCGCGCGACGCTTGGTATGTTGGAGCAACTGGGCGAACGTCATCTGGCCGTCAAGGTTGGCCTTGAGCACCTGGGTATTGACGAAAAAGCCGATCAGCGACTCGGTCTCTACGCGGTTACGGTTGGCAATCGGCACCCCGACCCGAATGTCATGCTGGCCACTGTAGCGGTACAGAAAGGCCTGGAACGAAGCCAGCAGCAACATGAACAGCGTGACGCCTTCGCGCTGGGCCAGGGCCTTGATTTGCACCACCAGACCAGGCTCCAGGGCAATGTCCCGGCGTGCGCCACGGTAACTCTGCTGGGCCGGCCGGCCGTGGTCCAGCGGCAACTCCAGCACCGGCTGCACCCCACCCAGCAACTCGCGCCAGTAATCCAGTTGTCGCGCTTTTTCGCCGGCTTCCATCCAGCTGCGCTGCCACAGTGCGTAGTCTGCGTATTGGATCGGCAATGGCGCCAACACACAGTCCTGGCCTTGACTGCACGCGGCGTAGAACTGCATCAGCTCCTGCACCATCACGCCCATGGACCAACCGTCAGAGACGATGTGGTGCTGCACCAGCACCAACACATGCTCGTCATGCCCCAGGCTGAACAGATTGACCCGCAGCAATGGCCCCTGTTGCAGGTCGAAAGGGCGAGCGATCTCGGCTTCCACCCGGGCCTTGAGCTGGGCTTCCTCGACCGGGCTTTCCATGATCTGGACAGGCGCAACGTCCAGCACTTCCTGGGAGCGTTGCTCACCGTCCAGGTGCAGCCGGGTACGCAGGCTTTCGTGGCGAGCCACCAGCCGGTCAAAACTGCGCTGCAAGGCCGCCTTGTCCAGGGGCCCGCTCAGGCGCAGTGCCCCGGGTACGTGATAGGCGGCGCTGTGCGGGTCCAGTTGCCAGAGAAACCACTGGCGTTCCTGGGCATAGGACAAGGGCGCGTGCTGGCCCTGTTCACGGATCGAGGCAATGGGCAATTGAGCAAAGCTCATGCCCCGGGTTTGCAAGCGTTGGTAGAACTGCTGGCGTTGTTCCAGAGGCAGGCGAAGAAAGCGCGACACCAGGTCGATGTTAGGGTTGGAAAGCATGGTTCAAATCGCCTCTAGTTCGCTCAAAAAGTCACGAAGATCATCAAAATCTTCCGCGCTGCCGGCACGGAAGGTCGCTGCCGCCTGGACATAGGCGCGCAACGACTCGGTCTGGAACACTTCCACCAACGGCACCTCCAGGCCCAACTCGGCCTGGACCCGCGAGGTGATCTGGATCGCCAGCAGGGAATGGCCGCCCACTTCAAAGAAGTTGTCGTTCAGGCCCACCTGCGGCAGGTGCAGTACGTCGGCCCAGATCGTTGCGATCTGTTGCTCCAACTCGGTTTCGGGGGCCACGTAGTGTTGTTGCAATTGGCTGGCGTCCGGCTCGGGCAGGCCCTTGCGGTCGAGCTTGCCGTTGGGAGTCAGCGGCATCTGCGCGAGGAACATGAAGTGCGATGGCACCATGTAGTCGGGCAGACGGGTTTTGAGGGCGCGACGCAGGCTGTCGCGGAACTCGGCCTCGTTGGCCAGCAGTCCATCGGCGGGCACAACGTACGCCACCAACTGTTTGCCGGTCGGGCCCTCCTGGGCCACCACCACGGTTTCACCGACGCTGTCCTGCTCACGCAAACGCGCTTCGATTTCGCCCAGCTCAATGCGGAAACCACGGATTTTCACCTGGTGGTCGACACGGCCAAGGTAGTCCACCACGCCGTCCGGACGGCCACGGGTCAGGTCGCCGCTGCGGTACACGCGGCTGCCGGGTTTGCCGAACGGGTCCGGCACGAAACGTTCGGCCGTGAGCGACGGACGCTCCAGGTAACCCCGGGCCACGCCCTCGCCGCCCAGGTACAGCTCACCCGCCACGCCGATGGGTTGCAGGTTGAGTTGCGCGTCCAGCACATAGCCGCTGCGGTTGCCCAGCAGTGTGCCGATGGGGGCGTAGACAGCGCCGCAGGGGTCGCCTTTGCGGGCTTTCCACAGTAGTGGCGTAACCACCGTTTCAGTCGGGCCGTAGCCGTTGAACAGATACGTCGGCTTGAGTGCACGCCAGGCCAAGTCGTAGCTGGCCTGCGCCACGGCGTCGCCGCCGAAGCAGTAGACCCGCACGGCCGGAGGGTTGCCGTCACGTTCGGCATGCTCGGCCAGCTGTTGCAGGTAAACCGGCGGGAACACGGCCATGGTCACGTTGTGCCGATGCATCTGCGCGTAGGTGTATTCCGGCAGCCACAGGCTGTCGTCGCGGATCAGCACGCTGGCGCCGTTGATCAGCGGGTGCATCCAACCCTCGTGGGAACCGTCGAACGCGAAGGACATGAAGTGCAGTTCGCAGTCGGCCGGGCTGGTTTCATAGCGTTCGCCGGTGGCGATGATGTGCGCCACCAACGGGCCGTGGGACACCGCCACGCCCTTGGGCATACCGGTGGAGCCCGAGGTGTAGATCACGTAGGCCAGGTTGTCGCCGTCCAGCACGACGCTTGGTGCGGTGTCGCTGTAGTTGGCCCAGTCTTCGGTGCGATCAATCGCCAGGGCTTCCAACCCCTGAGGGATCGGCAGTTGCTGCAAGGCGCTGGTGTGGGTCAGCAGCAGTTGCGCGCGGCTGTCTTCCATCATGTACAGCAGGCGGTCGCGGGGGTATTCGATGTCCAGCGGTACGTAAACACCACCGGACTTGAGCACCGCCAGGAACGCCACCATGCTCTCGGCGCTGCGCGGCATGGCGATGGCCACGCGCACTTCCGGGCCGACACCACGGGCGATCAGCGCATGGGCCAGGCGGTTAGCCTGAGAGTCGAGTTCGGCGTAAGTGAGGGTTTGGCCGTCGAACTTGACGGCCACCGCATCGGGGGTTTCGCGGGCGCGGTCACCGACCAGTTCGTGCACCCAGCGTGTGGCCGGGAAGCCTGAGTCGGTACGGTCCCACAGTTGCAGGATGTGCTGTTGCTCTTCGGTGTCGAGCAGGTTCAATTGGCCGACGGTTTGCTGCTGGTCAGCCACCATCGCCTGCAACAGGTTCTGCCAGTGACGCGCCATGCGCTCGATGGTGCTGGCGTCGAACAGGTCGGTGGCGTAGCTCAGCGAAGCGCGCAGTTGCTCCTGGGACTCCTCGATATCCAGGGTCAGGTCGAACTGTGCCACGGCCTCATCCCAGAGAACCGGGCTGATGTCCAACTGCGCCAGGCGCCGCAAATGGCTGCCCGCCAGGCTCACATGGTGGTTGAACGCGACCTGGAACAACGGGCTCAAACTCAGGCTGCGCTCCGGTTGCAGCGCTTCCACCAGTTGTTCGAACGGCAAATCCTGATGGGCCTGGGCCTCCAGGGCACGCTGCTTGACCTGTTGCAGCAGTTGGCCGACGGTGGTGTGCCCGTCGATATCGGCCTTGAGTACCTGGGTGTTGACGAAGAAGCCCAGCAGGCGCTCGGTCTCCACACGGTTGCGGTTGGCAATCGGCACGCCGACGCGGATGTCTTGCTGGCCGCTGTAGCGGTGCAGCAACACCTGATACGACGCCAGCAACAGCATGAACAACGTCACGCCTTCACGCTGGGCCAGGCCCTTGAGGCCGTCGAGCAACGGCGCCGGCAACGCAATGCTCAAGCGCGCGCCACAGTGAGTGGGCACGGCGGGACGCTGGTGATCGAACGGCAGTTCCAGCACCGGCTGCTCGCCGCCCAGCAGGTCGCGCCAATAGTCGAGTTGACGGGCCTTCTCCCCCGCCTCCATCCACTGGCGTTGCCACACGGCGTAGTCGGCGTACTGGATCGGCAGGTCCGGCAGTTGCAGGGGTTGCGCCTGGCTGTAGGCGGCATAGAGCTGCACCAGTTCATCGACCATCACCTGCATCGACCAGCCATCAGAAATAATGTGGTGCTGCACCAACACCAACACATGGTCATCGTCGGCCAGGCGCAGCAAACCGGCGCGCATCAGCGGGCCCGAACGCAGGTCGAACGGCTGGGTGATGCGCGCTTCCACCAACGCCTTCAGGTTTGCCTCGTCGGCCTCGGCCGTGTCGAGCTGAATGCGGGCAACCGGGCTGATCACCTGCACGGTGCGATCAGCGTCCTGCTGCACGTGCGTGCGCAGGCTTTCGTGACGGCTCACCAAGGTATCGAACGCGCGCTGCAAGGCGTCCTGATCGAGCGCGCCCTTGAGGCGCAAGGCGCTCGGCACGTGATACGCCGCGCTGTGCGGGTCCAGTTGCCAGAGGAACCACTGCCGCTCCTGGGCATACGACAAGGCCAGCGGCTGGTCGCGCTCAACCGGTTCAATCGAATGGGTTTCCACCCGCTCGGCGCCCAAAGCCTGGACAAACGCCCCGAGCACCGGCTGATCGAACAGCGCCTTCAGCCCTACCTCAAGGCCCAGGCCGTGGCGCACGCGCGAGATGGCCTGGGTGGCCAGCAACGAATGCCCGCCCAGCTCGAAGAAATGATCGCTCAGGCCAACCCGCTCCACGCCCAGCACTTGCGCCCAGATTGCAGCAACCTGCTGCTCCAGTGCGGTGTGGGGCGCTAGATAATCCCGCGATTGGGCCTCCACTTTCGGCAAGGCCTTGCGGTCGAGTTTGCCGTTGGGGCTCAACGGCATTTGCTCCAACACCATCCACTGGGCCGGCACCATATAGTCCGGCAGGTGCTGGGCCAGGTGGGCGCTCAATACATCGCGCCAGTCGTCACCCGCCTGTTGCAGCACCAGGTAACCCGCCAGGGTTTGTCCGTCGACTGCCAACACGGCCGTTTCACGCACCCACTCGTGCTCCAGCAGGCGCGCCTCGATTTCCCCCAGCTCGATACGCAAGCCACGCAGCTTGACCTGGTGGTCGATGCGCCCGGCGTATTCGATCACGCCGTTGTCGCGGTAGCGCGCCAGGTCGCCGGTGCGGTACAGGCGCTCGCCTTTTACAAACGGGTGGGCAATAAAACGCTCCGCCGTCAGGGCCGGGCGACGGTGGTAACCCCGGGCCAGGCCGACACCGCCCAGGTACAGCTCGCCAAGCACACCAACGGGCGCAGGCTCGAAGTTGCTGTCGAGGATGTAGCACCCGAGGTTGGCAATTGGGCGGCCAATCGGCACCGCGTCGCGACCTTCATCGACGCAGGTCCAGTGGGTCACGTCGATGGCCGCTTCGGTCGGGCCGTACAGGTTGTAGAGCGCGGCCTGCGGCAGCTTGGCGAAGACTTGGATCTGCGCATCCACCGGCAAGGCCTCGCCGCTGCAAACGATGCGGTGCAGGGTATGGCAGGTGGAGACCATCGGGTCTTGCAGGAATGCCTGCAACATCGACGGTACAAAGTGCAGCGTGGTGACCTGCTCGGTGTTGATCAGGCTGACCAGCTTGGCCGGATCGCGGTGATCGCCGGGCGCAGCGACGACCAGGCGTGAACCGGTCATCAACGGCCAGAAGAACTCCCACACCGACACGTCGAAGCTGAACGGGGTCTTTTGCAGCACGCTGTCGCTGGCATCCAGCGCATAGGCTTCCTGCATCCACTGCAGGCGGTTGAGCAGCGCCGAATGACGGTTGCCCGCGCCTTTCGGCTGGCCGGTGGAACCGGAGGTGTAGATCACGTAGGCGAGGTTTTCGCCGTCCAACGTCACGTTCGGATTGGCTTCGCTGAAACCCTCGAAAGCAGACTCACCCAGCACCAGGCATTCCAGCCCGGTCGGGATCGGCAAATGCTCGAGCAGATGGGCCTGGGTCAACAGCAGCTTCACGCCACTGTCGTCGAGCATATAGGCCAGGCGTTCACGCGGGTATTCAGGGTCCAGCGGTACATAGGCGCCCCCGGCCTTGAGCACAGCGAGCAAGCCCACCACCATCTCGATGGAACGCTCTACGGCGAGGCCGACCAGCACATCCGGCCCTACGCCAGCCTCTATCAGGCGATGGGCCAGACGGTTAGCACGACGGTTCAACTCGCTGTAGCTCAAGCGCTGCTGGCCAAACACCAAGGCCGGGGCGTCCGGCGTGTTGGCGGCCTGCGCTTCAATCAGTGTGTGCACACACTGCTGCAACGGGTAGTCGCGGGCGGTGGCGTTCCACTGATGGATTACTTGCTCGCGCTCTGCCTCGGTCAGCGATGGCAGATCTCCCAAGCGTTGTGACGAATCCCTGGCCAGGCCGTGCAACAGGCAGTGGAAATGCTCGGCCAGCTGGTGGATTTCACCTTCAGCAAACAATTGCACGTCAAAGCTGAACTCAAACGCCAGGGACGCCCCAGCGCCCAGCAGTACCGTCAGCGGGTAATGGGTCTGTTCCACGTTTTGTACGTTACTGAACGCAAGCCCGGCCGGCGCCCCGTGGGCCAACGCCTCGGATACCGGGTAGTTTTCAACCACCAGCAGCGTGTCGAACAACGCGCCGCCGCTGGTGCCCGCCCAACGCTGGATATCGAACAACGGCGTGTGTTCGTGCTCACGCAGGGCAAGGTTCAGGTCCTGGACCTGCTGCAACCATTCGCCGACCCGCAACGTCGGACTTGGCGTGGCGATGACCGGCAGCGTATTGATGAACAGCCCCACCTGCTGCTCGACCCCTTGCAAACCCGCCGGGCGTCCGGAAACAGTGGCGCCAAAGGCGACGGTGTCCTGGCCGGTCTGGCGTTGCAGCAACAACAACCAGGCGGCTTGCACCAGCGTGTTGAGGGTGACTTTGTGCGCTTGGGCAAAGGCTTTGAGTTGCGTGGTTTGCGCCGCCGTCAACGCCAGATGCACCGCACCCTTGGCCAATGAAGGATCAGGCGATACCGTGCGAGCCAGGTGTGTAGGCGTTTGCAGCGCTGCCAACTGACCTTTCCAGAAGGCCTCGCTGGCGGACGCATCCTGCGCCTGCAACCAGGCGATGTAGTCGCGGTAATGCCCCTGAATCGGCGCCAACGACTGGCCGGCATAGTGCTGCAAAACCTCGCCGAACAACTGCGCACGGCTCCAGCCATCGAGCAGGATGTGGTGGTTGGTGTAGATCAAATGGAAGCGATCAACGCCCGTGCGGATCAACTTCAAGCTCAACAGCGGCGCCTGTTCCAGCACAAAACCCTGGGCCCGGGCCGACTCGCTCAGCTCATCGAGCGCCGCTTGCTGATCAGGTCGGGACTGCCAGTCATACGCGGCGAACGGCAAGGCGACCTCGCGGTAGACCGCCTGCAACGGTTGCGCTTGGGCGTCCTGCCAGACAAAGCCGGTGCGCAACATGTCGTGCCGGGCCACAACCTGCTCCCAGGCACGCTGGAAGCGTGCGACGTCCAGGCCCTGGATATCGGCGCGCAGCTGGCTGACATAGATGTCGTCCTGCCCTTGTTGATACAGGCTGTGAAACAGCATGCCCTGCTGCATCGCCGACAACGGGTACAGGTCCTGTACCCGACGGGCCGGCAGTGCCAACTCATCCAGTTGTGGCTGGGCCAGTTGTGCCAGGGGCACGTCGGCCGGCGTCAGGCCGCCCTGTTGCGGGTCCACGCAATGGGCGATCAGCGCCAGCAATTCGCGACGGTAATCGTCGGCCAGGCGTTCGATGGTCGCCGCCTGGAACATCTCGCGGCTGAACCCCCAGCTCAGGCTCAGCTCACCGCCGTACACCTGCCCTTCCACCGTCAGCCAGTTGGCCAAAGGCGCCTCGGCGTCCTGGGCCTGGCCGCTGCCTTGAGTGGCCGGCACAAACAGTGCCGAGTCATCGAACTGGCGGTCAAACTGCCCCAGGTAGTTGAAGGTGATACGAGGTACAGCCAACCCTGCAAGGGCTTGGTGAGACTCGGAGGTGCCCATATAGCGCAACAGGCCATAGCCCACCCCCTTGTCGGGGATTGCGCGCAGTTGCTCCTTGACCGCCTTGATCGCGCTCGACAATTCGCCATCGGCTTGCAAACGCACCGGGAACAGGCTGGTGAACCAGCCAACGGTACGGGTCAGGTCGACGTCGTCGAACAGGTCTTCACGGCCGTGGCCTTCCAGTTGGATAAGCGCCGCAGCCTGGCCGCTCCAACGGCCGATGACCCGTGCCAGCGCCGTCAGCAACAGGTCGTTGACCTGGGTGCGATAGGCGGCCGGCGCGTCTTGCAGCAGTTGGCGGGTGTCTTCGGCGTTGAGGCGGATTTCGAGCTGGGTGCCCAGGCGATTCTGCAAGCCGCCTTGAGGGTTATCGCACGGCAGGTCGGCGTCGAGTGACTGCGCCTGCCAGTAAGGCAGTTGAGCCTCCAGGGTCTGCGCATGAGCCTGCAGCCGCTGCGCCCAGTGCTGGTAGGCGCTGGTCTTGGCGGGCAGTGCCGCGTTGCGATAAGCCTGTTGCAAGTCTTCCAGCAGGATGCGCCACGACACACCGTCGACCGCCAGGTGATGGACCACCAGCAACAGGCGCTGAGTGCCATCGGCCAGGCTGATCAAGGCGGCGCGCAACAACGGGCCTTGCGCCAGGTCCAGGCTGCGCTGGGCTTCATCGCACAAGGCGGCCAGCGCTGCATCGTTTTGCGCATGGGACTGCCACAACCCGGACGCGCTGACCGGGGCCCCGTGAGTTTGCTGCCATCCGTCAGCCTGCGCCACAAAACGCAGGCGCAGGGCATCGTGGTGGTTGATCAATCGGTTCAGGGCCGCGTCCAGGCGTGCAGGGTCGAGCGCCTCACGCGGGGTCAGCAGCAACGACTGGTTCCAGTGATGCCGCGCCGGGATCGCCTCGCTGAAAAACGCCTGCTGCACCGGTGTGAGGATCACCTCACCGCTGACCGGGCCCTGGTCGATCACGATGGCCTGCTCGAAGCTTGCCACCCGCGCCAGGCTGCGCACGCTCTGGTACTGGAACAGGTCACGCGGGCTGAGGCGAATGCCCGCCTGACGGGCGCGGCTGACCACCTGGATGGAGATGATCGAGTCGCCGCCCAGTTCGAAGAAGTTGTCGTCCAGGCCGACTTGTTCAAGGCCAAGCACGTCCTGCCAAATCGCCGCCAAGGCGATTTGCAAGGGCTCTTGCGGCGCCTCATAAGCCTGTTGCGGCGCAGCATCCGGCACCGGCAGGGCCTTGCGATCGAGCTTGCCATTGGCGGTGACCGGCAGCTTGGCCAGCGGCACCAGATGGGTCGGCACCATGTATTCCGGCAGGCTGCTGAGCAGCCACGCTTTGAGGTCGGCAGGTTCTTCGTGTTCGAGTACCAGGTAAGCGACCAACTGTTTGCCGCCCTGCACCAGCACCACGGCTTCGCGCACGTGGGGGTGCTGCATCAAGCGCGTCTCGATTTCACCGAGCTCGATCCGCAAGCCGCGCAGCTTGACCTGATGGTCGAGGCGGCCGAGGTATTCGATCACACCGTCGGCGCGCTGGCGCACGCGGTCACCGGTGCGGTACAGGCGCGCACCATCGACAAAGGGGCTGGGCACAAACCGCTCGGCGGTCAGCCCCGGGCGACGATGGTAGCTACGGGCAAGGCCGACGCCGCCCAGGTACAACTCACCGGAAACACCGGCCGGCACCGGGTTGAGCTGGGCGTCGAGCACATAGGTGGCGAGGTTGGCGATCGGGCGGCCGATGGGCACGCTGTCGGCACCTTCGTCCAAGCAGGTCCAATGGGTCACGTCGATGGCGGCTTCGGTGGGACCGTAAAGGTTGTACAGGCCGGCGCCCGGCAGCTTGGCGAACACCTGCAGTTGCGCATCCAGCGCCAGGGCCTCGCCGCTGCACACAATGCGTTTGAGGCTCGAGCAGGCCTGCACACCCGGCTCATGGATAAACGCCTGGAGCATCGACGGCACGAAGTGCAACGTGGTGATGCCGTGGCGACCGATGGTTTCGATCAGCCGCGCCGGCTCACGGTGCTCACCCGGGGCGGCGACCACCAGGCGTGCGCCGGTCATCAGCGGCCAGAAGAACTCCCACACGGACACGTCAAAACTGAACGGCGTTTTTTGCAGCACCGCGTCACTGGCGTCGAGACCATAAGCCTGTTGCATCCAGCACAAGCGGTTGACCAGCGCACGGTGGCTGTTGCCGGCGCCCTTGGGCTTGCCGGTAGAACCGGAGGTGTAGATCACGTAGGCAAGGTTCAGCGCATCGAGGGCGACGGCGGGCGATGCACTGCTGTAACCGTCGAGCCACGACTCGGCCTGATCCAGCACAACCACGTCAATACCTGCGGTCGGCAACAGCGCCAGCAGGCTTTGCTGGCTGAGCAGCAACCGGATGCCGCTGTCCTCGATCATGTAGGCCAGGCGCTCCTGGGGGTATTCCGGGTCCAGCGGCACATAGGCGCCACCGGCCTTGAGAATCGCCAGCAGGCCGACCACCATTTCTACTGAACGCTCGATGCAGATACCCACCAGCCCATCCGGGCCTGCGCCGCGCTCGCGCAAGGCGTGGGCCAATCGGTTGGCGCGAGCGTCAAGCTGGGCATAGCTCAAGGTGGTGGCGCCAAATACCAGCGCCGGGGCATGCGGGGTGCGTTGCGCCTGAGCTTCGATCAGCTGATGGATGCCCTGCTCGGTCGGGTAGGCCTCGGCAGTCCGGTTCCAGCCGTGGATCAGCACCTGCTGTTCGTCGGCAGCCACCATCGGCAATTCGCCGATGCGTTGCTCACCGTCGGCGACCATGGCGTGCAACAGGCGGGTCCAGTGCTCGGCCATGCGTGCAATGGTGGGCGCGTCGAACAGGTCATTGGCATAGGTCAGCGCGGCGTGCAGCGTGCCGGACTTCTCAAAGGTGTCGAGGGTCAGGTCGAACTGGGTGGTACGGCCTTGCCATTCCACCAGGGTCAGTTCCAGGCCGGACGCAGTGCTCACCGAGCTGATATCCGCCACCACCGGCTGGTGGTTGTACATCACCTGGAACAGCGGCGTATGGCTGAGGCTGCGTTCGATCTTCAGCGCTTCCACCAAGCGCTCGAATGGCAACTCCTGATGGGCCTGGGCGCCCAGTGCGTGCTCCTTGATGCCTTGCAGCAGTTCGCTGACGCGGGTCTGCCCGGTCAGCTCGGTGCGCAGCACCAGGGTGTTGACGAAAAAGCCAATCAGCCCTTCGACTTCACTGCGGTTACGGTTGGCAATCGGCACGCCGACACGGATATCACCCTGCCCGGTGTAGCGATGCAGCAGTACGTTGAACGCGCCGAGCAGCAGCATGAACAAGGTGACATTGTGTTTTTGCGCGCAGCTGCGCAACTGCGCCGCCAGGCCCGGGTCGATGGCGAAGTTATGACGGGTGCCCTGGTAGCTCGGCATGGCCGGGCGCGACCGGTCTGTGGGCAGCTCCAATACCGGGTGCTCATCCCCCAGGCGCGCTTGCCAGTAGTCCAGTTGACGCGCCTGCTCCCCCGCTTCCAGCCAGCGCCGCTGCCACAGGGCGTAATCGCTGTACTGGATCGGCAGCGCCGGCAATTGTGGCTGCTCGTTGCGCTCGTGGGCGTCGTAGCAGCGGATGAACTCGTCGATCAGCACGTTCATCGACCAACCGTCGGAGACGATGTGGTGCAGGGTCAGCAGCAGCACGTGTTCGTGTTCGTCGAGCTTGAGCAACTGCACGCGCAGCAACGGGCCGTGCTCCAGGTCGAAGGGCAACAGCGATTGACGGGTCGCGGCCTCAACGACAGCCTGCTCGCGCTCGGCGGGCGCCAGCGCGCTCACATCCAACTGCTCGATGGTCACCTGCGACGTCATCGCCACCTGCAACAGGCGCTCATCGTCCTGGCGCTGGAACACCGTGCGCAGGGTTTCATGGCGCGCCACCAGGCTGGCGAACGCCTGCTCCATCGCGCCCAGGTTCAGCGCGCCCTTGAGCCGCACGGCGCCGGGCAGGTTGTAGGCACCGCTGGCCGGGTCCAATTGCCACAGAAACCACATGCGCTGCTGCGCGTAGGACAGCGCCTGGCGATCCTGTGCCTCCACCCCTGCCGGGATCGGGAACCGGGAAAAATCCACGCCCTCTTTCTGCAAGGCCTGCAGGAACAGTTGGCGTTTTTCCAGGGGCAACCCGATAAACCGGCGAGCAAGTTTCAAGGAGTCTTCAGCATTCATTTCTTGGAGTCCGGAGCAATAGGCGGGAAGCACAAAGGCACGTCGTCCCTATAAAACGAACCGGACAGCGAAAAATTAGCGGGGGATGGGAAGCGCGCAGCGGCGTGTCATCAAGGGTTACACCAAATTCGGCACGACGAATGAACCCGGGCTAGCATTGACGTAAACCACTTTTTGCAACTACATTTAGTTACACGCAGGGAACGCTGTGTCCAAAAATGAAAAATTGCTCGCCAAACTGCTCAATCCGCAGATGGGATTTACCTGGCAGGAGCTCGCCACGCTGCTGTGCCGGCTGGGCTACACACAGATTCAAGGGGCTGGAAGCCGGGTCAAATTCTACAACGGCGACCCCAGTGCAATGATTACGCTGCACAGGCCTCACCCCGGCAACGAAGTGAAACACTACATTCGGCGCCAGATCATCGAACAATTGAAATCAGGAGAACTGATTCAGTGAACAACCAACTGAAACACCAAGGCTACATCGGCTCCATCGAAGCCAGCCTCGAAGACAACTGCCTGTTCGGCAAAGTGCTGTTCATCAAGGCGCTGGTCAGCTACGAGGGCAAGACCGTCGCCGAGCTGGACGCGGCCTTTCGCGAAGCGGTGGACGACTATCTCGCCACCTGCCAGACCCTCAGGCAAGCACCGGAGAAACCCTGCAAAGGCTCATTCAACGTGCGCGTCGGCCACGACCTGCATCTGGCAGCAGCCCTGGAGGCAAGCCGCAAGAAAGTGACGCTGAACGATTTGACGCGCCAGGCGCTGAGCGAATTCCTGCTGCACCATCGCAGTGAGTCAACGCCTGCCGTCGGCTGAGCGCGGTATCAACCGTTTAAACTGCACACCCTGACCGCCTCGCGTGCCAACCTCCTTGCCTGGTGATCCTGCTCGAAAATATCGCTCAGGCTGGAGAGCGTCTGCAGGTTGATGCACTGTAAGGTGTGATCCACCACACGCGGGATCTGGGTGAACCGAACCCGTCGCCCCAGGAACGCCTCGACGGCCACTTCATTCGCGGCATTCAACGCCGCACTGGCGCGATTACCTTCGGCGAGCACTTGCAGGGCCAGGCCGAAACAGGGGAAGCGATGGAGGTCGGGATGCTCGAAGGTCAAGCCGCCAGAACGTGTGAGGTCCAGCGGCGACACTCCGGACTCGATACGTTGCGGATACGCCAGTGCGTGAGCCACTGGCATCCGCATATCCGGGTTGCCCAGTTGGGCCAACACGGATTGATCGCGAAACACCACCATGGAGTGCACCACGCTTTGCGGGTGAATCAACGCTTGGATGCGTTCGGCGGGCAAGTCGAACAGCCAGTGGGCTTCGATGATTTCCAGGCCCTTGTTCATCAGGGTGGCGCAATCCACGGAAATTTTGCGACCCATTGACCAATTGGGATGGGCACAGGCCTGGTCGGGGCTCACATCGTCCAGGCTGTCGAGGGGACGCTTCCTGAAAGGTCCACCCGAGGCCGTCAAGATCAGACGATCAACGTCCTCCAGCGAACCGTGACAGCCTTGCAGGCACTGAAAAATCGCGTTGTGCTCACTGTCGAGTGGTATCACCGTCGCTCCGCCGCTGGCCACGGTTTCGACGAACAAGGCGCCGGCCATGACCAAGGCTTCCTTGTTCGCCAAAAGGATTTTCTTGCCCGACTGCGCAGCACTCAAGGTCGGTAACAACCCCGCCGCCCCGACGATACCGGCCACCACCGTGTCGACATCCGACGAAGCGGCCACCGCACACAAGGCATCCAAACCACACAACACTTCGGTCGGCAGGCCGGCTGCCAGCAAGTGGGCCTGTAGCTCGATGGCATGCTGCGGTTCACTGACCACAGCGACGGGGGGACGAAATTGCAGGCACTGTCGGTACAACTTGTCGATGTTCCGATGAGCAGTAAGCCCTTGCACCATCAATGTCTCGGGGTGACGCGCGACTACATCCAGAACACTGTCGCCGACCGACCCGGTAGAACCGAGAACGAGCAGGCGTTGCAACATGATCAAACGTCCTTTGGAGGCGGCAGGTAATTGAAGTAACCGTAGCATCCGCCCACTACCTGACAAGTTAGCCACTCGACTAACTTGCGATAGGCAAGCACACTTTTATTTATATAACAGGCGACCTATAACGCGTTCAAAACTCGCTCATTCCAAATAAAACTATGCACGGACTTGCGCTGACGCCTGTTCCTTTCTAAAAATAACCTTCACCTCTTGCCTTTTCAGCCCATCTGTTTGGTCTGCAGTATCGTCCAATGGCTAGTCCCAATGAGACTGTACTGTGAACGCCTATAAAACATCACACGCAAGGTTTACCGAATCGCCGCCAGCAGACCAAAGCACGTGCTTCCACGGCAGCGGGCGTCACTCTTCTGCGCCTCGAAAACTAAACATAAATCCTGAAAAACGTTCAGCAAAACTAACTGCTGGCGAAGTAGCAGTCATGCGCCCACCCAATAAACTTGCTCTTCACAACATGAAAAACGGCAACTTTAATGTTTACACGGTCGATCCTTAGAACTTCGTTTTTTCTAGCGGTGAGCGTCAACACGGCTCGCAGGAGGCAACCATGTTCGAACTCCTCAATACCATTGATAACCCTGCCCGCCTGCGCACTTTGCACCCCGCCGCACTGCGGCCGCTGGCCGACGAACTGAGGGCCTTTATTCTGCACAGTGTCAGTACCACGGGCGGCCACCTGTCGGCGAACCTGGGCACGGTCGAACTGGCTATTGCGCTTCACTACACCTTCAATACACCGGATGACCGCATCGTGTGGGATGTCGGGCATCAGGCCTACGCCCACAAGATTCTCACCGGCCGCCGTGAAGACATGGCCGACATTCGCCAACTCGGCGGTATTTCGGGTTTTCCGCGGCGCAGTGAATCCGTTTATGACTGCTTCGGCACCGCGCACTCCAGCACTTCGATATCCGCCGCGTTGGGCATGGCACTCGCCGCACGCAACAAGGGTGAACACCGGCACTGCATCGCCGTCATCGGCGATGGTGCGCTAAGCGGCGGGATGTCGTTCGAGGCGCTGAACAATGCCGGCGTCTACCGCGACCTGCCATTCCTTGTGGTGCTCAATGACAATGACATGTCGATCTCCCCTTCCGTGGGCAGGTTGCGTGAACACCTGGGAGCATTGACGGCCAGCAGCGAAGCCCGCCACGAAGCCAACCTCTTCAAGACCATGGGGTTTGCCTATAGCGGGCCGATCGACGGGCATGACGTGGATGAACTGCAACGGGTACTGCGCCGCCTGAAATCACGTCGAGGGCCGCAATTGCTGCACATCATCACGGAAAAAGGTCACGGTTATTCTCCGGCGGCAGCCGACCCGGTGCGCTATCACGGGCCGACAAAGTTCGACCCCACCGAGGGCCTGCGCCCTGAGCCGCCAGGCAAACCCTCATACACCCAGGTGTTTGCTCGATGGCTGGCCGACGAAGCAGAACACGACCCACGGGTGATCGCCATCACCCCGGCCATGCGCGAAGGCTCCGGCCTGGGGGCGTTCGAACAACGCTTCGCGCAGCGCTATTTTGATGTCGGCATTGCCGAACAACACGCCCTGACGTTTGCCGCCGGGCTTGCAACGGAGGGCATGCGACCTGTGGTCGCGATCTACTCCACGTTCCTGCAACGGGGCTACGACCAGTTGATCCATGACATCGCGATCCAGAACCTGCCCGTCGTATTGGCCATCGACCGTGCCGGGATCGTGGGTGCCGATGGCGCCACGCATATGGGGGCCTTCGATGTGGCCTTTCTGCGCTGTATCCCCAACCTGACGATCATGGCACCCGCCGATGCCCAGGAATGCCGGCAGATGTTGCACACGGCCCTGCAACAACCCGGGCCGTGCGCCGTGCGCTTCCCGCGCGGCTGCGCACTGGGGGCTGTACCTTCGCAGGTGTTCAGTGAGCTGGCCATAGGCAAAGGCGAAATCCGCCGCCTCAGCCCCCGTGTGCCAGGGCAACGTGTGGCCATCCTGGCGTTTGGCTCGATGACGCAACACGCGCTGGAGGCCGCGGACCGCTTCGATGCCACCGTCGCCAATATGCGTTTCATCAAACCGCTGGACACCGAGCTGCTTCAAAACCTGGCGCGCAGCCATGACTTGCTGGTGACCGTTGAAGAAGGTTGCATCACCGGCGGCGCAGGCTCGGCTTGCCTGGAATACCTGGCCCGCAACAACCTGCACCGGCCGGTGCTGCAATTGGGTTTACCAGACCAGTTCATCGAGCACGGTGCGCCTGATCAGCTGTTGCGCCATTACGGCCTGGACGCCAACGGCATCAGCGCGGCCATCAACCGCTTTATCCATGAACACGCGCCGGGCGCGGCCATGCCCGTCATCACACCGCGTCAGGTGAGCGCCTGACCATGAACGTAATCATTGCCCAGCCACGGGGGTTCTGCGCCGGCGTCGTGCGTGCCATCGATGCCGTGGAACAAGCCCTGGACCAATTCGGCGCGCCGGTGTATGTGCGCCATGAAATCGTGCATAACCGCCATGTCGTGCAGACGTTGACGGACAAGGGTGCCACGTTCGTGGAAGAGCTGGACCAGGTACCCGTCGGTGCCGTGACCCTTTTCAGCGCCCACGGCGTAACCCGTGACGTGGAACGCGAGGCTCAGCAACGCCAGCTTCAGGTATTCGACGCCACCTGCCCGCTGGTGTCCAAAGTGCACAACCATGGACGCCAGTACGCGGCCAAGGGTTATTCATTGATCTTGATCGGCGAGCCCGGCCACCCCGAAGTCATTGGCATCCTGGGTCAGGTTGATGCACCAATCACCGTGATCCAGACCGTCAGGCAGGTCAGCGAGCTGCCGTTCGCCGAGGATGCGCCGCTGGCCTACCTGACCCAGACCACCCTGAGCGTTGACGACACACGGGCGGTGGTACAGGCGCTGACGCGGCGCTACCCCGGGATTGTCGGGCCCGCCAGCCGCGATATCTGCTACGCGGTGCAGAATCGCCAGCAAGCAGTGCGCGACCTGTGTACACAGGTGGAACGGCTGTTGGTGGTCGGCAATGCCAACAGCGCCAACTCGGTAACCCTGTGCGCACTGGCCAATGACCTCGGCGTACAGAGCTACCTGGTAGCCGACGGCAGTGAAATCGACAGCCAGTGGTTCACGCCCGACATGACCGTGGGCATTACCGCAGGTGCTTCAACCCCGGAAAGCTCGGTCGAGGACGTCATCGCCGCGCTGGCACGCATAGCCCCGCTGCAGGTCAGGGCCTTGCCCGGGCGCGAGGAACAGGTGCGGTTTCACCTCCCCGCCGGGTTGATTGCCCGGCAATAGCGCAGAGGCGTCATGAGCATGAACACTTTCCCTGTCCGTCGCACCACCCGCCAGGTCAACGTCGGGCCGGTTCACCTGGGCAGCGACGCGCCGATCGTGGTGCAGGCCATGACCAATACCGACACCGCCGATGCCCAGGCCACCGCAAGCCAGGTGGAAAGCCTGGCGCGTGCGGGGGCCGAGCTGGTGCGCATCACGGTCAACAGCCATGAAGCCGCGGCCCAGGTCGCACGCATCCGCGAGCTATTGGACCAGCGCAATGTGGACGTGCCTCTCGTGGGGGATTTTCACTTCAATGGCCATCGCCTGCTGGCCGCTTACCCCGACTGCGCCCAGGCCCTGGCCAAGTACCGAATCAACCCCGGCAATGTCGGCAAAGGCGAACGGCGCGATGAACAGTTCTGCCAGATGATCGAGGTTGCCTGTCGCTACGACAAACCGGTGCGCATCGGCGTCAACTGGGGCAGCCTGGACCCGGACCTGCTGGCCCGCCTGATGGATACGAATGCTGCCCTGCCCGCACCGCTGCCGGCCGACGCGGTGATGCGCGAAGCGCTGGTGGTCTCGGCCCTGGAAAATGCCGAGCGCGCCATGGACGTCGGGCTACCGGCAGACCGTATCGTGCTGTCGGCCAAGGTCAGCCATGTGCAGGACTTGATCACCGTCTACCGCCACCTGGCCGCTCGGTGCGACTTCCCACTGCACCTGGGCTTGACCGAAGCGGGCATGGGCACCAAGGGCATCGTCGCCTCCGCCGCGGCCCTGGCCGTGCTATTGCAGGAAGGCATCGGCGACACCCTGCGCATGTCCCTGACCCCGGAGCCGGGCGGCACGCGCACCCGTGAAGTCCAGGTGGCCCAACAACTGCTGCAAACCATGGGCCTGCGCGCCTTCAGCCCACAAGTGGTGGCCTGCCCCGGCTGCGGGCGTACCACCAGTGTGTTTTTCCAGGAACTGGCGCAGCGGATCGAGGCGTTCCTGAGCGCGCAAACGCCGGTGTGGCGCAGCCGCTACCCAGGCGTCGAGCGGTTGCATGTGGCGGTCATGGGCTGCGTGGTGAACGGTCCGGGGGAAAGCCGGTTGGCAGACATCGGTATCTCACTGCCCGGCGCCGGTGAACACCCTTCGGCACCGGTCTACATGGATGGCGAACGGGTGATGACACTCAAGGGCGCCACCATCGCCGAAGACTTTATCCGCTTGCTTGAGGCCTATGTCGCGGCGCGTTATGGCCACGACGAACAGGCCTTGCACGCGCTGCTTTCAGCCCAGGCGCCGGTAGCCCAGCAACGCTGAACCAAAAACCACTGCACCAGCCCCAAGTGCCACCCAGAACCCACTGGGGGCGCCGAAGTGGTCGATCATCCACCCGGAGCTGGCAGCGCCGATGGCCACGCCGATGCTCAGGCCGGTGATCAGCCAGGTCATACCTTCGGTGAGGCGGCTCGGCGGTACCACCCGCTCCACCAACGCCATGGACACGATCAGGGTCGGGGCAAAGAACAACCCGGAGATAAACACCGCCACCGCCAACCCAGGAATATTGGTCACCAGCAGCAAGGGCAAGGTGGTCAACGCCGTGGCCACGCCGCACAGCAGGAACTGGCGCGGCAGCGGTGCCTTGAGCTTGAGGGTGCCGAACGCCAGGCCAGCCAGGCAGGAACCGATGGCGTACACCGACAACACGATGCTGGCAGCCGCAGGCTGGCCCTGGTGCTGGGCGAACGCCACGCTGACCACATCCACCACGCCGACGATCACGCCCATGGCCAGCAGCAGGATCATCAGGATGAGCACCGAGGGCGAAGCAATCAGCCAGCCGCCGTGGTGCGCGTGGTGTTCGTGCACCGCAGGTTCGGTGTCACGTTGCAGCACAAAGGTGGTGACCCCAGCCGCCAGCAGCAACGCCGCCACCAGCGGCCCGGCTTCGGGGAACAGCACCACACTCAGGCCCACCGAGATCGGCGGGCCGATGATGAAACACACCTCATCGAGTACCGACTCCAGGGCAAAGGCAGTCTGCAACTTGGGTTGGCCCCGGTACAACTCGGTCCAGCGCGCCCGCACCATGGCGGACATATTGGGCATGCAACCGGCCAGCGCGGCAAACACGAAGAGGGTCCAACTGGGCGCCTGCAATCGCGTGCACAGCAGCAACATCAGCAACGCCCCGCCGCCGATCAATGCTGCAATCGGTAGCACCCGGCCCTGGCTGTAGCGATCCACCAGCCGCGACACCTGCGGCGCACAAAACGCCGTGGCCAGGGCAAACACCGCCGCCACCGAGCCCGCCAGGCCATAGCCACCATGCACCTGCGACAGCATGGTGATCAGGCCGATACCGGTCATGGACACCGGCATGCGCGCCAGCATGCCGGCCAATACAAACGCACGCGCGCCAGGCACCTGGAATAATTCGGCGTAGGGGTTTGCCATGTTGCTGAACCTCATTCTCTATGCCTTGAACCTTGCTATCTGAAGCGCCCGAGGCAAAATACATACGGTGCGTATGTGACAAATCATGATTAACATACGTAACGTATGTCAATCTTTTACTGACCCACAGCGAGCCTTAACCATGAGCCGAGCCCGAGCCGAAATGATCGAGGACACCCGCGCCCGGCTGATCGCCAGCGCCCGCCAAGCCTTTGCCAGCCAGGGCTATGCCAATACATCGATGGACGACTTTACCGCGCGCGCCGGGCTGACACGGGGTGCGTTGTACCATCACTTTGGTGACAAGAAGGGCTTGCTGGCGGCCGTGGTGGCCCAACTCGACGGTGAGATGGATGCGCACTTGCAAGGCATCACCGATCAGGCAAGCGACCCATGGGACGGGTTCCGCGAACGTTGCCGTACTTACCTGCGTATGGCACAAGATCCCGAAATACAACGGATTGTTTTCCAGGATGCGCCTGCGGTTCTGGGCGTCACCGAATCAAGCCACTCGCAACACTGCGTGGAGTCCCTGGCCGCCTTACTGGAAAGCCTGATGAGCGCGCACATCATCGTACCGGCCGCCAGCCAGGCGTTAGCGCGCCTGATCAATGGCAGCCTGGTGAGCACCGCCCTGTGGATTGCCGCAGACGAACACCCCAACCTGCGACTGGAAGAAGGCCTGCAAGGGCTGGAGCTGCTCTTGCGAGGGCTGAAGCAATAACCGCAAGCGCATCCATGCAAAGCGTGCACACTTAGACTGCCCGCCTGCCCTTTTCCCGGAGCCCATCATGCAGCGCATCGGTTTCATTACCTTTCCCGGTTTCGGCGTCATGAGCTTCGCCGCGCTGTCTGTCTTTGAGAGTGCCAACAGCGCCGTGGGCAAGGTTCATTACGATGTCAGGCTGCTCTCCGAAAATGGCGGGCCGGTACGCAGCTCCCTGGGTGTGGTGGTGCACACCGAAGGCTTCGATGACACCGCGTTCGACACGGTGATCATCGGCGGCGGCAGTGATCGCGAATTTACCGCGCCGCTGCTGGCTTATCTGCGACACGCCGCCGTGCACAGTCGCCGCCTTGCGGCCACCTGCTCCGGTACTTTCTTTCTGGCGCAGGCGGGGTTGCTCGACGGTAGGCGGGCGACCACTCACTGGTTTTTTGCCGGCGAATTTCGCGCGCGCTATCCAGAGGTCCAACTGGAAGAAGAGCGGTTGTTTGTGATCGACGGATCCATCTGGACCAGTGCGGGCATGACCGCAGGCATTGATCAGGCATTGGCCATGGTTGAAACCGACCTGGGGCCGGAAGTCGCCCGCGCTGTGTCGAAAACCTTCATTCTTCAGAGCCGCCGCGTCGCAGGCCAGCCGCAACGCTCGGTGCTGCTGGACATGGAGCAGAAGACCGATCGCATTCAGGCCGCCATGACGTATATGCGCAATAACCTGCATCGCGCGCTGCCGTTGAGCGAGCTGGCAGATGCCGCGCACTTGAGCCTGCGCCAGTTCAGCCGGGCGTTTCATGCACAAACCGGGCTTACACCGGCCAAGGCTGTGGAAAAGCTGCGGATCGAAGCGGCCGTGGTGTTGATCCAGGATGGGCGCCACCCCCTAGACAACATCGCCCGCCAAACCGGGTTTGGTGACAGCGAACGCATGCGTCGGGCGTTCGTTCGCCAATTCGGCGAGCCGCCACGGGTGATTCGGCGCACGGCTAGGAACCCCGCCGAGGCAAGCGCAACGTCCCGAAACGAGGGTTAAATGGCCTTTGTCGCCCTGTGAGTTGGCCTAAGCTTTACCTCAGACCATCCCTGAGGAATCCTTATGAAACGCTGTGCACTGGCCTTCGGCGCCCTGTTTTCACTCTTCACCCTCACCTGCGCATTCGCGACCCCGCAAGAGGACGAAACCCGAGCGTTCTTTACTCGATTTGTCGAGGCTCAGAATGCCCATGACCTCAAGCAGATCAAGGCCATGCTGTGGGATTCACCGAAAATGCTCTGGTTTGCCCGTGGTGAAGCCAGCTGGGGGCCGGATGCCGTCGTCAGCAAACTCAAGGAATACTACAAGGGCACCTGGCAACTACAGCCGGACATGAGCCACTTCAGTGTAGTGACGGTGAACGACGAAGTTGCCCAACTGATGGTGCCGGTCGCCTTTACCCGAGGCCATCCAGGCGAGCCCGCGCAGGTGGACACTTTCCTGATCAGCCAGACGTTATTGAAAGGCAAGGACGGCTGGCATGTCGCAAGCATCCTGCCGGTCGCCGATACCCATTTCAAATAATCACACCAACCGCTTGATCTGCTTGTGCCGCCACACCAGCCGGTAATACGCGGTCTGCAACACCAGCATCGCCAGGTAGGTCACCGGAAACGCCATCCACACCCCTTCCAGGCCAAAGTGCGCGTTGAACAGGTACGCCATCGGCAACTCGACGCACAGCACGCAAAAGATCGAGATGGCCACCGGCATCAGCACTACGCCACTGGCGCGCATGATCCCGCCGACCACCGCCTGGAAGCCGAATACCAGGATGCTCCACAGCATGATGTGCAACAGGTGCTCAGCGTTGCTGCGCGCCGTGTCGTCGGTGATGAACAGGCCCAGCAACCAGTGCGACAGCAGGTAACCGAGCACGATCAGGCCGCCGGTCAGGCAGGTGTTGATCATCAGCCCCGTGCGCAGGATCGGCCCGATACGCTCCAGGCGCCCGGCACCGATGGCCTGGGCGCCGAGGATCGATGCGGTGATGGCAATCGACAGCGCCGGGAACTGCACGTAGTTGACGATCTGCGTCACCGCGCCATAGGCCGCCGTGGCCTGGGAACCGTGCCCGTTGACCAGCGCGAGGATGACCAATTCCGACAGCGACAGCACCACCATCTGCAAGCCGGTGGGCAAGCCGATGCGCAGGACCTTGCCGAGGATCACCCGGTCCAGGCGCAAGGCGGCGAGCAATTCGCGGTCCGGCGCCATTACGTGGTTCTTATGGCGCAGGCGCAGGATCAAAAACAGCATTGCCAACGCGTTCCCCACCAGCCCCGCGTACACCGCACTCTGGATGCCCATGGGTGGCAGGCCGATCCAGCCGCGAATCAGCGCCGGGGTCAGCAGCAGGCCGGCCAGCGTGGACACCATCAACGCCAGCAACGGCGAAATCGTGTCGCTAACGCCGCGCAACAACTGGGTGTAGAGGATGAAGACCAGCAGCAGCGGCATGATCAGCATCATCATCTGCGCATAGCCGACCGCATCGTCCAGCACATCGACCGGCGTGCCCAAGGCCTGCAAGGCCGGACGCGCAAACAGGCTGCCGAGCACCGCCGCAATCAGCCCCACCAGCGCGCCCAGGGTCAGGGTGGCGCCGGTGATGACCTTGACCATCGCGGTTTCCTGGGCGCCCCACGCCTGGCCAATCAGCACCGACGCGCCCGCCCCCAGGCCGATCACCAGGGCGATAAAGAAAAACACGATGGGAAACATCCCCGACACCGCCGCCAGTGCCTGGGTACCGAGCATTTGCCCGACGTAAATGCCGTTGAGCGTGCCGGAAAAACTTTGCAGGAAGTTGGACAGCACCATCGGTGCCAGAAAGATCAGGTAGATCTGCCACAACGGCCTTTGCTGGGTGACTTCCATGAAGATTCAGGTCCGTGAATTATTGTTAGACGGGAAAAGCATTGCGCGACAGCCACGCCAGGTACGTCTGCACGTCCACCGGCCACTGCGCGATCTTGTGGGAAAAGTCTGCGGCGTCGTGGGCAAACAATGCGCGGGAAGCCTCCTCGAAGCCTGGCAAGTCACCGCCGATGGCGCTCATGAAACGATAGCTGGCTTCCTTGGCCTGGCGTATCTGATCACGGGAAGCACTGGCGGTGCGAGCGTCATCTACCAAGCGACGCAACGCCGCCGACGCGCCACCACGTTGCTGGCCCAGCCATTCCCAATGGCGCGGCAGCAGGGTGACTTCCCGCGCCACCACCCCCAGTTTCGGGCGACCCACCGATGGCGCTGCCGGAGGCTCGTCATCCGCCTCGGCCGATGCCGGTTGCGCAGGTGCATACCCCGCTGGCCAGGGGTAATCCACCTGGCTGCCGGTGGCGTCATCGAACACCAGGAAGCTGCCAGGCGCCAAGGCGGATTGGGCAAGGCTATGGGCAACGTCGGCATAGGTGCCCGCCGCCACGCGCTGGTGATGGACAAAGGCGGTGCAGAGCGAAAGGTTTTGCGTAGGCATGGATTATTACCCGGGTGTTATTTGTTTTACCCGGGTTATATTAGCCAAAATTTTACAACGCGCAAGCCTATTGACGCGAAACGTGCAACTGCTCATCCCGCACGGTCGCCCGCATGCCTTGCACACCAGGATCGTGCAGCACGCATTCGGCGATGGCGGGCTGCAACTCCACCCGCAGTCGCCGGCCCAAGGCCCTGGCGCCAAAACGCGCATCGTGCTGGCGGCACAACCATGCCCGCGCGGGCTCATCCACTTCCAGCCAACGCTGGTGTGCCGCCAGGCGCCCGTTGAGCTTGCCCAGTTCCACTTCCAGCAACGCCTCCAGCCACTGGCCGTCGATGGGTTCGAACATCAGGATGCGGTCGATGCGGTTGAGAAACTCCGGCTCGAAGTGACCGTGCAACGCGTCTTCCAGCACCGCCGCCTCGTCCCGGGCAAATACCCGCAGCAAGCGGCGCCAGCCGTGGGCGAACCGTTGGCGATGGCGGCGCGCCTGTTGTGCGCCGATGTTGCTGGTCATGAAGATCAGGCAATTGCGAAAGTCCAGGGTGCGCGTGCCACCGGCCAGGGTCAGCTGGCCGTTTTCCAGGATGCCCAGCAGGCTGCGCACCACCTCGTGACTGGCCTTTTCCAACTCGTCGAACAACACAATGCCCGGGCAACTGTAGGTGCCCTGGATCAATTCGCTGTTGAACAGGCTGATGCCCTCTTTGCTCCCCACATACCCCGGAGGCGCGCCCGTGAGCGCGGCGGCGTAATGCTCCTGGGCGAGGGTGTGCATGTCGATACGGCAAAAACCATCGGCACGGCCGTGCAGCGCCTGGGCCAACAGGCGCACGATCTCGGTCTTGCCCACACCGGTCGGCCCCATGAACAGGTTGACGCTCAAGGGCCGGTCACGCTCACCGATATCGGCCTTGACCACGTTGAGCAGGCCCTCCACCTGCGCCAGCGCCGCGTCCTGGCCGACAATGCGGCTGCGCAACAGCGTCATCACCCGGGCCGGCTCAAACGTAAAGCGCATGCCCTACTCCGCCGTCCACTCTTTACCGCCATGGGGCAGTTGGCCCACCGGGCATTCGGCGACACCGACGGTGCTGCGGGTGATTTTCTCGACATTCTCCTGAGCCTTCTGCGCATCCAGCACCCAGGTGCGGTAGAACTCGAACGGGCAGTCCGCCACGCCCTTGTCGCCATCGCCCGAGGCGTGCATGCCGGTGTAGCCCCGGTGCAGCAACTTGAACAGGTGGTTCTGCGACTGGTCATTGGCCCGCGCATCGCGGATCTGCGACACCGACAGTTGCGCATACTGGATGCCCATCTCCTCCTCGCCGCATTCGCCCAGGGTGCGCCCGTCAAAACCGATGATCGCCGAGTGGCCGAAGTACGAATACACCCCGTCGAACCCCGCCGCATTCGCCACCGCCACATAGCAGTTGTTGGCCCAGGCCATGCTCTTGGACATCTGCACCTGCTGCTCCTTGGCCGGGTACATATAGCCCTGGCAACGCACGATCAACTCAGCGCCCTTCATCGCGCAATCGCGCCAGATCTCCGGGTAGTTGCCGTCGTCGCAAATGATCAGGCTGATCTTCATGCCTTTGGGCCCGTCGCACACGTAGGTACGATCGCCCGGGTACCAACCTTCGATGGGGCACCAGGGAATGCACTTGCGATAGCGCTGCACGATTTCGCCGAGGTGGTTGATCAGCACCAGCGTGTTGTACGGCGCCTTGTGCGGGTGCTCTTCGTGGCGCTCACCGGTCAGGGAAAACACGCCCCAGGTGTTCGCCTGGCGACAGGCCGCCGAGAAAATCGCGGTCTCTTCGCCGGGAATGCTTGCGGCGGTGGCCATCATTTCATCATTGTCGTACATGATCCCCATGGTGCTGTACTCGGGGAACACCACCAGGTCCATGCCGGGCAGGCCCTGCTTCATGCCGACAATGATCTCGGCAATCTTCTTCGCGTTGTCGATGACCTCGGCCTTGCTGTGCAGGCGCGGCATCTTGTAGTTCACCACCGCGACACCCACGGTGTCCGGGCTGCTGGAAATGTCGCCATGACGCATAACAACGCTCCTGTTCTAGTGGCTGATCATCCACGGCCGTGGGCCGGTTTTGGTCTTGAGCCCCAAGGGGTTGGCCTTACTCGGCAGCACCTTTTTGCTCGTCCCACAGCAGCTGCAACCGGCCGGGTGCTTGCGGCTTTCCTGGTACTCGCCGACGGTTTGCGGCGCATGGCGGCTGCGTTCGTTGCCCTCGATGGCCTTGCGCTGGTTGCCCGACAGCGTTTGCAACGCGGGCGCGCAAATCAGCAGTTGCCCGCCCGGCCCGTCGCAATAGGGGCACTGGCTCGGTTCGTTGCGCTGGGCGATGGGCCGCAACATCGTGAAGGTGCCGCACGCCGCACAGGCGTATTCGTAGGTCGGCATGGCTACAGGTCCGGGGCGATGGGCAGGTCGATGCTGCCATCGAGAAACTTGGTCGGCCCGTTGGCGTTGGGGTTGATGTCGAACTCGAAGATTTCCGTGGGCAACCACAAGGTCGCGCAGGCATTCGGGATGTCCACTACGCCGCTGATATGCCCTTGTACCGGCGCCGAGCCGAGCAGCGCATAGCCCTGGGCCGGCGAGTAGCCGAACTTGGTCAGGTAGTTGATCGCGTTCAGGCACGCCTGGCGGTAGGCAACGTTGACGTCCAGGTAGTGCTGCTGGCCCTGTTCGTCCACCGAGATGCCTTCGAAGATCAGGTAGTTCTTGTAGTTCGGGGTGATCGGGCTCGGCTTGAACACCGGGTTCTTGATCCCGTACTTGGCCATGCCATCCTTGATCAGCTCGACTTTCATGTGCACCCAGCCGGCCATCTCGATGGCGCCGCAAAAAGTGATTTCGCCGTCGCCCTGGCTGAAGTGCAAGTCACCCACCGACAGCCCGGCACCCTTAACGTAGACCGGGAAAAAGATCTTCGAACCCCGGGACAAATCCTTGATGTCGCAGTTACCACCGTGCTCACGGGGCGGCACGGTACGCGCGCCGGTGGCAGCCGCATCGTCGCGTGCCTGGCCCTGCATCTTGCCCATGTGCGCCGTGGCCGCCAGCGGCGCGTTGGCCAGCGGCGGAACGCGGGTGGGGTTGGTGTCGATCAGTTCCTGCTCACGGCGGTTCCAGTCGGCGAGCATGACCGGGTCGGGCAGGCAGCCGATCAAGCCGGGGTGGATCAGCCCGGCAAAATTCACCCCCGGAATGTGCCGGGAGCTGGTGAACATGCCCTTGAAATCCCAGATGGCTTTTTGGGCGCTGGGGAAGTGATCGGTGAGAAAGCCGCCGCCGTTCTGGCGTGAGAAGAAACCGTTGAACCCCCACTGGGAATCGGCCTTGGCGCCGATGTCGAGCAGGTCCACCACGAGCAAATCACCCGGCTCGGCACCGTGCACGCCTACGGGGCCCGACAGGTAGTGCACGGTGGACAAATCCACGTCGCGCACGTCGCTGGCGTCGTCGTTGTTCTTGATGGCGCCGGCGGTCCAGTCGTAGGTTTCAAGGATGAAGTCATCGCCCGGCTTGACCCAGCAGGCCATCGGAATATCCGGGTGCCAGCGGTTGTGGATCTGCTCGTTTTCGGTGACAGGCTGGTTGAGGTCGACTTTGATCAGCGTTTCGGTCATGGACAGGCTCCTGGACGGATGGCGGGTGCGTGCAATCCAGTCTCAAGGGGCCAGGGAAAACGGGGAATACGTTGGATGACGTATAAAACCCAAGCGTGCGGTTTTATTCCATCAATTCGCTCAATGTCAGGGTCAGCAATTAGTGATTGGACGCGACGCCGAGGGGTGATTAGATTTCGCGAGACAGATAGCTTTTAGCCATCACCTCTAACTCCTTGAATATCGAGCCTTTCATGAAAAAACCTGTCTCGTTGGCAATGCGTATCGGACTGGGCTTTGCGTCCACCCTGTCGTTGCTGGTGCTGATCACTGCGGTCGGTATCCAGCGAGTGGGGTTTATCGACGGCACCCTCAAGGAGGTCGGTGAAAAAGCCGCCGTGGTGCAGCGCTACGCGATCAACTTCCGGGGCAGCGTGCACAACCGCGCCATCGCCATTCGTGACGCGGTGCTGGTCAAGGATGAGCCAGCGCTCAACCGGCACCTGGCCGAGATCGACCAACTCAAGCGCGACTATCAGGATTCCGCCGTGATGCTCGACCGCCTGTTCGCCAGCGCCGCCCCCAGCGCCGAAGAGGCGCGCCTGCTGGCCGATATCAAGGCCATCGAAACCCAGGCCCTGGCCTCCAGCGAACGGGTGATTGCCCTGCGTCGCGGCAACGACATCGCCGGCGCCCAGGACCTGCTGCTGGCCCAGGCATCGGCGCATTACACCGAGTGGCTCAAGCGCGTGAATGCGCTGATCGACTTCGAAGAAGCCCAGATCAAGCAACGCCTGGACACGGTGCAATCGGCCGCCAGCAACTTTGCCGTGCTGATGGTGCTGGCCAGCGCGATCGCAATCATCCTGAGCGTGCTGGTGTCGCTGCTGATCATCCGCAACATCAAGGCCACCCTCGGTGCCGAGCCGGAGGAAGTGGCCGAAGCGATCCGCCGCCTGGCCCAGGGCGAATTGAACCAGCCCATCGAAACCCGCTACCCCGACAGCGTCATGGGCATCCTGAAAAACGCCCTGGCGCGCCTGGGCGACACCATCACCGAAGTGCGCGCCGCCGCCCAGGCCCTGCGCCATTCCTCGGTGACCCTGTTGTCGGTGGCCAGCGACAACCGCCAGCAGATCACCCTGCAGACCAGCGAAGCCCAGCATGTGGCCGCCGCCATCACGCAGATGGCTGCCTCGGTCAGCGAGGTCTCGGGCTACGCCTCGGCGGCGTCGAAGGCCACCATCCTGGCCGACGCAGAAGTGGACAGCGGCCACCGCCTGGTGGGCGAAGTGACCGTGGCCATCGAAGAGTTGGCGACGATCCTTGAGCAAGCAACCACGCGGGTCAACCAGGTGTCCAGCGACAGCGAAAACATCGAAACCGTGATCGAGGTGATCAACGCCATCGCCGCCCAGACCAACCTGCTGGCGCTCAACGCGGCGATCGAAGCGGCGCGGGCCGGTGAGCACGGGCGTGGTTTTGCGGTGGTGGCCGATGAAGTGCGCTCCCTGGCCACGCGCACCCAGGAATCCACCCAGGAAATCCGCGACATGATCGGCAAGCTGCAAAGCGGCACCCAGGACGCCGCCGACATCATGCAGCGCAGCCGCAACCTGGCCCAGGTCACCGTGGCGCAGACCCGCGACTCTCAGGTGGCACTGGGCAAGATCAGCCAGGAAGTCGGCGCGATCAACGCGATGAACGCGCAGATCGCCAGCGCCTCGGTGCAGCAAAGCGCCGCTGCCGAAGAGGTGGCGCAGAACGTCACGCGCATCCACAGCTCCACCGTGCAATCGGCGGCCGGTTCCGAAGTGGTGGAAAGCTCCAATCAGGAATTGGCCGAGCTGGCGGACCGCTTGAGCACCAAGGTGGCGTTCTTCAACGTGGCCTAGAGCTTGTCGCGCCTCATCTGCATGGTCAGGGTGAAACGGTCTGCCGGGTAGACCGTTTCCGACACGGCAATCACCTCACCGGCGTCATCCCGGTACTGGCGGATGATGTTCAGCCCCAGTGCACCGCCCTGGGCCTTCAGACTGGCGGCCAGTTCGCTACTCAGCTGCACCGGCCGCACCTGCTGGTCGACCACATCGATGTGCCGCGCAAACGCCTTGCCGATCAACGCCGCGATCAACTCATCGGGGTGTTTGCGCGCTTCGGGGATCACCTCGGCGAAGGTCTGTTCGGCGTACACGTCGGTCCAGCACAACGGCGCATTGCCGTCGCCGGCATCCACCTTGATGCTCGACACGCAGAAGTAGTGCCCACCCGGCTCAAGCCCCAGGCGCCGGGCCAGAGCGATATCGGCGACGAATTCACGCACGCCCTGGATATCACGAATGTGGGTTTCGGCCACTTGCACCAGGTCGGCCACCGACGCCATCGCCTGGGAATAACCGCCCTTGGGTGACGACGCCTCGACCCGCGTGCCCACGCGCTTGCGCCGCGAGACCATGCCCTGCCCCTGCAACTGGTCGATGGCCGCGCGCACCGTGTGCCGGCTCACCGCGTACAGCGAACACAGCTCGAACTCCGTCGGCAACAACGACCCCACCGGGTAATGGCCGCTGCCAATCCTGTCGATCAAGTCCTTGGCCACCGCCGCATAACGCCTCTGGCTCACGCTTTCCATTTTTACCCTCGTTGTCGTGTTGACAGTGTATCAGCACAGGCGTAATCATAATGTACGGACATATTAATTATGTATGTTTTAAAAATAACAAATAGGACTTCGCCATGTCGAGTACCGTTTTTGATTCCGCCCTGTTCCGCGACATGTTCGGCACCGCCGAAATGCGTGGCGTGTTCTCCGACAAAGCGCTGATCGAGCGCTACATCGAAGTGGAAGTGGCCCTGGCCCGCGCCGAAGCCCGTTGCGGCGTGATCCCGAGCGAGGCGGCCGAGCAGATCACCGCGCTGTCACGCTACGAAGCCCTGGACCTGGCGCTGATGCAGCACGAGACCGAGATCGTCGGTTACCCGATCCTGCCGCTGGTGGAGCAACTGTCGAAGATCTGCGGCGAAGCCGGCCGCTATGTGCACTGGGGCGCCACCACCCAGGACATCATGGACACCGCCGTGGTCCTGCAGGTGCGCGCGGCCCTGGCGATTGTCGAGCGTGATATCCAGGCGGTACGCGGCCTGCTCGCCGGCTTGGCCGAGCGTTATCGCGACACGCCCATGGCGGGCCGTACCCACTTGCAGCACGCGCTGCCGATCACTTTCGGCTACAAGTGCGCGGTGTGGCTGAGCATGTTCGACCGCCACGCCGAACGCCTGTTGGAACTGCGCCCACGGGTGGAAATCGGCCAGTTCGCCGGCGCCGCTGGCACCCTCGCCTCCCTGGGCGACAAGGGCCTGGAGGTACAGCAAGCCTTGATGGCCGAACTCGGCCTGGGCGTGCCGCAAGCCACCTGGCACGTGGCCCGCGACGGCCTGGCCGAAACCCTGAACTTCCTCGGCCTGGTCACCGGTTCTCTGGGCAAGATCGCCCTGGACATCATGATGATGATGACCAGCGAGCTGGGCGAGGTGTACGAGCCCTTCGTCAAGGGCCGTGGCGCCAGCAGCACCATGCCGCAGAAGCGCAACCCGATTTCCTGCGAGCTGATGTACGCCGCCGCCAAGGGCGTGCGCCAACACGCAGGGCTGATGCTCGACGCAATGATCCAGGACTTCGAGCGTTCCACCGGCCCGTGGCAGGCGGAGTGGATCGCCATCCCCGAAGCCTTCGCCCTCAGCGCCGCGTCCCTGGGCCAGGCGACCTTCATGCTCGCAGGCCTGGAAGTGCGCCCCGAGCGCATGCGCAAGAACCTCGACATGACCCAGGGCTTGATCGTCGCCGAAGCCGTGATGATGGGCCTCGCCCCGGCCCTCGGCCGTCAGGTGGCCCACGACGTGGTCTATGCCGCCTGCCGCATGGCCAACGACCAGGGCACCAGCCTGCTCGACGCCCTGCTCGCCCAGGGCGAAGCCACGGCGCAACTGGACGTGGCCGAACTGCAACGCCTGACCGACCCGGCCAACTACCTGGGGCTGGCGCCGCAGATGGTGGATATCGCGCTGGCGCGCGAGGGTGCAGTCCCGCGCTGATCCAACACTCAATGCAAATCCAAATGTGGGAGCGGGCTTGCCCGCGATTGCGGTGTGTCAGTCACCGGATGCATTAGCTGACAGACCGCTATCGCGGGCAAGCCCGCTCCCACATTAGATCTACGGCGCTACACCGAACCATAACAACAACGAGATCACAGACATGTCATCCATCCCCGCCAAAAAACCGCTCTACAAGGACCTGACCTTCCAGGTCGTCGCCGCCATGTTCCTCGGCATTGCCTTCGGCTTTCTCGCCCCCGAGCTGGCCGCCAGTTTCAAGATCCTCGGCGATATCTTCCTCAAGCTGATCAAGACCGCCGTCGCGCCGCTGGTGTTTTTCACCGTGGTCCACGGCATCGCCTCGGCCGGTGATATCAAGCGCGTCGGCAAAGTCGGCCTGCGCGCACTGATCTACTTCGAAGTGGTGTCGACCATCGCCCTGGCCATCGGCCTGCTGTGGGGCAACCTGCTGCAGATCGGCTCCGGCATGCACGACGCCCACCCGAGCAGCGCTGCCGCTGCCGCGGCGAGTGCCGCCGTTGCCAAGGGCCATGCGCCGGCGTCGACCATGGACTTCATCTACGGCATCTTCCCCGACAACTTCGTCGGTGCCTTTGCCGGTGGCCAACTCCTGCAAGTGCTGGTGATCTCGGTGCTGTTCGGCTTTGCCCTGCTGGCCCTGAAACCCGAGCGCCGTGAAGTCATCGAAGACGGCTTGAACCGCATCTCCGAATGCTTCTTCGAATTCATCAACCTGATCATGAAGTTCGCGCCCCTGGGCGCCTTCGGCTCGGTGGCTTACGCGGTGGGCAGCAACGGCACTGCCGTACTGATGTCCCTGGCCAACCTGGTGCTGATGTTCTACGTGGGCATTGCCTTCTTCATCTTTGTGGTGCTGGGTGCGGTGTGCCGCTTGAGCGG
The DNA here is from genome assembly GCF_059419385.1 of Pseudomonas sp. GW821-FHT05H12. Taxonomy (NCBI): domain Bacteria; kingdom Pseudomonadati; phylum Pseudomonadota; class Gammaproteobacteria; order Pseudomonadales; family Pseudomonadaceae; genus Pseudomonas; species Pseudomonas sp. GW821-FHT05H12. Next base: position 24,685 of record NZ_JBWKRS010000022.1, on the reverse strand, counting down.
CTTCAGCCTGTGGCGCTTCCTCACCTACATCAAGGATGAAATCTTCATCGTGCTCGGCACCGCCTCGTCGGAAAGCGCCTTGCCCCGCCTGCTGCAAAAACTCGAGAAGTTCGGCTGCTCCAAGCAGAGCGTCGGCCTGGTGCTGCCCACCGGCTACGCGTTCAACCTCGATGGCACCTCGATCTACATGTCGCTGTGCGTGCTGTTCATCGCCAACGCCTACGGCGTGCCCCTGAGCTGGGAGCAACAGCTGGGCATCATCGCGATCATGCTGGTGACGTCCAAAGGCGCGGCGGCGGTGTCGGGCGGCAGTTTCGTGGTGTTTGCCGCCACCGTCACGGCCATCGGCGTGCTGCCGGCCGAAGGCCTGGCCCTGCTGTTTGGCGTGTACCGCTTCATGTCGATGGCGATTGCCACCTGCAACACCATCGGCAACAGCGTGGCCACCGTGGTGGTGTCCAAATGGTCCGGCGAGTTCTCCCAGCAGACCGCCCAGGATGAATATCAACGCGTGCTCGGCCGAGCGGCTGGCGCGGCACTTTGACGGAGCAGCACGATGCCCACTCTGCGAATCGAACACGATGCGTTTGGCCCGGTGTCCATCCCGGCCGAGCGCTACTGGGGTGCACAGACCCAGCGCGCACTGGAGGTGTTCGGCGCCAAGCAGCCGTTCCCGGCCAGCCTGATCCGCGCCTTTGGCCAGCAAAAACGCGCCTGCGCCCGCGCCAATGCACGGCTCGGCGCACTCGCGCCCGCCCTGGCCGAGGCGATTGAGTTGGCCGCCCAGGACCTGGCCAACGGTCACTTTGACGCGCACTTTCCGCTGTCGATCTGGCAGACCGGCTCCGGTACCCAGACCAACATGAATGCCAACGAGGTGATCGCCAACGGCGCCAACCTGCGGCTCGGCGGCGAGTTGGGGAGCAAGTCGCCGGTGCACCCCAACGACCACGTGAACCGTTCGCAGTCGTCCAACGACAGCTTCCCCACGGTGATGCACCTGACCACCGTGCTGGAGTTGCGCGGTCGGCTGCTGCCTGCGCTCGGTCACCTGCGCAACGAGCTGAACGCCAAGGCCGACGCCTGGCAGGACGTGCTGAAAATCGGCCGCACCCACCTGATGGACGCGGTGCCGATGAGCCAGGGCCAGGCGTTCGGCAGTTTTGCCCAGCAGATCCACCACGGCATCGCGCGCATCGAGGCCTGCATGCCGCGCCTGCGCCTGCTGCCCCAGGGCGGCACGGCAGTGGGCACGGGGCTTAATACTCCCGTAGGCTTTGATGTGGCGTTTTGCGAAGAAATCAGCCAGTTGACCGGCGAGGCATTCCAGACCAACCCGTGCAAATTCGAAGGCATGGGCACCCACGATGCGTTGGTGGAGGTCTCCGGCGCGTTGAATGTGCTGGCGGTGTCGCTGACCAAGATAGCCAACGACATCCGCCTGCTGGGCTCAGGCCCGCGCTGCGGCCTGGGCGAGTTGATCGTGCCGGATGACGGCCTCACCTCCTCGATCATGCCCGGCAAGCGCAACCCGACCATCGCCGAAGTGCTGGTGCAGGCGGCCATGCAGGTGATGGGCAACCACACCACCATCACCCTGGCGGGCGCGTCCAGCACCTTCGAATTGAACGTGGCCAAGCCAGTGCTGATCCACAACCTGCTGCACTCGATCGAGGTGCTCACCGACTGCATCAGCCTGTTCACCCACAAGCTGCTCAACGGCCTGGAGGTCAACCGCCCGCAACTGGCGCGCAACGTGGAGCACTCGCTGTTAATGGCCACCGTGCTCAACCCGGTGCTGGGTTATGACCGGGTGGCGCAGATCACCCGCAAGGCCGCAGACGAAGGCTTGTCGCCCAAGGAAGCGGCGGTGCAACTGGGCTTCATGACCGCCGAGGAATACGCGCAACGCGTGCAGCCGGCCGCCATGATCCGCCCTACCCCATAGCCCCCGGCACCTGGAACCCACCGACCACCTCCGCAAGGTATTCGGCAAACTTGATCGTGGTGCGATCGGCAAACGGCGCACCGATGATCTGCACGCCTACCGGCAACCCCTGGCGTGTCAGGCCAATGGGCGCGCTGGTGGCCGGCAGGCCCATCAGGGTGGCCGGCGCAATCCACTTGTACAGGTCGGCGTAGTGACGCTTCTGGCCGTCAACCTGCAGGGTGCGCAGGCTGATGACCCTGGAGTGGTCATGGGCAAACGCCGTGGTGAAGGTGGGCGGCGCCAGGATCACGTCGACGTCATCGAAGGTCTTGAGGAAAGCTTCACGCAGGCGCAAGCCCGCCTCATGGGCCTTGAGCCAATCGGCATGGCCCATGGCGCTGCCCTGGTAGAACTTGTCGGCATGCTGCGGCGTGTCCATCACCCGGCCCAGTGCCCGCAACATCGGAGCCACCAACCCCATGAAACACCGCTTGGACGCTGGCAACGACACACCCAGCTCAGCGCCCAGTTGCAACAGGTAGGCGGCAAACAAGCGCTCCAGCGACGCCCCTTTGGGCGCGCCCTGCACCACCTCCACACCCGCCGCTTCCAGGCTCAGGCGCAATTGGCGGTAGGCCTCGGTCATGCCCGGGTCGAGGGGGCAATCGACATCGTCGGTCCACAGCAACACACGAAAGGTCTTCAGAGACGTAGGGCGCGGCGCTGGCAGCTGTAACTGCCAACCGGGTTGCCCGGCCGGTGGTGCGGCGGCGATCACGTCCAACATCAACTGCAGGTCGGCGGCACTGCGCGCCAAGGGCCCGACCACGTTCAACGCCCCCTCTGCCAGGTCACCCGGTGCTCCGGGGATATGCCCGCGCTGGGACACGATGCCGTGGGTGGGTTTGTGCCCATACACGCCGGTAAAGTGCGACGGGATGCGGATCGAGCCGCCAATGTCGCTGCCCAGTTCCAACGCGGTGAAGCCCGCCGCCAACGCAACCGCAGCGCCCCCTGAAGAACCGCCGGGTGTCAGCGCCAGGTTCCAGGGGTTGTGGGTGGTGCCGAACAGGCTGTTGTAAGTCTGGATATCCCCGGCCATGGTCGGCACGTTGGTCTTGCCGAACACAATGGCACCGGCATCTTCCAGGCGCTTGACCGCCACCGCCGACTGCGCCGGCCGATGCTCGCGCAACGCGGCGGCACCTGCGGTGCACGGCATACCGAGCACTTCAAAGGTGTCCTTGATAGTAATCGGCAAACCGTGCAGAGGCCCCAGCGGCAGGCCATTGCGCACTGCCGTGTCAGCCAGGTCGGCCTTGAGGCGCGCCTGCGCGAGGTCCAGGGTGACCACACTGTTGAGCGCCGGGTTGAGCATCTCCAGGCGCGCCAGGTAGCTGTCGAGCAAGGCGCGACTGCTTTGGCGGCCGGCCGCGATGTCGGCGAGCAGCTCGGTGGCGCTGCGGTAAGGGGTGTCGGTGCTCATGGGCGGCGGGCTCGGTGGTTGTTCAGGTCTACCGGTAAACACCTGAGCCCGCCCGGATATTCCATAGACGCCGATACGGTATGCGCCTGCCCGTTCAGGAAAGCGTTCGCCGGCCCCTCACCGCACCGGTGGCGCGTACTGGATACCGCCGTTGTTCCACAGGTTGTTCAAGCCCCGGTCGATGGCCAGCGGCGTCCCTGGCCCAAACGCACGGTTGAACACCTCGCCATAGTTGCCCACCTGCTTGACCACCTGCACCACCCAGTCCCGGGGCAGTTTCAGGTCCTTGCCGTACTCGCCATCGGCGCCGAGCAAGCGCGCCACGTCCGGGTTCCGGGTGGTCTTGGCTTGGGCCTCGACATTGGCCGATGTCACCCCGGCCTCTTCCGCGTTGAGCATCGCAAACAGCGTCCAGCGCACAATACTGAACCACTCATCATCACCGCGACGCACCGACGGCCCCATGGGTTCCTTGGAAATCGTCTCCGGCAGGATCACAAAGTCGGACGGCGTGGTCATCTGGCTGCGCTGGGCATTGAGTTGCGACTTGTCCGCAGTGATCACGTCACAACGCCCGGCCTGCAAGGCCTTGGCGGTTTCTTCGGAGGTGTCGAAGGTGATCGGCGTGTACTTGAGCCCGTGGCTGCGGAAGAAGTCCGAGGTGTTCAGTTCGGTGGTGGTGCCGGCCTGAATGCAGATCGACGCGCCATCCAGTTCAGTGGCACTGCTCACCCCCAGCTTCTTGTTGACCATGAAACCGGCACCGTCGTAGTAGGTGACGCCGGTGAAGACCAGGCCCATACCGGCGTCACGGGAGCTGGTCCAGGTGGTGCTGCGCGACAGGATATCGATCTCGCCAGACTGCAACGCGGCCAGGCGCTCCTTGCCATTGGTGGGGGTGAACCGCACCTTGCCCGCATCGCCGAACACCGCAGCGGCCACCGCGTGGCAGACGTCCACGTCGATGCCCTGTTGCTTTCCATTCTTGTCGGGCACTGAGAACCCCGGGATGCCGTCGGACACCCCGCATTGGATAAAGCCTTTCTTGTGAATCGCATCCAGGGTGGCGCCGGCCTGTACCAGGCCACTGGCACCCAGGACGGCGCCCGCAATCATCAAACGCGTGAAGGTTTTCATTGCCCATCTCCGTGGTTATCTGCTTGGGAAAACGCGTGTTCAAGGTCGGCGATCAGGTCGTCGACGTGCTCCAGGCCGATGTTGAAACGCACCAGCCGATCGCCGTACTGGCGCACATCGCGGTTAAGGTTGAAATGCGGCGCCACCAGGCTGGTCACGCCGCCCCAGCTGTAGCCGAGGTGAAACAGGTTGAGGCGGTCGATGAAGTCCAGCAGCGCCTCGCCCGACAGCGTCGGGCGGAACACCACCGAAAACACGCTGGTGGAACCGGTGAAGTCGCGCAGCCACAACGCGTGACCCGGGCAATCGGGAAATGCCGGGTGCAATACCCTTTCCACTTCGGGGCGGGTCTTGAGCCATTGCGCCACTTGCAAGGTGCTGGTCTGCAAATGAGCCAAGCGCACCCAAAGGGTCTGCAGGCCGCGCAAGGCCAGGCTGCAATCGTCGGGCGAGACCGCCATGCCCAGCAGCGAACGCGCCTGGCCAAGGGCCTGGTAATACACTTCGCTGCGGGTCGACACCGAGCCCAACAGCAGGTCGCTGTGGCCGCCGATGTACTTGGTGAGGGCTTGGATCGACACGTCCACACCGTGGGCATAGGCGTCGAAATACACCCCGCTGGCGTAGGTGTTGTCCAGCGCCAGCACCACGCCCGCCGCCCGCGCCACTTCAGCAATAGCGGGCACGTCCTGGATTTCCATGGTGGCCGAGCCCGGGCTCTCACACCAGATCAGGGTGGTGTTGGGGCGGATCAACGTAGCGATCTCGGCGCCGATCATCGGGTCGTAGGTCTGCACCGCGATGCCCAGCCTGGCCAGCAGGTCACGGGCCAGGTCGTTGTTGGGGCCGTAGGCGCTCTGCGGCACCAGCACATGGTCACCCGCACCGCAGAAAGCGAAGTACACCAGGGCAATCGCTGCCTGGCCGCCCGGAGTGATGAAGCAATGCTCGGCGCCCTCCAGTTGGGCAACGCGCGCGGCCAGCTCCAGGCTGGTGGGCGTACCGTGTAGGCCGTAGGCATAGGGCACGCGCTCGGGGCACCAGTCGTCGCGCACTTCGCGGGCACTGGCAAACAGGGTGGTGGAGCCGCGATGGGTGGCCGTGGCCAACGAGCGAAAACCGCCGGGTGCGCGGGGCGTGGGGTCGAGCAAGGTGGTTTGGATATGGCGAGGCATTACAGGGGTTCCACTTCCAGATGATGGAAAAAATCATAGGGAGTGGCACCACTGCGGCGATTGAACGTTCTTGCGCTTTACGAAAATAAACTCAGCGCCAGCGACCCGGCGTCACGCCAAAGCTTTTCTTGAAATGCCGGGTGAAATGGCTGAGGTCGGCAAAGCCGCTGGCACTGGCTACATCGGTGGCGGGCACGCCGTCGCGCAATAGGTGCAGGGCCAGGTTCAGGCGATATTGATTGCGCCAGGCATGGGGTGCCAGACCGGTTTCGCGGCTGAACAGGCGCGCCGCGTGAAACGTCGATAAGCCCACCTCCCCGGCCAGTTCGCTCAAGGTCAGGGGCTCGGCCAGGTCGCTCATCAAGCGCGCCTTGAGGGTCTCGACACGCGCCGCATCGCGCAGCAAATGCGCCACCGGCGGGCGCTGCCCGGCATGGCGGATCAACAGGGTGGACACCGCATCGAGCAACGCGTGCTCGGCACCAAGGGCGTCGTCCGGCTGCTGCAGGGCGTGGTGGGCCCGCAGCATTTTGCGGGTCAGGTCGGGGTCGCGCAGGATGTCGTCACGAAACCACGGCAGGTCGCACGGGCGGTCGCACAGGTCATTCATCACCTGTTGCACGAAGTTGATCGGCAGGTAGAACACCCGGTATTGCCAGCCACCGTCCATGGCCGGCGAACCGGTGTGCACCTCACCCGGATTGAGCACCGGCACGCAGCCCGCATCGGCCACGTGACGGCTGCCACGGTAGTCGTAACGCTGGGCACCGGCTTCGATCACCGACACGGTGTAGGTGTCGTGCCAGTGCGCCGCGAAACGCTGTCGATGGTAGGTGGCACTCAGCAGGTCGGCGTCCGGCAGGATCGGCGAACGCCAGTACCTCACGGAATCGGCGGTGGTCATCGGGCAGCCCTCCTCTGAGCGAATACCGAGCACCGCCGCCACCGATCAGGCTTTGCCGAACGGTGCGAGCGCCCTGGCGATGGTGCCGGCCAGGCCGCGACCACTGAGGTGGCCCGGGTCCATGTCGGGGTTGTAGATGGTGAATTGAATGCCAATGGCCTGTGGCGACTGCATGGCCGTGCGCAGCGTCGTGGCCAGGTCGTCCCAGGAGAAACCGTCCGGCTGCGGGTGGTCACAGGCCCACATGATGCCCTGGTCCAGCACGTCGACGTCCACGTGAATCCAGAAACCTTCCGGGCCGTCGACACGGGTCAGGTGGGCCACCGCTTCTTCAGCAGCAGTTTGCGTGCCGAGTATGCGCACTTCGTTGCGGTTGAACGCCAGCAGGTCTTCGGGGATCGGCTGGCAACGGTTGCGCGCCTGGATCGCACCGTCGCGGTAGCCGAACAGCACCACATCGTCGTCACGCAACAGTGGACGGCGGCCTTCGATGTCGGCCACCACCGCCGGGCCACGGCCGGTGGCATAGCCCAGGTCGCTGGCCGACGCGGCGCCGGAGATCGGGTTCTTTTCGGCCTCATAGAAGTCTGCATGGCCGTCCAGGTAAAACAGCCCGAAGCGCCCACGGCGGCGCAGCGACAACAAGGTGCCCAGCAGGATCGAGCAATCGCCGCCGATCACCACCGGGAACTCGCCCTTGTCCAGCACCTCCCCTACTTTATTCGCCAGGGTGATGGAGTATTCGTTGATGGCGTGGGGGTTCATGATCTGGGTTTCCGGATCGCGCTCCTCGCGCCACGGCGGCGACTCCACGCGGCCGGCGTGGCGCGCCCCCAGCCGCTCGGCCAGGCCGGCCTTGAGCAGCACATCCGGCATGCGGGCCACGCCCAAGTGAGTGGGGATATGCCCGAGCACGGACGGGGCTTCAATGATTGCGAAGTTACGCATGGAACATCCTCTCTGGTGTGTTCAACGGCATGGCGGCTGGTTTTTATCGATGTGCCGCTACACCGGGACCTTCGCAGGGAGTGCGCCAGTGTTGGTTTTAAACGTGGATATTGATTTTTTAAACCGCCCTTTCGGTCATTTATCAACGGTTATATGACCGAATCACTTTTGCTCTAAAACACCGTTACGGGCGTTAGTGACGCCGCAACTTAGTCATAGTGGGTGCACAACTAAGCGAACGCCTCACTTGAGTGCACTTGTAACGTTACTTCGCCCCACTGTGTCGCAAAGTAGCAATGTTAAAACCTTCAACAACCCACATAGAAAACCAATAAAACCAATGCCCTATAGGTTTAAGGCGCGCTTTATCCTTTTATGACCGAATTGAACGCCTTAAAAACAACAACCCCACAGTCAATACCTCGACTGGCACAGTCACTGCTCCGTTACCGGCATTCAAGTCACGTTATCGACACAAGGACTACGCCGCACAATGAGCCCATCATTTGCCCCCCCCACCGACACGTATGATGTCGCGATCATCGGCGCCGGCGTCGTGGGTTGCGCCATGGCGCGGCGCTTCACCCTTGAAGGGGCACGGGTGCTGTTGCTGGAAAAAGGCACCGACATCCTCTCGGGTGCGAGCAAGGGCAACAGTGCCATCTTGCACACCGGTTTCGATGCGCCACCGGGTAGCCTTGAGCTGGCGTGCATGAGAGCGGGTTACCAGGAATACCTGGAGATCCACGGGCACATGAACCTGCCGCTGCTCAAGGCCGGCGCCTTGGTGGTGGCCTGGAGTGACGACGACCTGGCCAAGCTCGACGGCATCCTGCAACAGGCCCATGCCAACGGCGTGACCGATGCGCACCTGATCGGCCCGCAGCAGCTCCAGCACGCCGAACCCCACCTGGCCCACGGCGCCCTGGGGGCCGTGGCGGTGCCCGGAGAATACCTGATCGACCCGTGGTCGGCGCCCCTGGGTTACCTGCAGCACGCCATGGCCCACGGCGCCCGCGTGCACACCGGTACCGAAGTCGAAGCCGGGCATTTTGACGGCCAGGCGTGGCAGCTACGTACCTCGCGCGGCAGTTATATCGCCAACACCGTGATCAACTGCGCCGGGCTGTTCGGCGACCACCTGGAACACCGCCTGCTGGGCGACAGCACCTTTAGCATCCACCCGCGCAAAGGCCAGTTCGTGGTGTTCGACAAGGCCGCGTCCGCCCTGCTCGGCAACATCATCCTGCCGGTGCCCAATGAGCGCACCAAAGGCATCGTCATCACCCGCACCGTCTTTGGCAACTTGCTGGTGGGGCCCACCGCCGAAGAACAGGACGACCGCGTTCACGCCGGCCTGACCCCCGCCATCCTCAACCAATTGATCGACGCCGCCGTGGCCCGCATTCCGGCGCTGGAGGGCATGCCCGTCACCGCCACCTACGCCGCCCTGCGCCCCGCCAGCGAGAAGAAGGAATACCGCATCCACGAAGTGACCGGGCAGCACTGGATCACCGTCGGTGGTATCCGCTCCACCGGGCTGACAGCCGCGCTGGGCATTGCCCGGCATGTGTTCGAGCTGTACAGGCAGCGCGTCCAGCACGCGCCCGTCACACACCTGAGCTGGCCGCACTTGCCCAACCTCGCCGAGCACTTGCCACGGGACTATCAACAGCCGGGCTTTGGCGAAATCGTCTGCCACTGCGAGTGGGTTACCTCGCGGGAAATCCAGGCCACCTTTGCCAGCCCCCTGCCCCCCGGCGACCTCGGTGGCCTCAAGCGTCGCACCCGTGTGTGCATGGGCCGCTGCCAGGGTTTTTACTGCGGCGCCCGCGTGGCCGAACTGAGCGCCGGGCACCTCGCATTGCCACTGGCCACGGGAGCCGCCCATGAAGACTGAGTACGTGGACGTGGCAATCATCGGCAGCGGCCCGGCCGGGTTGTCGGCCGCCGTTGAGCTGCGCCGCCAGGGCGTGGACAACGTGGTGGTGATCGAACGCGACAGCGTGGCCGGTGGCGTGCCGCGCCATTGCGGCCACCCGCCGTTCGGCTTTCGCGAATACGGCCGCCTGTATACCGGGCCCGACTATGCGCGCCGCAACGTCGCCGAAGCCTTGGCCGCCGGTGTGCAACTGCGCCTGGGCCACACCGTGACCCAACTGGGCCATGGCGGTTGCCTGCAGCTGGTGAGCGATGCCGGCGCCGTCACCCTGCAAGCCAAGCGTGTGCTGCTGGCCACCGGCGTGCGCGAGAACCCACGCTCGGCGCGCCTGATCGGCGGTGACCGGCCCCTGGGGGTGATCAACACCGGCGCCCTGCAAGCCTACCTGTACCTGCAACACCTCAAGCCGTTCGAACGGCCGCTGATTATCGGCAGCGAACTGGTGAGTTTGTCCTCGGTGTTCAGTTGCCGCCGTGCCGGGATCAAGCCGGTGGCGATGATCGAGTCGAACTTCCGTGCCACCGCGCGTTGGCCGTTATCGCTGTTCCCATGGCTGTGCGGCGTACCGGTGCATTACGGCGCGCAGCTATTGGAGATCCACGGCACCGGTCGCGTGGAGGCCGCCAGCGTGCGCCTGGCCAACGGGCAGGTGCAGCGCCTGGACTGCGATGGCGTACTGCTCACCGGGCAGTTCCTGCCGGAAGCCAGCCTGGTGCGCCAGAGCCACCTGCTGCTGGACCCGGGCAGCCGTGGCCCGGTGATCGACCAGTACGGCCGCTGCTCCGACCCGGCCTACTTCGCCGCCGGCAACCTGCTGCGCCCGGTGGAAACCGCCGGCTGGTCGTGGCGCGAAGGGGCCCGCGTGGCACACCTGCTGGCCAAGGACTTGCGCGGTGAAATCCCCGCGGCCCAGCGCACCCTGGCCATCCGCTGCCGCCCGCCGTTGAAGCTCTGCGTGCCGCAACGTTTTGCCCCAACCGGCGTGGCCGGCCTTGAGCACCTGCAATTGCGCGTCAGCACAGCCTGCGAAGGCAAATTGACGGTGTATGCCGACGGCGTGCCGATCTGGAGCAAGGCCCTGGCCTGCCTGCCGGAGCGACGCATTTTGATCCCCATTGCCGCACTCAAACTCAACGCCCGTATCACGCAACTGGATGTCGACTTTGTCGGCCATGAACACCCCGCGCCGAACAAAGGAGAGACGCCATGAGAATTGCCGCCCTGGACCAAGGCACTACCAGCACCCGCGTGCTGGTGGTCAGCGATGACGGCTCGGCCGATATCCAGCTCGCCTTGCGCCACCAGCAACACCACCCGCAGCCGGGCTGGGTCGAGCATGACCCGCTGGAGCTGCTGGCCAACCTGCAACGCTGCCTGGAGTCCACCGGGCGCGTGGATGCCATCGGCCTGGCCAACCAGGGCGAAAGCTGCCTGGCATGGGACGCGATCACCGGCAAGCCGCTGTCGCCGGTGATCGTCTGGCAAGACAACCGCACCGGCCTGGCCATCGAACGGCTGCGCGCCGAAGGTGGCGAAGGCCTGACCCTGGCCCGTGCCGGGCTGCCCCTGGACCCGTACTTTTCCGCAAGCAAGCTGAGCTGGATCATCAACCACCTGCCCGCCGCCCAGCAGGCGCTCAAGGCCGGGCGCCTGCGCCTGGGCACCAGTGACGCGTGGTTTCTCGACCGCCTTACCGGGGTGTTCGCCACCGATGTCACCACCGCATCGCGCACCTCGCTGATGAACTTGGCCACCGGGCAATGGGACGCCGAACTCTGTGAACTGTTCGGGGTACCCATCGAGACCCTGCCACCGATTCTCGACACCGTCGGCCATTTCGGTGAGATCGGCGCCACGCCGGTCACCGCCGCCGTGGTCGACCAGCAAGCCTCGTTGTATGGCCACGGCTGCCGCAAGGCCGGCGATGCCAAGATCACCTTTGGCACCGGCGCGTTTGCCCTGACCCTGACCGGCGACGAGATCATCCGCGCCCCGGACAAAGGCCTGCTCGCCACCATCGCCTGGCAGATCGACGGCAAGCCGGTGTACGCCATGGACGGCGGTGTGTACGACGCCAGCGCCGCCGTGGAATGGGCTGGCCGGTTGGGCTTGTTCAGTGATTTTTCCGAACTGGCCGGCTTCGACCAGCCCCCGGCGATTGCCCGCCAGCTGGCGTTCGTGCCGGCATTGTCGGGCCTGGCCTGCCCACACTGGGATCGCAGCGCGGCCGCCTTGTGGGTGGGCATGCACGGCGGCACCACGCGTCAGGACATGTGCCAGGCCGTGCTGGAAGGCGTGGCCCTGCGCAGTGTCGAGGTGATCAGCGCCATGGACCAGTTCCTCAGCGTCACCGACCGCCTGTCCATCGACGGCGGCCTGGCGCGCAGCCCCTATTTCGCGCAGTTCCTCGCCGACGCCTTGCAACGGTGCATCGTGACCCAGCGTTTCGACGAACTTACCGCCTTTGGTTGTGCAGCACTGGCCGCCCGTGGACTGGGCAAAACCCTGGTGGCACCGCGCAACACCTGCACCGAGTTCCACCCCAGGGTCAGCGCGGCCACCGCCCGCGCGTGGAGGGACACCTTCAGCGACGCGGTCAGCCGCTGTCGCACCTGGCGCTAGCCACAGGCAACCGGTGACAACAGGCAGTTGCCACCCGCTTCACCGCCAGGGAATTGACCGGCTCACAACGCCGAAAAAGGCAAAACCACAACAAAAAACACGCTGGCATATGAAGTGCGTCACCCCGTCGGGCCCCGGGCGTCGCAGGTTGCCCTGTCAACCCGTGCGCCGAGCCTTGTCCTGTGCATTTTTTGAAGGAGACATCCCCATGTCTGACACTCTTTCGAGTCCGCAAACCGTTTTACCCGATAAAGGTGCCGACAGCGGCACCGGCTACAAGGAACAGTTCGAACGCTCTCTGGGCAAGTTCGAATCCTTTGCCGTGGCGTTTTCGTTTATCTCGATCACCACCGGGCTGTTTTCCACCTACGGTTCGGTGCTGGTCTCCAGCGGCCCCATCGGCATGTGGACCTGGCCCATCGCAACCCTCGGCACGCTGCTGGTGGCACTGGTGTTCGGGCTGCTGGCGAGCAAGATCCCGCTGTCCGGTTTCAGCTACCAGTGGGCCAGTCGCCTGGTCAACCCGGTGTTGGGCTGGTGGTTTGGCTGGATGAGTTTCGCGTTCATCGCGGTGGTGCTGCTGGCGGTGGATTACGGGCTGGCCCAGGTGGCACTGTTCCCCTTGCTCGGGCTTGAGTACTCACCGGCGGCGGGCGCCATCACCACTGTGGTGGTGCTGTTTATCCAGATGCTGCTGATCATCTGGTCGACGCCGATCCTGACCAAGATCAACAACATGGCCGTGGGGGCGGAAGTGATCGCGATGATCGGCCTGATCGTCGGCATCGGCATCGCCGTGACCTTCTTCGGCAAGGGCCAGGCGTCCAACCTGCTGTCCACCGGCATTGCCCCCACCGAGCACTACTACGGCTGGCTCGGCCCGTTCATGCTCTCGGGCCTGCTCGGCGCCTTCACCCTGGTGGGTTGGGAAGCGGCGGCCAACCTGGCCGAAGAGACCCTCAACCCCAAGCAGGTGGTACCTCGGGCGATGGTCCACGCGGTGCTGGCCAGTGGCGTGATGGGCACGTTGTTCCTGATGGTGATCGGCATGGGCCTGGGCGATCAGGTGGCTGAGTTGAGCAAGAGTTCGGCACCGGTGGCCGACGTGATCCGCATCACCCTGGGCGAAACCCTGAGCAAGCTCATCCTGTTGGTGGTGTGCGTGGCGATCTTTGCCTGTGGCCTGGTGATCATGACCAGCAACAGCCGCCTGGTGCACGCCATGGCCCGCGACGGACGCCTGCCGTTCGCCGAAGCCTTGAGCTACGTGCCACGCCCCACCGGCGGCCCGCTGTGGGCGACGATCCTGGCAGCGCTGATCCCGATGATCATCGTGCTGAGCTTCTACAGCGACCCCGACGCCCTCACGCAAATCCTCGGTGCGGCCACCCTGCTGCCGGCCCTGCTCTACAGCGCCACCGTGCTGCTGTACATCGGCACCCGCCACAAACAGCTGCACCACGCCGACGACTTTACCCTGGGCAAATGGGAGTGGCCGGTGGTGGCTGGCGCGTGCCTGTGGCTGTTCGTGGAGCTGTGCGTGTTCATGATCCCGGCGGACTTTCGCGTGGCACAGATGTACGTGCTGGGCCTGATCGCGGTCGGCGCCGTGGTGTTTGCCTGCGTGTGGGTCACCCGTCGCAAGCAACTGGAACAGATGCCGCCGATCCAGCATTACCTGTAAGCCACACCCCCTTCGCCCACCTGATACGGCAGAGGCTGCCACCCAGCCTTGCGGCATTCGGCTGCGCGCGATTCCTCGGCTGCCCCTGGGCAGCCGGGGTTTACCAATCGGTTTTCGGAGTGACCTGCGCCTCATGCACGTCCACATTGGCCCGCGCCAACGCACTGCCCAGCTCGCCCACCGGCTTGCGATCGATGATCAAGCGGTCGATGCGTTCCAGGGGAAACACCTGGAACAACGCACTGCGGCCGAGCTTGGACGAGTCGGCGATCACCGTGAGGTAGCGCGCCCGGGCAATCATTGCACGGGCGATCTCGGCCTCTTCGATGGAGAAGTCGAACGCACCGTCCACGCTCAGCGCGCCGATGGTGACCACGGCGTGCTCGGCGTTGAAACGGGCGATCTGCTCCAGCGCCAGCGGCCCGCTGTTCTGGTTGGATTCGGGGCGGTACTCGCCACCGATCATGAACACCCGGTTGCCACTGGCGCCGATGCTGTCGGCGATCTGCAAGGAGTTGGTGATCACCGTGATGCGGTTGAGCCGCGCCAGTTCGCGGGCGAAAAACAAGGTGGTGGTGCCGGTATCGATCAGCAGGCTGTCGCCCGGCGAATACAAGCCGGCGGCATAGCGCGCCACTGCGCGTTTTTCCTGGGAGAACTCGTTCATGCGGGTCTGGAACGCGTTCTCGTGTTCACCACGGGGCGGCAGCGAGGCCCCGCCATGAAACTTGGTGACCTGGCCGCTATCGGCGAGGTCCGCGAGGTCGCGGCGAATGGTTTCCTGGGAGGCGCTGAGGGTACGGGCCAGTTCGTCGACGGAGATGCGCTCGCGCTGGCGAAGCAGTTCGAGGATGTGTTGGCGGCGCTCGTTGGGACGCATGGCGGTCTCCGTGTCGGTGCTGAGGTGACGGCAAAACTAAGTGGATTCGGTCACCAATTCAACAGATAAGCCACAGAATTTTATTCATTCATCAAAAAAACAGAGGTATTTATGCGCAAGATTTTTCTCGCCTGCCCTTACAGCCACGCCGACGCAGCCGTGGTCGAGGAACGGTTTATCGCTTGCAACAAGGTTGCTGCCGGGATTATCGAGGCGGGTCATGCCGTGTTCAGCCAGGTGTCGATGTCTCACCCGATCAACCAGGCGTTCGTGGGCAAGGACAACGCAGCCATCGGCAAGTTATGGGCGCCAGTGGATGCGGTGTTCATGGCGTTGCTCGACGAGCTGATCGTGCTGGACCTGCCGGGGTGGGAATTGAGTGGGGGGATCAAGCGCGAGATCGCGTTTTTTGAAGCGAGGGGACGCCGGGTAAGCCTGTGGTCGAACGTTGCAGCACAATTCACCTGACCCTGACGGCTAATTCCTATCCCCCCTGTAGGAGCTGGCTTGCCAGCGATGGCGGCAGGTCAGGCAACTTCGCGTCCACTGACAGATCGCCATCGCCGGCAAGCCGGCTCCTACAGGTCCAACACACCGGCAATAAAGGTGGGTGGTGGGTCAGACAGACAGGTAGCGGCTGATCGTGGCCTCGTCCACGCGGTCACGGGTCTCTTCGATCACGAAGCGGCCCTTCTCGATGACGAGGAAGCGGTCGGCGATTTCCAGGGTGAAGGACAGCACCTGCTCGGACACGACGATGGTCAGGTCCCGCAGGTTGCGGATCTCCTTCAAGGTGCGGGCGATGTCCTTGATGATCGACGGCTGGATGCCCTCCGTCGGTTCATCGAGCAATAACACCTTGGGGTTGGTCGCCAGCGCGCGAGCAATTGCCAGCTGCTGTTGCTGCCCACCCGACAGGTTGCCGCCCTTGCGCGACTGCATGTCGTGCAGCACCGGAAACAACGCATACAAGTCCTCCGGCACCTTGCCCCGCGCCGAGGCCGGCAAGCCGGTCTGGATGTTTTCCAGCACGGTCATGCTCGGGAAAATCATGCGGCCCTGGGGCACATAGGCGATGCCCCGCTCTACCCGCTCGTGGGTTTCCAGCGCCGACACATCGTGCCCGTCCACACTCACCTGGCCTTTCCATTGCGGCAGGATGCCCATCAGGCTCTTGAACAAGGTGGTCTTGCCCATGCCGTTGCGGCCCATCACCGCGACAATCTCGCGCTTGGCCACGTTCAGGTCCAGATCGTGGAGGATCTGGCTCTGCCCGTAGCCGCAGGACAATTGGTCGATCTTGAACATGCCTGCTTCCTCAGTGGCCCAAATACACTTCGATGACTTTAGGGTTGCTTTGCACCGACTCCATGCTGCCCTCGGCGAGCACCTTGCCCTGGTGCAGCACAGTGACCTTGTGGGCGATGCTTTTGACGAACTCCATGTCGTGCTCGATCACCAGCACCGAACGGCCCTGGCTGATGCGGTTGAGCAGCTCGGCGGTCTGCGCACGTTCGTTGACGCTCATGCCCGCCACGGGCTCGTCGAGCATCAGCAGCTCGGGGTCTTGCATCAGCAGCATGCCGATCTCCAGCCACTGCTTCTGCCCGTGGGACAACAGGTCAGCCTGCTGTTGCAGCAAGTCGCCGAGGAAGATCTCCCGCGCCACCTCCTCCACTCGTGCAATCACTTGGGCGTTGCGCTTGAAGAACAGCGCGCCCCACACCTTGCGCCCGGCCGGGTAGGACATCTCCAGGTTTTCGAACACCGTGAGGTTCTCGTAGATCGACGGGTTCTGGAACTTGCGCCCAACGCCTGCGCGCACGATGTTGTACTCGCGCATTTTGGTCAGTTCCTGCCCATCGAACTGGATGCTGCCGCTGGTGGCGCGGGTCTTGCCGCAGATCAGGTCGAGCACGGTGGTCTTGCCGGCGCCGTTGGGGCCGATCACCACGCGCACTTCATTGCGGTCGATATACAGGTTGAGGTTGTCGACCGCCTTGAAGCCGTCGAACGACACGGTGAGGCCTTCGATGGCCAGCACCGGTTTTTTCATCTCAAAGCCGACGGCGGTCATGGCTGGGTCTCCAGGATTTTGGTTTTGGCCTTGGCTTTAACCGGGGCTTTCACCACCGGTGTGCGCCGCAGCAGTTTGGCCAATGCCTGGCGGCCATGGCTCTCCCACAACCCGGCCAGGCCGTTGGGGAAGTACATCACCACGGCAATGAACAACCCGCCCATCAGGTACAGCCACAGTTCGGGAAACGACTCGGAAAAGTAGGTCTTGCCGTAGTTCACCAGCAACGCGCCATACACCGCGCCCAGCAGCGACATGCGCCCGCCCACGGCGGCAAAGATCACCATCTCGATCGACGGCACGATGCCCACGAACGACGGCGACATAAAGCCCACCTGCAAGGCAAACATCGCCCCGCCCATCGCCGAGAACGCAGCAGCCACGCAAAACACGAAGATCTTGAAGCTGGCCACGTCATAGCCGGAAAAACGCACGCGCTCTTCCTTGTCGCGCATCGCCATCAGCAACCGACCGAGCTTGGACGCGAGGATGAAGCGGCCAATGAATATGCAGCCAAACAGCAAGCCCGCATTGATGAAATACAGGATCAGCTTGGCGCTGTCGGTGCGCAGGTCCCAGCCGAGCAGGGTCTTGAGGTCGGTGATGCCGTTGACGCCACCGGTCAGGCCTTGCTGGCCGACGATCAGCACGGTGAGGATCAGTGCAATCGCCTGGGTGACGATGGAGAAATACACATCCCCCACCCGCCGTTTGAACAGCGCCAGGCCGATCACGAACGCCAGCAAGACCGGCACGGCGATCACCGCCACCAGGGTAAAGCTGAAACTGTGGAACGGCTGCCACAACAGCGGCAGTTCGGTGATCTGGTTCCAGTCCATGAAGTCCGGGATGCCAGGGGTGGATTGGATTTTGGTGCTCTCCGGGTCCGATGCCTCCAGCTTGAGGAACATCGCCATGCAATAGCCGCCAACGCCGAAGAACACGCCCTGCCCCAGGCTGAGAATGCCGCCATAGCCCCAGCACAGCACCAGGCCCACCGCGACGAACGCGTAGGTCAGGTACTTGCCGACCATGTTCAGGCGGAACGCGTCCAGGGTCAGGGGGAATACCACCAGGATCAACAGCGCCAGCAGCACGATGCCGATCAGGTTTTGCTGGCCGCCCAGCAGCTTGTCTAAAGCCTTCATCTGCTCGCCTCTACTTGCGCACTTTGATGGAGAACAACCCTTGCGGGCGCAGCATCAGGATCAGGATCACCGAGGACAAGGTCAGTACCTTGGCCATCGAGCCACTGAGGAAAAACTCCGACAGCGATTGGGTCTGGGCAATCACGAACGCCGAGGCGATGGTGCCGAACAGGCTCTGCGCACCGCCAAACACCACCACCAGGAAGGTGTCGACGATGTACTGCGACCCCGCCGTGGGCCCGGTGGAGCCAATGGTGGTGAACGCCGCACCCGCCACCCCGGCCACACCACAGCCGAGGGCGAAGGTCATGCGGTCGACCTTGCGCGTATTGATGCCCACCGCCCGGCTCATCAGGCGGTTCTGCACCGTGGCGCGCACCTGCAAGCCCCAGCGCGAGCGGTAGAGCATGATGAAGATCGCACCGGTCAGCAGCAGGGTCAGGCCCATCATGAACAGGCCGTTGCGCGGGATCTCGATGGCGTCGGTGAAGTTTACCGAGCCCATTAGCCAGGCCGGCGGTTCGGCGCTGACTTCACGGGCGCCGAACACCGAGCGGAAGGTTTGCTGCATCACCAGGGACAGGCCCCAGGTGGCCAGCAAGGTGTCCAGCGGGCGCTTGTACAAACGGCTGATCATCGCCCACTCCACCAGCCAGCCGATGGCGCCGGCGACGAGGAATGACAGGGCGATGGCAAAGAAGAAGTAATAGGGTTGGAAGCTCGGCGCAAAGTGCGCAGTCAGGCTGGAACACACGTAGGTGGTGTAGGCGCCAATGGTCAGGAACTCGCCGTGGGCCATGTTGATCACGCCCATCTGACCAAAGATGATCGCCAGCCCCAATGCCATCAGCAACAGCACGCAGAACACGGACAAGCCGTTGAACCCCTGCATTGCCGCGATGGCTCCAAATTCCGATAGCCATTCCATGATGATGGTCTCCTGAGAACCAGGTGATAATTGAAATGCGGTCTGCTGTTGCTTTATGTGGGAGCTGGCTTGTCGGATCGCCGCACCGCTGCGATGCAGGCACCTCGGTCTCTAGGTGATACAGAGGTGATGCAATCGCAGGCAAGCCAGCTCCCACACAAAGCCCGTTCCCACAGGTGGATCGGTGTGTTCCGCAGGGTTATTGGTAGCCTTTCGGGAACGGGTTCGGCTCGATCAGATCCGACTCGTAGATCACCTTGAACTGGCCGTTGGGCTGCACTTCACCGATGCGCGATTTGCTCCACAGGTGATGGTTCTCGTGGATCTTCACGTAGCCTTCCGGCGCCGTTTTCAGTTCGATGCCCGGGGACGCGGCGACGACTTTATCCACGTCGAAACTGCCGGCCTTCTCCACCGCGGCTTTCCACAACCAGGGGCCGAGGTAGGCGGCCTGGGTCACGTCGCCGATCACCGCGTCCTTGCCGTACTTGGCCTTGAAGGCTTCGACGAAGGCTTTGTTGTTCGGGTTGTCCAGGCTCTGGAAGTACTTCATCGAGGCATAGAAACCGGCCATGTTTTCACCGCCGATGCCGAGCAGTTCGTCTTCGGTGACCGACAGCGTCAGCAAGGTCTGCTTGGACGCGTTCACGCCGGCCGCGTTGAGCTGTTTGTAGAAGGCCACGTTGGAGCCGCCCACCACCGCAGCGAACACCACATCCGGCTTCTTCAGCTTGACCTTGTTGATCAGCGAGCCGAACTGGGTGTTGCCCAGCGGGTAGTAATCTTCGCCGACCACGGTGCCGTGCAGCACGTTTTCAATGTGCTTGCGTGCGATCTTCATCGAGGTGCGCGGCCAGATGTAGTCCGAGCCCACCAGGTAGAAGGTCTTGGCGCCTTTGGTCTTGGCGATCCAGTCGAGGCTGGCGAGGATCTGCTGGGTGGCTTCCTGCCCGGTGTAGATCACGTTTTTCGACTGCTCCAGGCCTTCGTAGAAGGTCGGGTAGTAGAGCAAACCGTTTTCTTTTTCGAAGATCGGCAGCACCGCCTTGCGCGACGCCGAGGTCCAGCAGCCGAACACGGCGGCGACCTTATCGTTGACCAGCAGCTTCTTGGCTTTCTCGGCGAAGGTCGGCCAGTCGGATGCGCCGTCTTCCTGGATCACCTTGATCTGCCGACCGAGAATACCGCCCGACGCGTTGATCTGCTCGATGGCCAGGCGCTCGGCCTGGATCGAGCCGGTCTCGGAGATGGCCATGGTGCCGGTGGCCGAGTGCAACTGGCCGACGGTGACTTCGGTGGGGGTCACGGCCAAGCCTTCGTTATCGGCCAGCACGCCCTGGCTGAACAGAGCGGCCGCCAGTAATGACAAGGCCAACAGCGGTGTGGAGCGGATCAATCTTCGTGCCATGGGGCGACTCCTCTGCAATGAGGGGTCCAGCATGGCGGCAGGGGGCCAGCGCGGGTATACGCAGCCTGACGTAAGCGGGTACGTCATTTGACGTATGCCGCTGCGCACCATTTTCGCGCAGGATCGCGCCCGCCCACCGCCCCAAAACCCTGTGGGAGCTGGCTTGCCTGCGATAGCGGTGTGTCAGCCGACCTCTCCAGTGCCTGATCCACCGCTATCGCAGGCAAGCCAGCTCCCACATTTTGAATCGGGGCATGGAACTTGCTCATCCGATTTAGCCTTCTTTGCGGAGTCCCCCCACCGTGCATCCCCCTCCCGGCACCCAGCGCATCGTCAAGATCCGCCGCGACTACAACACCTGGGTCGCCGACGAGACCATGGAAGACTACGCCCTGCGCTACACCCCCAAGTCCTTTCGCAAATGGTCGGAGCTGCGCATCGCCAACACCGCCTTGGGCGCGGTGTCGTTCCTGGCGCTGGAGGCCATCGGCGGCGTCTTGGCCTTGAGTTATGGGTTCACCAACACCTTCTGGGCGATCCTGGCGATCAGCCTGGTGATTTTCCTCACCGGCCTGCCCATCAGTTATTACGCCGCGCGCTATGGCGTGGACATGGACCTGCTCACCCGTGGCGCCGGTTTCGGCTACATCGGCTCCACCATCACCTCGCTGATCTACGCCAGCTTCACCTTCCTGTTCTTCGCCCTCGAAGCGGCGATCATGGCCCTGGCCCTGGAGCTGTATTTCCACATCCCGCTGGCGATTGCCTATGTGATCTGTTCATTGCTGGTGATCCCCTTGGTGGCCTACGGCGTGACCCTGATCAGCCGCCTGCAACTGTGGACGCAGCCGATCTGGCTACTGTTGCTGGTACTGCCCTACGGCTTTGTGGCGTGGAAAAACCCCGACGCCTTCAGCGACTGGACCAGCTTTGTGGGGCGCAGCGGCGAAGGGGGCGGGTTCAACCTGCTGGCTTTCTGCGCCGCGTGCACCGTGGCGTTGTCCCTGGTGACGCAGATCGGCGAACAGGTGGATTACCTGCGCTTCCTGCCGGAAAAAACCGCCGCCAACCGCAAGCGCTGGTGGGCCGCCCTGCTCTGCGCCGGCCCCGGCTGGATCATCCCCGGCGCGTTGAAGATGTTTGCCGGGGCGTTCCTGGCGTTTCTCGCCCTGCAACACGAAATCCCCATGGAGCGCGCCGCCGAGCCGACCCAGATGTACCTGGTCGCCTTCCGCTATGTGTTCAGCTCGCCGGAATGGGCCCTCGGCGCCATGGTGCTGTTCGTGTTCATTTCGCAGATGAAGATCAACCTGACCAACGCCTACGCCGGCTCCCTGGCCTGGTCGAACTTCTTCGCCCGCGTCACCCACAGCCACCCCGGCCGCGTGGTGTGGCTGGTGTTCAACGTGGCCATCGCGCTGATGCTGATGGAGCTGGGCGTGTTCGATGTGATCGACCAGGTGCTGGGGCTCTACGCCAATGTGGCGATAGCCTGGATCGGCACGCTGGTGGCGGACTTGGTGATCAACAAGCCGTTGGGCCTGTCGCCCAAGCACATCGAGTTCAAACGCGCGCACCTCTACGACATCAACCCGGTGGGGGTCGGTTCGATGCTGATCGCGTCGTTGCTGTCGATCCTCGCCCACTTCGGCCTGTTCGGTGCCCTGGCCCAGGCTGCGCCCCCCTTTGTCGCGCTGGGCACAGCGCTGGTGATGGCGCCGTTGTTGGCCTGGCTGACCGGGGGCAAGTACTACATCGCCCGCACCAGCGATGTGCAGTTGATTCACCCGGTGGCGCCGGCCACCCACGCGGTGTGCGGGCTGTGCAGCAACCCGTTCGAAACCGCCGACATGGCGTTCTGCCCGGCCTACAGCACGCCAATCTGCTCGTTGTGCTGCTCGCTGGATGCGCGTTGTGGCGACCGCTGCAAACCCCACGCGCGCCTGGTCACCCAGTTCGAAGGCGTGTTGCGCTGGCTGCTGCCGAATACGATGATGCCGCGCCTGCACACGCGCCTGGCGCATTACCTGGGGTTGCTGCTGGCGCTGGTGTTGATGCTCGCTGGCGCCCTGGCGTTGATCTACGTGCAGGCTGCCCAGGGGCTGCCTCATTCGGAAACCTTGTACCAGGCGTTCTTCAAAGCCTTCCTGACCCTGTCGGTGTTGGCCGCTGTGCTCGCCTGGTGGGTGGTACTCACCCGTGAAAGCCGTGGCGTGGCCCAGCAGGAATCCGACCGCCAGACCCTGCTGTTGATGCAGGAAATCGACGCCCACAGCCTCACCGACCAGGCCCTGCAACAGGCCAAGGAAGCCTCGGAAGCAGCGAATGCCGCCAAGAGCCGCTACGTCACCGGGCTGTCCCACGAGCTGCGCACACCGCTGAACAGCATCCTCGGTTTCACCCAGATCCTGCAGCGCGACAGCGCCATGCCCGAGCAGCATCAGGACGCCCTGGCGACCATCCTGCGCAGCGGCTCGCACCTGGTGTCGCTGATCGACGGGCTGCTGGATGTGGCCAAGATCGAGGCGGGCAAGTTGCGCCTGGAACTCACCGAAATTCCCTTCCCGGAACTGCTTCACGACCTGGAACAGATGTTCACGCCCCAGGCCCAGGACAAGGGCCTGCGCTTTCGCCTGGACTGCGCGGGCAATATCCCGGCGGTGGTCCGCGGCGATGAGAAGCGCGTGCGGCAGATCCTGATCAACCTGCTGGGCAATGCGGTGAACTTCACCGACAGCGGCGAGGTGTGCCTGCGGGTGAGCTACAGGCGCGAGACGGCCAATTTTGAAATCATCGACACCGGCATCGGCATTGACCCGGGGCAGCTGGAGCGGATTTTCCAGCCGTTCGAGCGCGGCGACCTGATGCGCCAGGACAAGGGCGTGGGCCTGGGGCTGACCATCACGCGCATGCTCACCGCGTTGATGGGCGGCGAGTTACGCGTCACCAGCGAACTGGACAAGGGCACGTGCTTCCAGGTGCGGCTGTTCCTGTCCCAGGTACGTGCGCCGCAAGCGGTGGTGCATGTGGAGCACGACATCATCGGCTATCTCGGTTCACGCCGGCGCATTCTGGTGGTGGATGACCACGTGGACCATCGCAAGGTACTCAGCGGCATGCTCACGCCCCTGGGGTTTGAAGTGATCCAGGCCAGCAACGGCCAGGACGCGATCCGCCAGGTGGCGCTGCTGGCCCCTGACCTGATCCTGATGGACCTGTCGATGCCGACGCTGGACGGCTATGAGACCAGCCGCCTGATCCGGCGCAACGCGCTGTCGACCGCACCGATCATCGTGATCTCGGCCAATGCCTTTACCGACGACCGCGAACGCAGTATCGCGGCTGCCTGCAACGACTACCTGGCCAAGCCGGTGCGCACGCCGGAACTGCTCGGGCGCCTGCAAACACACCTGGGCCTGGAGTGGCTGCGGCGCACCCAAAGCCGCGTGCCGCCTGCGCCACCCAGCGTGCTGCCCAGCCCCGAAGACCTGGCTGCCCTCGCCGAACTTAGCGCCATCGGCTATGTGCGCGGCCTGCACGAACGACTCGACACGATCCTTGTACAAACTCCCGACGCCGCGCCTTTCATCAGCAAAGTGCGCGGTTTGCTCAAGGGCTTTCGCCTGGATGAACTCAACCGAACCCTCAAGGAGGCCGTAGATGAATGCACTCACCCGCAGCACTGAACCTGGCGTGGTGCTGATCGTCGATGACACGCCGGACAACCTGGCGATGTTGTCCGATGCCCTCGACGACGCCGGCTACATGGTGCTGGTGGCCCTCGATGGCCTCAGCGCATTGAACCGCGTACAGCGCCGCCGCCCGGACCTGATCCTGCTCGACGCGATGATGCCGGGCCTGGACGGTTTCGAGACCTGTCGCCGGCTCAAGGCCCAACCGGCCAGCGCGGATATCCCGGTGGTGTTCATGACCGGGCTGACTGACAGCAAGCATGTGGTGCAGGGGTTTGAAGTGGGTGGCAGCGACTACGTGACCAAGCCGATCCAGACCGACGAGGTGCTGGCACGGGTGGCAGCGCATTTGCGCACATCGCGCATTTTGCTGTCGGCGCGGGAGGCCAAGCAGCCGAGTGTGCTGACGCTGGAGGATGAGCCGGCGCACCGCTTGTTATCGGCGCGGTTTGCGTTGACGGAACGGGAGGTGGAGGTGCTGCGCTGGGTGGCGTGCGGCAAGACCAATCGGGATATCGGTGACATTTTGGGGTTGAGCCCGAGGACAGTAAACAAGCACCTGGAGCATGTGTATGTGAAGCTCGGCGTGGAGACCCGCACCGCTGCCACCTCCGTAGCGTTGGCTGCGATCTGACCCCTGTAGGAGCCGGGGGGGGGGGGGGGGGGGGGGGGGGGGGGGGGGGGGGGGGGGGGGGGGGGGGGGGGGGGGGGGGGGGGGGGGGGG
>NZ_JBWKRS010000021.1:103740-115114 GCF_059419385.1 Pseudomonas sp. GW821-FHT05H12 | reverse complement strand
CCCCCCCCCCCCCCCCCCCCCCCCCCCCCCCCCCCCCCCCCCCCCCCCCCCCCCCCCCCCCCCGGGCTCCTACAGGGGATTAATGCCCCTCAGAGATAACTCCCTTGAGCATTCAACCGAGTACCTACTCCCCCGATATCGCGGTGCCTGCTGACAAACGCGTCTTCGGCGCCCGCGACCTGTTCTCCCTGTGGTTCTCCCTCGGCATCGGCCTGATGGTCCTGCAAACCGGCGCGCTGCTGGCGCCGGGCCTGGGCTTGTCCGGCTCCTTGCTGGCCATCTTCCTCGGCACGCTGGTAGGCGTGCTGTTGCTGGCCGCCGTCGGCGTGATCGGCAGCGACACCGGCCTGTCCGCCATGGCCGCGCTCAAACTCAGCCTCGGTGCCAAAGGCGCCAGCCTGCCGGCGCTGTTGAACCTGTTGCAACTGGTTGGCTGGGGTTCGTTCGAGATCATCGTGATGCGCGACGCCGCCAGCCTGCTGGGCGCCCGAGCCTTCAGCGACGGCAGCCTGTTGGCCAGCCCGTTGCTGTGGACCCTGTTTTTCGGTGGTTTGGCGACGCTGCTCGCAGTGAGTGGCCCGTTGACGTTTGTGCGCCAGATCCTGCGCAAGTGGGGTATCTGGCTGCTGCTCGCCGCCTGCCTGTGGTTGACCTGGAACTTGTTCGCCAAGGCCGACCTTGCCGCGCTGTGGGCCAAATCCGGTGACGGCTCCATGCCGTTTGCCGTGGGCTTTGATATCGCGATCGCCATGCCGCTGTCGTGGCTGCCGTTGATTGCCGATTACTCGCGCTTCGGCCAGCGTGCAAAAAGCGTGTTTGGCGGCACGGCCCTGGGCTTCTTTATTGGTAACTTCTGGCTGATGAGCCTGGGCGTGGCCTACACCCTGGCGTTTGCGCCAAGCGGTGAAGTGAATGCGCTATTGCTGGCGCTGGCTGGCGCAGGCCTGGGGATTCCGCTGCTGCTGATCCTGTTGGACGAGTCGGAAAACGCCTTTGCCGACATCCACTCGGCGGCGGTGTCCAGCGGCATGCTATTGCGCTTGAAGGTTGAACACCTGGCCCTGGCCATCGGTGTGATCTGCACCCTGATCGCCTGCTTTGCGCCGTTGGCCCAGTACCAGAACTTCCTGTTGTTGATCGGCTCGGTGTTTGCGCCGTTGTTTGGCGTGGTGCTGGTGGATCACTTCATCCTGCGCCGTCGTGGCGAGGGCGTGGTTGCCAGCCTGCGTTGGCCGTCACTGCTGGCCTGGTTGGGTGGCATTGCGACTTACCACCTGCTGGCCAACTTGTATCCGGATGTCGGTGCGACCCTGCCAGCACTGGTGCTGGCAGGGCTGTTGCAGCTGGTGCTGGGCCGCGCCGTTAGTGGCGTGCGGGCATCAGCTCAGGCTTGAGTACGCCGGTGAGGCGCGCGTAGGGGATGGTCATTTCGATCAGCCCCAACGCGTACGGGCCAATGGTGGCCACGTTGTACTTGAGCACCACGCCGTTGCTGGTCAGGGCCACGTTCGGGGTCTTCTGGAACGGCCAGTTCTTCACGAACTCCGGGTCACGGTCCATCTGCGAGTTGATCAGCCAGCTGTTGTGGGCGACTTTGGCCGTGTTCCAGAACGCCTGTTCCTGGCCCGGCAGCAACATGTCGGTCAGGCTCAGCTCTTTGTGCAGGATGCGTGAATAGTTGATGAAGCCACGGCCGGGCTCGCCGTGGGCGGCGCCAGTGTCCAGGTAGCTGGAGACTTCGATGATCACCAGTCCGTCATGCTGCTCACGTACCTTGGCTTGCAGGTACATGCTGTTGCGGTCGGCGGACTCACGCAGGAACTTGTCCCGGTAGGCATTCAAGGTAGGCGGCACGCTGGCGCCCGGCGTGGTACGGGTCATTTGCAGCAGGCGCTGTTCCACCAGGGAGTCCAGTTGCGGCTCGGTGGGGAAGTGCACGGTATCGATGTTCACCAGCGGGCAATCCGGGCTGTCGCAGCCGGGCTTGATCTGTTCCGAGGCGTCCGGCTTGGTGTCCAGCGGCTTGAGGTAGCTGGGTTGGAACAGGCTCTGGCAGGCGCCCAGGGTCAGCGCGATACAGGCCACAGAGGCGATTTTCAAAAGCGACATGGAAGTCCTTCGTCTAACGATAAGAGCGAAATTTGTGGAGCTTCGACTACCGACAAAGCAGTCAGTTCGCCACTAAGCTGATTAGAGTGATTCTGACGCCCGCCGTCTATCCCGGCAACTGGAAAGGGGCTGCACCAAGGGGCGGGAGCGCGTTAGGATGGCGCCCATTGCACCGGCACTACGAGGAAGGATATGACGGACATTGCGAAATCGGCGCCGAGCAAGATCGAGATTGTTCAGCGTGACAATGCCTACCAGGGCTTCTATAAGCTTGATCGCGTGCAGCTGCGCCACGAGAAGTTCGACGGCGGCATGAGCCGGGTGATCAACCGTGAAGTCTTCGTGCGTCATGACGCCGTGTGCGTATTGCCTTACGACCCGCAGCGCGATGAAGTGGTGTTGATCGAGCAGTTTCGCGTAGGCGCCATGGGCCGTACCGACAACCCCTGGCTGGTGGAAATGGTTGCCGGCCTGATCGACAAGGACGAGGAACCTGAGGAGGTTGCGCACCGCGAAGCCGAGGAGGAAGCTGGGCTGACGTTCTCCGCGTTGTGGCCAATCACCAAGTATTTCCCTTCGCCCGGCGGCAGTACCGAGTTTGTCCACCTGTACCTCGGCCGTTGCGACAGCGCAGGCGCAGGTGGCGTCCATGGATTGGAAGAAGAAGCTGAAGATATCCGTGTCACCACCTGGGCGTTTGAGGATGCCCTGCAAGCGGTGCGCGACGGCAGAATTTCCAACGCAGCCAGCATTATCGCCCTGCAATGGCTTGCGCTTAATCGCGCGGAAGTGAGGGGGTTATGGCAGTAAAGGCACGGGAACGATATCGAGTTGACCTGGTGGGCCTGCAAGCGGCCTGCGAGGCCAACTATGCGCGGTTGATGCGCCTGCTTCCCGACATGCGCCACACGCCTGAGGCACGGCGCATTGCCGTGACCCACGGCGACCAGATGCTCGGTGTGCTGACCCTGGAGGTCATGCTCACCTGCCCGTACACCACCACTTTGCGGGTGCGCCAGGAGCACAGCCTGCCCTGGCTGCCGGTGCCGCAGCTGGAAGTGCAGGTGTACCACGACGCGCGGATGGCCGAAGTGATCAGCGCCGAGCATGCACGACGCTTTCGCAGCATCTATCCTTACCCCAATGTGTTCATGCATCAGCCCGATGAGAAAGCACAGCTCAATGTGTTCCTCGGTGAATGGTTGAGTCACTGTCTGGCCCTGGGCCATGAGTTTGAAGTCGTGCGGTAGATGTGAACTGCATCTGATTCCTTGTATTTCCTCTTTGGTGTCCTGCCCAGCATAATCACGCCAACCGTCCATTCCTGTGATTGCCTTGGGAGAGCGCCTTGCCGAGCGTATCCACCGTGAGCCCCGACGCTTCGGCGTTGCTGGTGCAACTGTCCGACAGCCACCTGTTTGCCGAGGCCGACGGCACGCTGCTGGGCATGAACACCCGTGAAAGCCTGCAACGGGTGATCGACTTGGTGCACGGGCAGCAGCCGCAGATCGACCTGATGCTGGCCACGGGCGACCTGTCCCAGGACGGCACGCTGGAGTCGTACCAGCAGTTTCGCGAGATGACCCGGGCCATCAACGCTCCGGCGCGCTGGATTCCGGGCAACCACGACGAGCCGCAGATCATGGCGCACGCCGCCGTGCACAGCGATTTGCTGGAGCCGGTGGTCGACATCGGCAATTGGCGCGTCACCTTGCTGGACTCCGCCGTACCGGGTTCGGTGCCGGGTTATCTGCAGGACCAACAATTGCAATTGCTCGCCCAGGCCTTGAGCGAGGCGCCGAACAGGCACCATCTGGTGTGCTTCCATCACCATCCGGTGCCGATCGGCAGCGCGTGGATGGAGCCCATCGGCCTGCGCAACCCTGACGCACTGTTTGCCGTGCTCGATCGCTTCCCGCAGGTCAAGGCGGTGCTTTGGGGGCATGTTCACCAGGAAATCGACCGCCAGCGCAACGGTGTGCGGCTGCTGGCTTCGCCGTCCACCTGCATCCAGTTCGCGCCGGGCAGCGAGGACTTCAACGTCAGCGAGCAGGCACCGGGTTACCGCTGGCTGCGCCTGCACCCCGACGGACGGTTGGAGACAGGTGTTGAAAGGGTCCAGGGCTTCGCCTTCACCGTGGATTACGGCAGCAACGGCTACTGACACCCATCCCCCTTGTGGGAGCCGGCTTGCCGGCGATAGCGCTCTGCCAGCCAAGAAATAGGTGGCTGATTCACCGCCATCGCCGGCAAGCCGGCTCCTACAAGGGTTCTTCTGTGTCCTTTGGGCCTGGGTCATCACACGGGGCATCGATCCCTGTAAACTGCGCCTCTTTGGCTGATGCACGGAGAGCCCGGCATGTCTGCTTCGATCCTCTATATCCACGGTTTCAACAGTGCGCCGGCGTCCAACAAGGCCACTCAGTTGATCACCGTGATGGGCGCACTCGGCCTGGCCGATCAACTGCGTGTACCGGCCTTGCATCACCACCCGCGCCAGGCAATTCCCCAGTTGGAAGCGGCGATTGCCGAACTGGGGCGGCCACTGCTGGTCGGCAGCTCGCTCGGCGGCTACTATGCAACCCATCTTGCCGAACGCCATGGCCTCAAGGCGCTGCTGGTCAACCCGGCCGTGAGCCCGCATCGGATGTTCGACGGTTACCTGGGCACCCAGAAGAACCTCTACACCGATGAAACCTGGGAACTGACCCACGACCACGTCACGGCCCTGGCCGAGCTGGAAGTGCCGGCGCCCCAGGATGCCGCGCGTTATCAGGTGTGGTTGCAGACCGGGGATGAAACCCTGGATTATCGCCTCGCCCAGCAGTATTACCGGGCCTGTGCCTTGCGCATCCAGGCGGGTGGCGATCACGGTTACCAGGGGTTTGCCCGGCAATTACCGGCCATGCTGAGTTTTGCCGGCATTGGCCCTGATCACTATCAATCCTTCGATTTCGCAGCTCTTTGAAAATCGCAGGTCATTTTTTAATCGAACGACTCACGACGAGACCTTATGGCCACTCCCAGCGCTAGCTCCTATAACGCCGACGCCATCGAAGTCCTCTCGGGCCTCGACCCGGTGCGCAAACGCCCCGGCATGTACACCGACACCAGTCGGCCGAACCACCTTGCCCAGGAAGTCATCGACAACAGTGTCGACGAAGCCCTGGCCGGCCACGCCAAGTCGGTGCATGTCATTCTTCACGCTGACCATTCCCTGGAAGTGTCCGACGATGGTCGCGGCATGCCGGTGGACATCCACCCGGAAGAGGGTGTGCCAGGCGTCGAACTGATCCTCACCAAGCTCCATGCGGGTGGCAAGTTCTCCAACAAGAACTACCAGTTCTCCGGTGGCTTGCACGGTGTGGGTATTTCGGTGGTCAACGCCCTGTCCACACTGGTGCGGGTGCGGGTCAAGCGCGACGGCAACGAATACGAGATGACCTTCGCCGATGGCTACAAAGCCACCGACCTGGCTGTGGTCGGCACCGTTGGCAAGCGCAACACCGGCACCAGCGTGTACTTCGCGCCGGACCCGAAATACTTCGATTCGCCCAAATTCTCCATCAGCCGCCTCAAGCACGTGCTCAAGGCCAAGGCTGTGCTGTGTCCGGGCTTGCTGGTGACCTTTGAAGACAAAGGCACCGGTGAAAAGGTCGAGTGGCACTACGAAGACGGCCTGCGCTCCTACCTCGAAGATTCCGTCAGCGAGTTCGAGCGCCTGCCCAACGAGCCGTTCTGCGGCAGCCTGGCCGGTAATAAAGAAGCGGTCGACTGGGCGCTGCTGTGGTTGCCCGAGGGCGGCGACAGCGTGCAGGAAAGCTACGTCAACCTGATCCCGACGGCCCAGGGCGGTACCCACGTCAACGGTTTGCGCCAGGGCCTGCTGGATGCCATGCGCGAATTCTGCGAATACCGCAGCCTGTTGCCGCGTGGCGTGAAGCTGGCGCCGGAAGACGTGTGGGAGCGTATCGCGTTCGTGCTGTCGATGAAGATGCAGGAGCCGCAATTCTCTGGCCAGACCAAAGAGCGCCTGTCGTCCCGCGAGGCGGCGGCGTTTGTCTCCGGTGTGGTCAAGGACGCCTTCAGCCTGTGGCTCAACGAGCACCCTGAGCTGGGCCTGGCCCTGGCCGAGCTGGCGATCAACAACGCCGGCCGCCGTCTG
Source organism: Pseudomonas sp. GW821-FHT05H12 (assembly GCF_059419385.1). Classification (NCBI taxonomy): domain Bacteria; kingdom Pseudomonadati; phylum Pseudomonadota; class Gammaproteobacteria; order Pseudomonadales; family Pseudomonadaceae; genus Pseudomonas; species Pseudomonas sp. GW821-FHT05H12. The sequence goes on along the minus strand of NZ_JBWKRS010000021.1, from coordinate 108,840 downwards.
AAAGCCAGCAAGAAGGTCGAGCGCAAGCGCATCACCCAGGGCCCGGCACTGCCCGGCAAGCTGGCCGATTGCGCCGGGCAAGACCCGATGCGTTCCGAACTGTTCCTGGTGGAGGGTGACTCCGCCGGTGGTTCCGCCAAGCAAGCGCGGGACAAGGAGTTCCAGGCGATTCTGCCGTTGCGCGGCAAGATCCTTAACACCTGGGAAGTCGATGGCAGTGAAGTCCTGGCCAGCCAGGAAGTGCACAACATCGCCGTAGCCATCGGCGTTGACCCGGGCGCAGCGGACATGAGCCAGCTGCGCTACGGCAAGATCTGCATCCTCGCCGACGCCGACTCCGACGGCCTGCACATTGCGACCTTGCTGTGCGCACTGTTCGTACAGCACTTCCGCCCGCTGGTGGATGCCGGTCACGTCTACGTCGCCATGCCACCGCTGTACCGCATCGACCTGGGCAAGGAGATTTTCTACGCCCTGGACGAAGCCGAACGCGATGGCATCCTCGACCGTCTGGTGGCCGAGAAGAAACGCGGCAAACCGCAGGTCACGCGATTCAAAGGCCTGGGTGAAATGAACCCGCCGCAACTGCGCGAAACCACCATGGACCCGAACACGCGGCGCCTGGTGCAGTTGACGCTGGGCGAAGACTTTGCCGAAACCTCGGAAATGATGGACATGCTGTTGGCGAAGAAACGCGCGCCGGACCGCAAGTCCTGGCTGGAATCCAAGGGCAACCTGGCCGAGGTTCTGGGCTGATGCGCACAGGTTTCGCCCTGGCGATCCTGATGTTGAGCGGGTTGGTGGCCATCCAGGTGGCTGCCGCGCCCGTTGCAGAACTCAAATTGGTGTCCGAACACCCGGTTGACGGCATGCGCGGCGGCAATCTCTCCGGCCTGGCCCTGTGTGGCAAGGACCTGTGGACGGTTTCCGACCGTGATGATGATCAGATCTATCGCCTGGATATCAGTGCGCCGACCTGGCAGGCCGAAACGGTCAAGATCGACGTGCCACCGGTGCCCGAGTCCGGGTTGCCCTGGGGCCTGCGTTCGCGGACCAAGGCCGCTTCGTTCATTCGTGGCGGTGATCTGGATTTCGAAGGCATCACCTGCGATGCGGCGGGCAACCGCTACATTGTCAGCGAAGCCCACGCGGCGGTGCTGCAAGTGCCGGTCAGCGGTGAATCGCAGTGGTTGAAGATCGCCCCGGGCATGGTGCGTGAAGCGCGAGCCAGTGGCATGTTGCTGCACTTCAATGCGCTGTTTGAAGGCCTGGCGATCAACCCCGAAGGCAATCAGCTCTGGCTGGCGGCCGAACGTGAGCGGCGCGGCCTGATCTCGATCAAACGTGCGCAAAGCGTGTGGGACTGTGATGGGCCCTGCGTGTTGCTGAGCGAGGCTGGCCAGGAAGTACAGCCGGCGCAGTTCACCAACGCCAAGGCGGTGTCCAAGGACTTTGCCGACCTGGCGCTGTTCAACGGCAAGCTGTTTACCTTGGAGCGCAATGCGTTCCAGATTTGCCGGCGCGATCTGGTCACGGCCAAGGTTGAGCGGTGCTGGTCGTTTGCCGACGAAACCCTGACGCCCGAGCGCCGCTACGCCCAGCCGTATGGCCTGGCCGAAGTGTTGGTGGTGGATGCTGACGGTGCCTGGCTGGGCATCGACAATAACTTCGGCCCGCGCGCCGATGGTGAAAAACGCCCGGTGGTCTATCGTTTCGCCGCCCCGGCCGGGGGCTGGAGTGCCCAGCCATGAATGTGAATTTTCTTGAATTGACCCGACGTCGCGACATTTTCGCTGCGTCTTACCAAATGATGAGGCCCGCATGAGTGACATCCTCGCAGACAGCTTAGATGGCGTAGAACGCCGGTCGCTGGCTGACTTCACCGAAAATGCCTACCTCAACTACTCCATGTACGTGATCATGGACCGTGCCTTGCCGCACATCGGCGACGGCCTGAAGCCCGTGCAACGGCGCATCATCTACGCCATGAGTGAGTTGGGCCTGGACGCCGATTCCAAGCACAAGAAATCGGCGCGTACCGTCGGTGACGTGCTCGGCAAGTTCCACCCCCACGGCGACTCCGCCTGCTACGAAGCCATGGTGCTGATGGCCCAGCCGTTCAGCTACCGCTACACGCTGGTGGACGGTCAGGGCAACTGGGGTGCGCCGGATGATCCCAAGTCTTTCGCCGCCATGCGGTACACCGAAGCGCGGTTGTCGCGTTATTCGGAAGTGCTGCTGAGCGAATTGGGACAGGGCACCGCTGACTGGGGCCCGAACTTCGACGGTACCCTCGACGAACCCCTGGTGTTGCCAGCACGTTTGCCGAATATCCTGCTCAATGGCACCACCGGTATCGCCGTGGGCATGGCCACCGACGTGCCACCGCACAACCTGCGCGAAGTCGCCACGGCCTGCGTGCGCTTGCTCGATGAGCCCAAGGCCACGGTGGAGCAGCTCTGCGAGCACATCCAGGGCCCGGACTACCCGACCGAAGCGGAAATCATCACGCCGCGCGCCGACCTGCTGAAAATGTACGAAACCGGCAAGGGCTCGGTGCGCATGCGCGCCGTCTACCACGTCGAAGACGGCGACATCATCGTCACCGCGCTGCCGCACCAGGTGTCCGGCGCTAAGGTGCTTGAACAGATCGCCGCGCTGATGCAGGCCAAGCCGTCGAAGTTGCCGCAGGTTGCCGACTTGCGTGACGAGTCCGACCACGAGAACCCGTGCCGCATCGTGATCATCCCGACCAACAGCCGGGTCGATCACGAAGTGCTGATGCAGCACCTGTTTGCCAGCACCGACCTGGAGTCCAGCTATCGGGTCAACGTCAACATCATTGGCCTGGACGGCAAGCCGCAGCTGAAGAACCTGCGCAACCTGCTGGTGGAGTGGCTGGAGTTCCGCATACAGACCGTGCGTCGCCGCCTGCAATTCCGCCTCGACAAGGTTGAGCGTCGCCTGCACCTGTTGGACGGCTTGCTGATTGCCTATCTCAACCTGGACAGAGTGATCCACATCATCCGCACGGCCGAGCACCCGAAGGCCGAACTGATCGCCGAGTTCCAGCTGAGCGAGATCCAGGCCGACTACATCCTCGACACCCGTTTGCGCCAGTTGGCGCGACTGGAAGAAATGAAGCTGCGCGACGAGCAGGATGCGCTGCTCAAGGAACAAGCCAAGCTGCAGGCCCTGTTGGGCAGCGAAGCCAAGCTCAAGAAGCTGGTGCGCAGCGAGCTGATCAAAGACGCCGAAACCTATGGTGATGACCGTCGCTCGCCGATCGTCCAGCGCGCTGAAGCGAAAGCGCTGACAGAAACCGAGCTGCTGCCAAACGAGAAAATTACCGTCGTTCTGTCGGAAAAGGGTTGGGTTCGTTCAGCCAAAGGGCATGATATTGACGCCACTGGCTTGTCGTACAAGGCTGGCGATGGGTTCAAGACCGCCGCAGCCGGGCGTTCCAACCAGTTTGCGGTGTTTATCGATTCGACCGGGCGCAGCTATTCGGTGCCGGCCCACACGCTGCCGTCTGCACGGGGGCAAGGCGAGCCGCTCACTGGGCGCCTCACGCCACCGCCGGGGGCAAACTTTGAGTGTGTGCTGCTGCCCGACGATGACGCGCTGTATGTGATCGCTTCCGACGCCGGGTATGGCTTTGTCGTCAAAGGCGAAGACTTGCAGGCTAAGAACAAGGCGGGCAAGGCGCTGTTGAGCCTGCCGAACAACGCCAAGGTGATCCTGCCGCGTCCGGTGGATGACCGTGATAGCAATTGGCTGGCGTCGGTGACCACCGAAGGCCGCTTGCTGGTCTTCAAGATCAGCGACCTGCCGCAGTTGGGCAAAGGCAAAGGCAACAAGATCATTGGTATCCCGGGGGAGCGCGTGGCCAGTCGCGAAGAGTACGTGACCGACATCGCGGTGATCCCGGAAGGCGCAACCCTGGTGCTTCAGGCCGGCAAGCGCACGTTGTCGCTGCGTCCTGACGACCTTGAGCACTACAAGGGCGAGCGGGGCCGGCGTGGTAACAAACTGCCGCGTGGCTTCCAGCGAGTGGATGCTTTGTTGGTGGAAACGCCTGTTTAAGGCGAATTAGAGCCCCCGATCTACGATTTAACGCGTAGATCGGCGCTTTGGCGCTGGAGTCATGGCGCATATTCACGGATGATATGGCCTTTCCAGCGCCGGCGTGGCCGAGCGTGTTTAGGTTATTTTTAGTATTACATTGTGGTTCGCCTTGTGGCAGCCACCTGGATGGGATGATGACTGCTCCACGCCTTCCTTTAATTTTGATGCTCGCTGGCCTTCTGGGGCTGGCGGGTTGCAGCACACACCAGCCTGTGTCGCTGTACCAGCTGGACAGCGGAAGTCCGGCTCAGCCAGCTCAAACCGCTGGCATGGCCGTATTGCTGGGCCCGGTAGTCGTTGCGGACTACCTGCAACGCGAAACCCTGCTGCAACGTCAGAACGATGGCAGCCTGCAAGGTTCCACTGACGGTCGTTGGGCGGGCAGTTTGTCCTCCGACATCAACCAGCTGATGCTGCGCCAGGTGGCGGGCCAGTTGGACAGCCAGCGTGTGGTGCTGGCGCCTGCGCCAACCGGCTTCACTCCGGATGTGCAGGTGTTGCTGACCATCACGCGGCTCGACTCGGGCACTTCGCAACCGGCGATCCTCGATGCACAGTGGCGTTTGATCGACCGCCGCGGGCAAGTGCGGGACAACCGTATCGTGCATCTGCAGGAAGAACACACCGGCACCACCGCGTCCCAGGTCCAGGCCCAGGGCGTGTTGTTGCAGCACTTGGCGCAGCAGTTGTCGGTGGCCCTCAAGCCATTGGCCAACCAGCCGCCGATTGCCGAGGCACCGCGCAAGCAGGCCCCGGCCCCGGCCAAGCCTGCTGAGCCGCAGAAGCCGAAGATGCCGATGGCCACGCCGATCCGTACGGACATGGAAGTGTTCAGGTTCTAAGCGAAATTGCAGATACAAAAAAGGCCCGCTGATTCAGCGGGCCTTTTTGTTTGTGCGTGCTTTGGTGCTGGAACCCCGCCCCTTGTAGGAGCCGGCTTGCCGGCGATGGCGGCCTCAAGACCGCTATCGC
>NZ_JBWKRS010000021.1:0-103731 GCF_059419385.1 Pseudomonas sp. GW821-FHT05H12 | reverse complement strand
CCCCCCCCCCCCCCCCCCCCCCCCCCCCCCCCCCCCCCCCCCCCCCTCCTACAGGGGGGGCATTCCCATGCAGGGAACGATCACATCAACCTTTGGTGCGGGTTTCGTGCATCCGCGCCAACTGTCGCTCAAGCATCGACGGGTACGGTTCCATCAACCGCTCCACGCAGCTTGCACCCTCAGGGCTGGCAATTGGGCGGATACGCGCGCGCTGGCGGATCAGCGTGTCTTCGCTGATCTTGCGCTCCACCAGCAGCAGGTTGCGGCTGTGCTGGGACAAGGCCAGTGCGTCCTGGGCGATTTCGGTGAGCAGCAGGTCGATCTGGCTGATGCCGAACAGGTCGTCGCCTACCGTCAGGCCCAGTTGCAGTTGCAGGGTAATGCCGCTGTCGGCCACTTCGATCTGCAGGGCATGGCCCAGGGCACGCAGCAACTCGCCGCAGCAGATGGCGTTGGTCAGGTAGTCTTCGCCGCTGTCTTCACTGTGGAACAGCATCAGCGTGCTGCCATCGTTCAGGGTGTGCAGTTCGCTCTGGTACAGCGAGGCCGCCTGGTCGAGACAGTCGCGGTAGCGCTCCAGCAGCTCAGTCAGGCGTGCGCGCGGCAGGCGGCGCAGTTGGTCCTGGGCACCCAATTGCACAGCCAGTACGGCGCTGTGCTGAGGCTCGGCGTTCTTCACCGGCACGGGCTTGGGCGCTGCAACAGGGGCCGAGGAGTTGTCGCGCAAGTCGGCGAACGGGTCTTCGTCGTCCAGTTCGTCTTCTTCAGCCTTGATCACCTGGCGGGTGGCCGGTTTGAGGCCGGCCACCGGCGGGCTTTCGTCAAAGCCCGGGTCGCGCAGGTTGCGCACTTCAAACTCGGGCTCATCGTCGTAATCGGTGTCGTCGAACTCAGGCTCTGGTTCTGGCTCGCGCACGGCGGGTTCCGGGGCGAAACTGGCGTGCAGTTGGCGAGCGAGGTCGCCGATTTCATCCTGGCGATCAGTGGCCGGGGTGTGTTCGTCGATATCGCGCAGCCAGATGCGCAGTTGCATCAGGGGCGTAGAGATGTGCCGGCCCAGGCGCAGGCTTAAGGCCAGGGCCAATGCCAGCAGGATCGCGCTCAAGATGCCCATGCTTTGCAGGCTGATGGTCATCGGCTGCTGGAACTGCTGCATGTCGAGGCTGATGCGCAGTTGGCCGGCCTTCACGTCCTGGAACGTGATGTTGCTGGAGTACAGACCTTCGGCTTCACCCAACAGGCCGTTTTTCGGGCGCTGCCCGGCTTCGGCCATGATCCGGTTGTCCACGCTGTAGATGGCGGCATGGGCCACCAGCGGGTTTTTGGTCAGGTTGTTGAGCAGCACGTTGAGGCTGAGGATGTCGTTGGACACCAGCAGCTCAGTCGCCGAGGTGGCGGTCTGGGTAGTCAAGCTTTCGCCCAGGGCGTCGGCTTGCTCGTGCATGGCCTGCTTGAACTGCAATCCCATCACGCAGGCGTAGATCACCAGGGCCAGGGCGACCAGGATCACGTTATGGCTGGCGATGCGTAATGCGATCGGTACACGGCGGTGGCGCAGTGCCCGGAAGATCAGCAGGAAGAAATTATCGGTTTTTACTGGCGTGGGCCGGTTCACTTGCGCTCGGCTCTTGGTCCGTGAAGTTGACGCGCAGTATAGCGACAGCCCTAGAACCGGCAAAGCGCTGGCTGTGCCCGATGGTCACTGAAAGTGGGTAGAATGCGGTTTTTTTCCAGCCTGGGGGTGCGCCTTGCGCGAAATTGTCCTGATTAACATCACCGGTGAAGACCGTCCGGGTCTTACTGCGGCTATTACCGGCGTTCTGGCCCAGGGTGGTGTGAACATTCTCGACATCGGCCAGGCAGTGATCCACGACACCCTGTCGTTCGGCATCCTGGTCGAGATCCCGAGCACTGAACAGGCGTCTTCGGTCCTCAAGGACATCCTGTTTACGGCGTACAAGCTGGATCAGCAGGTGCGTTTCACGCCAGTGTCCGAAGAGGATTACCAGCACTGGGTGGCCGGTCAGGGCAAGAAACGCCACATCGTGACGTTGCTGACCCGCAAGGTAACCGCCGAACAATTGCAGCGTGTCAGCTCCATCACCGCGCAATACGGCTTGAATATCGACCATATCGACCGCCTGTCGGGCCGCATGCCATTGGACACCCCGGCCGACAAAGGCAAGGGCTGCATCGAGTTCTCCGTGCGCGGCGAACCAGCTGACCCGCAAGCCCTGCGCGCCGAGTTTCTCAGCGTGGCCCAGGAGTTGAATGTCGACATCGCTTTCCAGGAAGACTCGCTGTTCCGTCGCAACCGTCGCCTGGCCGTGTTCGACATGGACTCCACGCTGATCGAGGCCGAAGTCATCGACGAACTGGCCAAGGCGGCCGGTGTGGGCGAGCAGGTTTCCGAAATTACCGAACGCGCCATGGCTGGCGAGTTGGACTTCCGTGCGAGCTTCAAGGAGCGCCTGGCGCTGCTCAAAGGGCTGGACGTCAGCGTGCTGGACTCCATCGGCGCCTCCCTGCGCCTGACCGAAGGCGCCGAAACCCTGTTCGCCGAACTCAAGCGCCTGGGCTACAAGACTGCGATTTTGTCGGGTGGCTTCACTTACTTCGCCAAGCAATTGCAGGCCAAGCTGGGCATCGACTACGTATTCGCCAACGAGCTGGAAGTGGTGGATGGCAAAGTCACTGGCGTGGCGGTAGAGCCAATTGTGGACGCGCAGCGCAAGGCGGATCTGCTGAAGGAATTGGCCCACAAGGAAGGCTTGCGTCTGGAGCAGACCATTGCGGTCGGCGACGGAGCGAATGACTTGCCGATGCTGGCGATCGCCGGGTTGGGTGTGGCGTTCCGCGCCAAGCCGTTGGTGAAGCAGTCGGCCAAGCAGGCGATTTCGACGTTGGGGTTGGATGGCGTGCTGTATCTGCTGGGCTTCCGCGACCGCGACGGCCAGCTCTAACTCCGCGATCCCCCTGTCGGAATGGGATCAAAATGTGGGAGCTGGCTTGCCTGCGATAGCGATGGTCAATCCAACACCGCTATCGCAGGCAAGCCAGCTCCCACATTGATTGGGTTCCAGCTTTGAATCTGGTGTGGATCAGGCTTTCGGCAGTGCGATGCCTTGGCCCATCTGTACCGGCGTACCGGCTACCAGCTCTTCAGCCCACTTCACCTGATCCGGCCCGAACAGCACGATCGCGGTCGAGCCCAGCTTGAAGCGACCCAGTTCTGCACCTTTTTCCAGATGAATCGGCGCACGCGCGGCTTCGTCGTAACGGAAGGTTTTCAGCTCGCGTTTCGGTGGCGTTACCAGGCCAGCCCAGACCGTTTCAATCGACGCCACAATCATCGCGCCCACCAACACCACGGCCATCGGGCCACGTTCGGTGTCGAAGATGCAGGCAACGCGTTCGTTACGGGCAAACAGCTCAGGCACGTTTTCAGCGGTGGTCTGGTTCACCGAGAAGATGCGGCCCGGGATGTAGATCATCTCGCGCAGGGTGCCGGCCAATGGCATGTGCACGCGGTGATAGTCCTTCGGCGACAGGTAAACCGTCGCGAAGTCGCCGCCCATGAACGGCGCAGCCACGGTAGAGTCACCACCCAACAACTCCAGCACGCTGAAACTGTGGCCCTTGGCCTGGAACACACGACCGTGTTCGATTGGGCCCAATTGGCTGACGGCACCGTCGGCCGGGCTCAGTACCGCGCCTGGGGTCTGGTCCAGCGGGCGGGCGCCGTCTTTCAAGGCGCGGGTGAAGAAGGCGTTGAAGTGCTCGTAGGCGGTCACGTCTTCAACCAGGGCCTGGGACATGTCCACTTGGTAGCGCTTGGCGAACCAGCTGGTGAAGGCATTCTTGAACCAGCGCACGCGGCATTCGGCGACGCAGCCAGCCAGGCGCGACAGCAAGTGGTGCGGCAGCAAGTATTGGCTGAGGATAAACAACTGCTTTTTCATAACTGTCCTTAAACCTTAAATCTCGACGGGGGTGTCGGGGTGGTTGCCCCATTCGCCCCAGGAACCGGCATAACCTTTGACTCGCGGATAACCGAGCGCCTTGGCCACCAGGTAGGTGAAGCCAGAGCGGTGGTGGGTCTGGCAGTGGGTGATGATTTCTTTGTCGCGGGTCAGCCCGAGGTCTTCGAGGATCTGCGGCATGTCGCGGCGGATGCGCAGGTTACGCGCCTTGTCCATGCCGGCGGTCCATTCGAAGTTCACGGCGCCGGGGATGTGACCACCCTTGGCAGCGAGCACTTTTTCGCCGGAGTATTCCAGTGGGCCGCGTGCATCCCAGATGCCCAGGTCGGCAGCACCGAGGCGGCTTTGCAGGTACTCGCGGGTGGCCGTGGGGCCATCATGCAACGTGAGGCTGACCGGGCCGCCGACAGGTGCGGGCACGTCGGTGGTTACCGGGTGCTGGCCTTCGAGCCACGCCAGCAGGCCGCCGTCCAGGTAGTGGTATTTCTGGTGGCCGATCACGTCGAGCATCCAGATGAAGCGCCCGGCCCAGCCGCCGCCTTCGTCGTCATAGACCACGTAGGTCGCGTCCGGGGTGTGGCCCAGTTCGCCGAAGAGTTTTTCCAGGTCGGCCTTGTGCGGCAGCAGGCCAGGGGCGGGTGGCTGGCCCAGTTGGGTGCGCTTGGGGTCAACGAAATGCGCGCCGGGGATATGCCCTTCGGCGTAGCGGGCGGCACTGGTGAGGTCCACCAGAATCAGGTGTTCGGCATCAAGGCGACCTTGCAGGTCGCTGGACTCGATCACCAGCGGCAAGCCAGAGAAGTCAGGCATGTGAGGTCTCCTGGGCACAAATGTTGGCGATAAAAGAGGGCGATTGTAGCGCAAGCATCAGGCGCTGCGGTTGGTAAAGCTGTGCAGGGCTTTCTCGATGCACTGGGCGGTTTTGCCGAACGCCTGCACGGTGGTTTCCGAGAACGGCCCGCCACCCTGATCGGCCACCATCAACATCACCACGCGGCCATTGCAGCTCAGGGAGCGCAGCAGCAAATGCTCGCCGGTGAACAGGCGACGCAGGATCGGCGGTAACAGCGCCGAAAACTGCGCATGGTTCTCGGGGTTGAGGCGTACCTGGGCGGATTTCTCCAGCAAGCGTTGCAGCAGCGTGCTGTTGACCACGTCCAGGCTCAGATTCGCGGCGTCTTTGGGCAAGCCGTCAGCCTGGTGCACTCGCAGCGTGCTCAGGGCGCGATCGGCCATGAACAGCAAGACCCGTTGCATGCCGCTGGCCACCAGGGCCTCTTTGGCGCAGGTGGTCAGGTGCATGGCGTTGGCAAAGCGGCTTGGCTCCACCAGCAATTCGGTGCAGCGCTTGCGCCACACCGCCAGGGACTCAGCCGTGGGTGGCGGCGCCGGCAGCAGGCCTCGATGGATCTTCTGCACATGCCACGGCCAGATCAGCGACAGCGCCGGGTGCCACAAGTCGGGCATCAGGGTTGCGCGGGCACTGGTCACCGCTTGCTGGTGAACCTGCTGCTGTACCTCGGCCAAAGGCTGTTGCAGGTACAGCGCGGTGAGGTATTGCCAGCGTTCGGTGTGCGGGCAGGTCCAGGATTCCTGGGCCGACATCGCCAGGCCATTGGCCAAAAGCACGGTGTTGGCCGGCTGATTCAGCCAGCGACGCAAATTGGGTTCGGCATCGAGCAGTTGCTGGTGGCGCAGCGGGTCATCTTCACGGGCGATGTGCAGGGCCTTGACCAGCAGGCGTTGCTCGGTCAGCAAGAGCGTATAGCCCTGGGAGACCCAGATCGGCAGGTGCCAGGTTTCGGTCAGGCCGATGCACAGGTCCAGCAGGCGCACACCGAACAATTCCTGCTCGACCTGGCGCGCGGACTGGCCCTTGTGGATCACCCGCAGTTCCCATTCTTCCAGGAGTTTGGGGTACGCCACGGCCATTGGCCACAACGGCGACAGGAACAACAGGCTGCCCCAGTGGATGTCTTGCCACAGCCGCGCCAGGCGGCTGGCGAACAGGCCGTTGGCTTGCTGTGATGCATGCTGGCTCACCAGCAGCAGTTGGCGCAGCGCCACGGGAATTTCGTTGGCCGGCACTGAAGGCAAGCGTGCCAGCAGCTCTTCGGCGCGCTTGAGACCGAGGCGGTTAAGCGCCACTTCAAGGTTTTCGGCCGGTTCCGCCAGGCTGCCGTGGGTATGGCTGTTGGCTTCGCGCATCACGCTGAGCACCAGCGCGGGGCTGTTCTGCATCAGTTCGGCAATGTCTCGCAATGAACTGCGGCTGTCGCGGATGGCTTTGCACACGCGCTCGTGGCTGGCCTGTGGGACGGGCAGCAGCACATCGTCCAGGCGCTTGATCCAAGCGGCGAGGGTGGTGGGTTTTGAACTTGGGACTGTCGTTTCATTAGCCATGATTGGGGCGCGATCATCACTTGCATTCAACACGCCCGGAACGGGCCGAATTGGCTTTTCGCCTTAACGGGCTATAGTCTGGCGCAGTTTTGCCGATAAGTAGAACAAGAGTTTTCGGCTACACCCAATATGTCCATGAACCCGACGGCGCAAGTACAGATCCCCTATGGCTAAAATTATCGGCATCATCGTCGTCATCGCAAGCGTGCTCGGTGGGTACGTCCTGTCCCACGGTAAAATTGCTGCACTGATCCAGCCTTTCGAAGTGCTGATTATCGGTGGTGCCGCGTTTGGTGCATTCCTGCAGGCCAACCCTGGCTACATGACCATGCACGTGATCAAGAAGTCGCTGGGCATGTTCAGCTCGCGCTTCTCCCACACCTTCTACCTGGATGTGCTGGGGCTGATCTACGAGATTCTCAACAAGAGCCGCCGCGAAGGCATGATGGCCATCGAAGCCGACATCGAAGATGCCGCAGCCAGCCCGATTTTCGCCAAGTACCCGGCCGTGCTCAAAGATGAGCGCATGACCGCCTACATCTGTGATTACCTGCGCATCATGTCCTCCGGCAACATGGCTCCCCATGAGCTGGAAGGCCTGTTCGACATGGAACTGTTCAGCCTCAAGGAAGAGCTGGAGCATCCCTCCCATGCGGTGACCGGCATTGCCGACGGCATGCCCGGTTTCGGTATCGTCGCGGCGGTACTGGGTATCGTGGTCACCATGGCGTCCCTGGGCGAAGGCGACCAAAAGGCTATCGGCATGCACGTAGGTGCGGCACTGGTGGGTACCTTCTTCGGTATTCTCGCGGCCTATGGTTTCTTCGGCCCGCTGGCCACCTCCCTGGCCCACGACGCCAAGGAAGAAGTGAACCTCTACGAAGCGATCAAGGCGTGCCTGGTGGCTTCGGCCTCTGGCATGCCGCCATCGCTGGCGGTGGAGTTCGGGCGCAAGGTGCTGTACCCGAAACACCGCCCAAGTTTTGCCGAGCTGGAACAAGCGGTTCGCGGTCGCTAAGTCATGGAAAACAACCAGCCGATAATCATCAAGCGCGTCAAGCGCTTCGCTGCGGGACACCATGGCGGCGCCTGGAAAATCGCCTTCGCCGACTTTGCGACGGCGATGATGGCGTTCTTTTTGGTGCTGTGGTTGATGTCTACCGCCACGCCGGAACAAAAGATTGCCATCGCCGGTTACTTCAAAGACCCGATTGGCTTCTCGGAAAGCGGTACGCCCTTTGTGATCGACCTGGGCGGCTCGCCACAGCTGGCGCCTGAGCGCACCATCAACCCCGAGGTCAAGACCGAGACGCCGCAGCAGAACATTCCTATCGAGCGCGAAACTGTCGAATCGATGGCGGAGCAGGTCGAGAAGGAACGCCTGGAGTTGCTGCTGCAGGAGCTGCAGACCAAGGTCGAGGAAAATCCGCAACTGCTGAAGTTCAAGGACCAGATTTCTTTCGAAATCACGCCTGAAGGCTTGCGCATCCAGATCACAGACGCCGCCAACCGGCCGATGTTCGACTCCGGCAGCGCCCGCCTGAAGCCGTACTTTGAGGACATCCTGCTGGCCATGGCCGATACCATCAAGGCGGTGCCGAACAAGATCAGCATCAGCGGCCACACCGATGCCAAGCCGTATGCTGGCCAGGGCGATTTCGGTAACTGGGAGCTGTCGGCCAACCGTGCCAACGCCGCTCGCCGTGCGCTGGTGGCGGGCAGCTACCCCGACCCGCAAGTGGCGCGCGTGGTGGGCTTTGCGTCCTCGCAGCTGTTTGATCATGAAGACCCGTTCAACCCGGTCAACCGCAGGATCGACATCGTGGTGCTGACCAAAAAGGCCCAGCGTGCGATTGAAGGTGACCAACCGCCACCTGCGCCGACCCCAGGCGCCGGCGCCCCGGGCGAGGTTCCGGCCGACCCGAACGCGATCCCGCCAGGGCAGGAACCGTTGCCGGCCCATGAACTGCGTCAGAAGCTGAATCTTTTTGATGATGGTGGGGTGAAGGATCCTACGGTTCCCAAGGCAGGTTCCTAACCGTCTCTTTACTTGGCCTCAATGAAAACGCCCCGATTGATCGGGGCGTTTTCATTTTTGCTCAGAAGGGCAGTTAGGCTTTGACGCCGCTGATGACGCCTCGCATGTCATCGGTGCACAAGCGGGGCACAAAATATTCCCGGCCTTTGGATCGGGTTTTTCGGTGCAGTTTGTCCAGGCGCTCGAAGCTGACGGTGTAGATCATGTCGCACTTCACCCAGAGCTCTTTGTGGCCGTCGGATTGAAGTGGATTGGCGCGCAGGAGGTGGTGCCAATCGTGCTGGATGTCGGGGGCGGTCGAGGAGATCGGTACCACTGTGCAGAGTTTGCGTTTATGTGTGGCGGTGGGGGAAATCACCACGACTTTGCGGATTTTCAGCATTTCTGGCGCAACAAAGCCTCGTGTGAAATCGCAGAGCAGCACATCGCCTTGTTTAGGGTGATAGTAGAGAGCCAATGGTTAATTCCCCACAAAAAGCAAAGCCGCCCGGAGGCGGCTTCATTCGACACGCAGTGGAGCTTGCTTCGCCCCTTCTGCGCCGCTGGATCAACTTCGAAAAGGATCCAGACTCCTGCCAGCTTGCGCTGGTGACGGAGCGATTATGAGCATCGGGAAATTCGAATTCAAGCTGGCTTGTGTCGACGAGCCACCCAGTTGTGCCGAATTCTTGATGCCAACTCCCTTTAAATCAATGGACTAGGGAGCTTTACGTTGCCCTTTATATGTATCAAGAAATGGCCTGTCAGTAACTGCTTTCCGGCAAGCTCGCAATGATCGACCGATAGCTGTTCATCCGTTGCTGCTGCACGCGGCCGTCTTCCAGCGCCTTGAGCAATGCACAGCCCGGCTCGCGGTCGTGCTTGCAGTCGCGGAAGCGGCAGGTGCCGATCAGGTCGTTGAACTCGATGAAACCGGCTTCCACGTCGCTGCGGCTGACGTGGCCGAGGCCGAATTCGCGGATGCCTGGGGAGTCGATCAACTCACCGCCGCCCGGGAAATGGAACAACCGCGCCGTGGTGGTGGTGTGGGTGCCTTGGCCGGACAGTTCCGACAGCGGGCCCACGCGGGTTTCGACGTCCGGTAGCAGGCTGTTGACCAGCGACGACTTGCCCACGCCCGATTGGCCGACAAACACGCTGATGCGCCCGTCCAACTGCTGTTGCAGCTGTTCCATGCCGTTGCCGTGATGGGCCGACACTTCCAGCACCGGGTAGCCCAAGGTGCGGTACACCGCCAGCAAGGCATTCAGCGCCGGGGCGTTCTGTTCGTCGATCAGGTCGTACTTGTTGAGCAGCAACAGCGGCCGGATGCCGGCGTGTTCAGCCGCGACCAGGTAACGGTCGATCAGGTTGGCATGGGGCTCGGGCAGTGGCGCGAACACGATCACGATCATGTCGACGTTGGCCGCCACCGGCTTGAGCTGGCCACGGCTGTCCGGGCGACGCAGCTCGGTGGTGCGCGGCAACTGGGCGACGATCACGCCGATACCCTGGTTGCCGGCACGCCAGACCACCTGGTCGCCAGTCACCAGCGCTGGCAGGTTGGCGCGCAAATGGCAGCGGAACACCTGGCCGGCGAGTTCGCCTTCCAGCGCCTCCACTTCGACCTGCACACCAAAGTGCGCGATCACCAGGCCCGTTTGTTCAGGGCCCAGGTCGCCGCCCTCAAGCGCTTCCACGGCGGAGGATTCACGTTTGGCGGCGCGAGCGGCGCGTTCACCTTGAATCTTTTCGATGCGCCAGTTTTGGCGACGATTGAGCTGGCGTTTGGCCATGGGTGTTCCGTGTCGATAATGCAAAGGTTGGGTAAAACGGTCGCGAGTCTAGCACGGCCCCGCCTGCTAAACTGCGCAGCTAAGCCAAGGTGCCAAGAGAATAGAGCCATGCAAAACCCACAGAACCTGATTTGGATCGATCTGGAAATGACCGGTCTGAACCCTGACACCGACGTCATCATCGAGATGGCCACCATTGTCACCGACAGCAACCTCAACACCTTGGCCGAAGGTCCGGTGATCGCCATCCATCACAGCGACGCCGTACTCGCCACCATGGACGAGTGGAACACCCGCACCCATGGCAACTCCGGCCTGACCCAGCGCGTGCGCGACAGCCGCATTAGCATGGCTGAGGCCGAGGCCGAAACCATCGCCTTCCTGGAAAAATGGGTGCCCAAGGGCAAGTCGCCGATCTGCGGCAACAGCATCTGCCAGGATCGCCGCTTCCTCTATACCCACATGAAGGCGCTGGAAAGCTACTTCCACTACCGCAACCTGGATGTGTCCACCCTTAAGGAGCTGGCTGCGCGCTGGGCGCCGGAAGTCAAAGACAGCTTCCATAAAGGCAGCACGCATTTGGCGCTGGATGATATTCGCGAGTCGATTGCCGAGTTGCAGCATTACCGCAAGCATTTCATCAAGGCCTGATTAAGCGGCGCCTGAACCGGCACCATCGCAGGCAAGCCAGCTCCCACATTTGATTGCATTCACACATCAAACTGTGGGAGCTGGCTTGCCTGCGATGAGGGCAGCGCGGTCTTTCGCCAAGCGCCCCCTTTTGGTGCCATCACCAAATGATTAGACTGCGCGCCTCTTTGCAAGGATCGCCATCATGCTGTTGATGCTCTACCTCATCGCCATCACCGCCGAAGCCATGACGGGCGCGCTGTCCGCCGGGCGACGCGGCATGGACTGGTTCGGTGTGGTGTTGATCGCCTGTGTGACAGCGTTGGGCGGCGGTTCCGTGCGTGACGTGCTGCTGGGGCATTACCCGCTGACGTGGGTCAAGCACCCCGAATACCTGGTGCTGACCTCCATCGCCGCGCTGGTGACCATCTTCATCGCGCCACTGATGCGACGCCTGCGCTCGTTATTCCTGGCGCTGGACGCCCTGGGCTTGGTGGCCTTCACCCTGATTGGCTGCATGACCGCGCTGGAAATGGGCCACGGCATGCTCGTGGCCTCGGTCAGCGGCGTGATCACCGGTGTGTTCGGCGGCATTCTGCGGGACATCTTCTGCAACGACATCCCGCTGATCTTCCGCCGTGAGCTGTACGCCAGCGTGTCGTTCCTCGCCGCCTGGTTCTACATGCTGTGCCTCTACCTGGAATTGCCCAGCGAGCAAGCGATCCTGCTGACCCTGTTCAGCGGCTTTTTACTGCGCCTGCTGGCGATCCGTTTTCACTGGGAAATGCCCAAGTTCGTCTACAACGACGACGTGCATTAACGGCTGGCGTGCTGGGCCAGCGCCCATTCCACGTGTTCGCGTACCAGCTCCGACGGGTAATCCCGGCGGGCCTTCAGGGCTTCCAGCACGGGAATGCTCGACGGCGCATTGCCCAGGCCCACGGCCAGGTTGCGCAGCCAGCGCTCGTAACCGGCGCGGCGTAGCGGCGAGCCCTCGGTACTGCTGAGGAATTTATCCTCGTCCCACATAAACAGTTCCGCCAGCTCGGCGTTGTCCAGGTTGTGCCGTGGCTTGAAGTCACCTTCGGCGGTTGAGCGGGCGAAGCGATTCCATGGGCACACGATCTGGCAGTCGTCGCAGCCGAACACGCGATTGCCGATCAACGGCCGCAGGTCTTCGGGGATCGCGTTCTTCAGCTCGATGGTCAGATAAGAAATGCAACGTCGCGCATCCAGCACATAGGGGCCGACGAAGGCGTTGGTGGGGCAGATATCCAGGCACGCCGTGCAGCGGCCGCAGTGTTCGGTGCTATGGGGTTCGTCTACCGGCAGCGGCAGGTCGACAAACAGCTCGCTCAGGAAAAAGTAGCTGCCGGCTTTGCGGTTGAGCACCAGGGTGTTCTTGCCGATCCAACCCAGCCCGGCTTTTTCGGCGATGGCTTTTTCCAGCACGGGGGCGCTGTCGACAAAGGCGCGAAAGCCAAACGGGCCAATTTGCGCCTGAATGCGGTCGGCCAGTTGCTGCACGCGCTTGCGGATCAGCTTGTGGTAGTCGCGGCCCAGGGCGTAGCGCGAGATATAGGCTTTTTCCGGCTTGGCCAGCAGTTGCGCCATTTGTGTGTCGCCCGGCAGGTAATCCATGCGCAGCGACACCACACGCAACGTGCCCGGCACCAGCTCATCCGGGTGCGAGCGTTTGCTGCCGTGGGCGCCCATGTACTCCATCTCGCCGTGGTAGCCCGCGTCGAGCCAGCGTTGCAGGTGCTGTTCATGCTCGCCCAGGTCCAGGCCGCTGATGCCGACTTGTTGAAAGCCCAGCTCGCGGCCCCAGTCTTTGATCGATTGGGCGAGGGCAGGCAGATCGGAGGTAATGGCAGGCATGAGACACAGGAAACCGCAGGTTAGATGCGTATAATTCTGCCAGACATCGGAGCTCGAAGACGCATGCCGCAGACAAAACACGAAATAACCGACGTTCAGCCCCTGTTGCACGGCCATTTGCCGCAACTGGCTGCGCGTTCACCCGACGCCCATAAGGGCCAGTTCGGGCACTTGCTGGTCATCGGGGGTGACCGCGGCTTTGGCGGCGCGGCCTTGCTGAGCGCCGAAAGCGCCTTGCGCAGTGGCGCGGGCATGGTGTCCCTGGGCACGCGCGCCGAGCATGTGCCTGCAGCACTGGCGCGTTTGCCGGAGGTCATGACCGTGGGCGTCAGCTCGGCGAACCAGCTAATGGGCTTGCTGGAAAAAAACTCGGTCATCGTCATTGGCCCGGGCCTTGGTGAGGCCGCGTGGGGCAAAAGTCTGCTGTCGGTTGCCGCCAATGCCAAGCAGGCGCAGGTCTGGGACGCCGATGCCTTGAACCAACTGGCCAAGGGCGGCGTGCAGCTACCGGCCAACTGCGTGATCACGCCGCATCCGGGTGAGGCGGCACGTTTGCTGGGCCTGTCGACAGACGAGGTTCAGGCCGATCGCCTTAAGGTGGTGCGCGCGCTGAGTCAGAAATTCAAAGCAGTGGCTATCCTCAAGGGTGCTGGCAGTTTGATTGCCAGCCCGGACGGGCGTGTTTCGCGCTGCGACCAGGGCCATCCGGCGATGGCCACGGCGGGGCTTGGCGACGTGCTGGCGGGCCTGGTGGGCGCGCTGCTCGCCCAAGGCATGCCGGCTTATGAGGCCAGTTGCCTGGCCGTGTGGTTGCACGCCACGGCGGGGGATCGCCAGGGCACCTTTGGTCGCGGCTTGGCTGCCAGCGACTTGATACCTGCCATTCGTCAATTGCTGGAGGAGCAATCGCCGTGTCTGAAGTAATCCTTTTCCTGGCCGATAAAGACGCCATGGTGGCGTTCGGTAATCGCATTGCCCAGGTGACAACGGGGGCGGGGCTCATCTTTCTTGAGGGTGACCTGGGCGCGGGCAAGACCACCTTGTCGCGAGGGATTATCCGAGGGTTGGGCCATACAGGGGCAGTAAAAAGCCCTACGTTCACCCTGGTAGAACCCTACGAAATCGGTGCCGTACGGGCCTTCCACTTCGACCTTTATCGCCTGGTAGACCCCGAAGAGCTGGAATACATGGGCATTCGCGACTATTTCGATGAAGACGCGCTGTGCCTGATCGAGTGGCCAGATAAAGGCACAGGCTTTTTGCCAAAGCCGGACCTGACCATTACCATTACGCCGCATGAGCACGGACGTCAGCTGAAGTTGTTGCCCCAGAGCGCGCGCGGCCAGTCGTGGTGCGCCGCTTTGGCATTGGAATTCAAATAATTGGTGGGGTTAGGTATGCGCTTTCGCGCGTTGGTTGCTGTCGTAGGGGTGTTGCTTGCGGCAATGACTGTCAATGCTCTGGCTGCTTCACAGGTGAAAAGTGTTCGCCTGTGGCGTGCGCCGGATAACACGCGACTGGTGTTCGACCTGTCTGGCCCGGTCCAGCACAGTGTCTTTACCCTGACGGCACCTGATCGCCTGGTGATCGACATCAACGGTGCGACCCTGGCCGCGCCGTTGAAAGTCTCCACCGCCAACACCCCGATTACTGCCATGCGTTCGGCCCAGCGCACGCCGACCGACCTGCGCGTAGTGATCGACCTGAAAAAGACCGTGACCCCGAAAAGCTTTGTGCTGGCGCCCAACGCGCAATATGGCAACCGGCTGGTGGTCGACCTGTTCGACAACGCCGCCGATGCCAACCCGCCACCCGCTCCGCCTCCGAGCGTAGCGACCGTACCTGCCGTGCCGGTCAACCCGTCGCAGCCGCAGGTTAAATTGCCTCCGCCGCCACCGGCACCGGCTGGTAAGCGCGACATTATCGTGGTGATCGACGCCGGTCACGGCGGTGAAGACCCGGGCGCTTCCGGTTCCCGCGGCCAGCATGAAAAAGACGTGGTACTGGCCATCGCCCGTGAGCTGCAACGCCAGGTCAACGCGATGAAAGGCTACCGTGCCGAGTTGACGCGTACCGGTGACTATTTCATTCCGTTGCGCGGCCGTACCGAGATCGCGCGCAAGAAAGGCGCCGACCTGTTTGTGTCGATCCACGCTGACGCCGCCCCTTCGGCTGCCGCCTTCGGCGCCTCGGTGTTTGCCTTGTCGGATCGCGGTGCTACGTCCGAGACCGCCCGTTGGCTGGCCGACAGCGAAAACCGTTCCGACTTGATCGGCGGGGCCGGCAACGTGTCCCTGGACGACAAGGACAAGATGCTCGCCGGCGTGCTGCTCGACCTGTCCATGACCGC
Source organism: Pseudomonas sp. GW821-FHT05H12 (assembly GCF_059419385.1). Lineage (NCBI taxonomy): Bacteria > Pseudomonadati > Pseudomonadota > Gammaproteobacteria > Pseudomonadales > Pseudomonadaceae > Pseudomonas > Pseudomonas sp. GW821-FHT05H12. Next base: position 88,671 of record NZ_JBWKRS010000021.1, on the reverse strand, counting down.
GTCGCTGACCTCCAGCCTGAACGTCGGTCAGAAGGTGTTGAGCAACATCGGTCGCGTGACCTCGCTGCATAAACAGCGCGTGGAGCAGGCCGGGTTCATGGTGTTGAAGTCGCCGGACATCCCGTCGATCCTCGTGGAGACCGGGTTTATTTCCAACTCCAACGAGGCGTCCAAGCTGGCCAGCGCAAGCCACCAGCAGGCGTTGGCGCGTTCGATCAGCGCGGGTATCCGCCAGTTCTTCCAGCAAAACCCGCCACCGGGCACCTACATTGCCTGGCTGCGTGACTCCGGGAAAATCGCCCAGGGCCCGCGTGATCATCGCGTGCAGCCCGGCGACACCCTGGCCATGTTGGCGGTGCGTTTCCAGGTTTCACCCGCAACGCTGCGCAGTGCAAACAACCTGAAAACCGATGAGTTGAAAGTCGGCCAGGTGTTGACCATCCCCGGCACTGAATTGGCGGCGCAGTAATGAGCGAATCAGTCTTGAACAACGGCTCGCGCATCGAGCTGCTCAGCCCGCGTCTTGCCAACCAGATTGCCGCAGGCGAGGTGGTTGAGCGCCCGGCATCGGTGATCAAGGAGCTGTTGGAAAACAGCATCGACTCCGGCGCCAAGCGTATTGATGTGGATGTGGAGCAGGGCGGCGTCAAGCTGCTGCGCGTGCGCGATGATGGCAGCGGCATCTCCTCCGATGACTTGCCGCTGGCTTTGGCCCGACACGCCACCAGCAAAATTCGCGATCTGGAAGACCTTGAGCGCGTGATGAGCCTGGGTTTTCGTGGTGAGGCGTTGGCGTCCATCAGTTCCGTGGCCCGCCTGACGCTGACCTCGCGCACGCGCAGCGCCGATCAGGCCTGGCAGGTGGAAACCGAGGGGCGTGACATGGCGCCGCGGGTCCAGCCGGCCGCCCACCCGGTGGGTACCTCGGTGGAAGTGCGCGACCTGTTCTTCAATACCCCGGCGCGACGCAAATTCCTCAAGGCTGAAAAGACCGAATTCGATCACTTGCAAGAAGTCATCAAGCGCCTGGCCTTGGCGCGTTTTGACGTGGCATTTCACCTGCGTCACAACGGCAAGACCATCCTCAGCCTGCACGAAGCCCATGACGATGCCGCGCGTGCGCGCCGGGTGTCGGCGATTTGTGGCTCGGGCTTCTTGGAGCAGGCGCTGCCGATTGAAATCGAGCGCAATGGCCTGCGCCTGTGGGGGTGGGTCGGTTTGCCGACGTTCTCCCGCAGCCAGGCGGACTTGCAGTACTTCTTCGTGAACGGCCGTGCGGTGCGCGACAAGCTGGTGGCCCACGCGGTGCGCCAGGCCTATCGCGACGTGCTGTTCAATGGGCGGCACCCGACGTTTGTGCTGTTTTTTGAGGTCGACCCTTCGGTGGTCGACGTCAACGTGCACCCGACCAAGCACGAAGTGCGATTCCGTGATGGGCGCATGGTGCATGACTTCCTCTACGGCACCTTGCACCGCGCGTTGGGTGATGTGCGCCCGGATGACCAGTTGTCTGCGCCGATTGTGACGGCCGTGGTGCGGCCGAGCGGCCCGGAAGCCGGCGAGTTCGGCCCCCAAGGCGAAATGAGCCTGGCGGGCAACTTGCTGCAGTCGCCTGCGCCACAGCCGTCGTATAGCGCGCCAGGTTCTGGCTCGGGTGCGGGCTATCAGTACCAATACACCCCGCGTCCGCAGTCGACGGTGCCGGTGGCCGAGGCCCAAGCGGCGTACCGCGAGTTTTTCGCACCGCTGCCCGGTGCCGAGTCGGGCGCGCCTGTTGCCTTGCCAGAAGGTGGCGGGGATATTCCGCCGCTGGGTTACGCGCTGGCGCAGCTCAAGGGCATCTACATTCTGGCGGAAAACGCCCATGGGCTGGTGCTGGTGGACATGCACGCCGCCCACGAGCGGATCATGTACGAGCGCCTGAAGATCGCCATGGCCAGCGAAGGCCTCAGCGGCCAGCCGCTGTTGGTGCCCGAATCCCTGGCCGTGAGCCAGCGTGAGGCCGATTGTGCCGAAGAACACACCAGCGTGTTCCAGAGCCTGGGCTTTGAGCTGCAACGCCTGGGCCCGGAAACCCTGGCGATCCGCCAGATTCCCGCGCTGCTCAAGCAGGCTGAGGCCAACCGCCTGGTCGCCGACGTGCTGGCGGACCTGATGGAGTACGGCACCAGTGACCGCATCCAGGCCCACATCAACGAATTGCTCGGCACCATGGCCTGCCACGGCGCCATCCGTGCCAATCGCCGCCTGGCGCTGCCGGAAATGAACGGTTTGTTGCGCGACATGGAAAACACCGAGCGCAGCGGGCAATGCAACCATGGCCGACCGACCTGGACCCAGATGGGCCTGGACGATCTGGACAAACTGTTCCTGCGCGGCCGCTGATGAGTGCCTTGCCCCCCGCCATCTTCCTGATGGGCCCCACGGCCGCCGGCAAGACCGACCTGGCGATCGAGCTGACCAAGGTGCTGCCGTGCGAGCTGATCAGTGTCGACTCTGCCCTGGTTTACCGGGACATGGACATTGGCACGGCCAAGCCGTCCAAAGCGCTGCTGGCCCAGTATCCGCACAAGCTGATCGACATCATCGACCCGTCCGAGAGCTATTCGGCGGCGGATTTTCGTACCGATGCCCTGGCGGCCATGGCCGAGATCACCGCGCGCGGCAATATCCCGCTGCTGGTGGGCGGCACGATGCTCTACTACAAGGCTTTGCAGGAGGGGTTGGCCGATATGCCGCCCGCCGACGCCCAGGTGCGCGCCGAGCTTGAAGAAGAGGCTGCACGCCTTGGCTGGCAGGCCCTGCACGACCAGTTGGCTGCGGTAGATCCGGTGTCCGCTGCCCGTATTCACCCCAATGACCCCCAGCGCCTGACGCGCGCCCTGGAAGTCTGGCGGGTGAGCGGGCAGACCATGACTGAACATCGGCTGAAACAAAGTGCGCAAAGTGCTGACGCAGGCGCATCTGGCACGTCACAATTGCCCTATACTGTGGCGAATCTGGCCATCGCTCCGGCAAATCGCCAGGTGCTGCATGAACGAATTGCACAAAGATTCACAATTATGTTGGAACAGGGGTTTGTGGACGAGGTCGTAGCTCTGCGTTCCAGAGGTGACCTGCATCCAGGGTTACCTTCGATACGTGCTGTAGGCTACCGCCAAGTCTGGGATCATCTGGATGGCAAGCTGACGTCAGCCGAAATGCAGGAACGCGGCATCATTGCCACGCGCCAATTGGCGAAACGCCAGTTCACCTGGTTGCGCAGCTGGAGCGATTTGCACTGGCTGGACAGCCTGGACAGCGACAATCTGTCACGCGCCTTGAAATACTTGGGAACGGTCTCCATATTGAGCTGAGTCCTTGCAATTGCCGTCTATCCTTGGGGGTGTGACGGCCATAAGCTATCTATTTTCCGATTTTTTATTATTGATCCTTAAAGGAGTGCGGCACATGTCAAAAGGGCATTCGCTACAAGACCCTTACTTGAATACTTTACGTAAAGAGAAAGTGGGGGTTTCCATCTATCTGGTCAACGGTATCAAGCTGCAAGGCACGATCGAGTCGTTCGACCAGTTCGTGATCCTGCTGAAGAACACCGTCAGCCAGATGGTTTACAAGCACGCTATCTCGACAGTCGTTCCAGTTCGTCCAATCCGTCTGCCTAGCGCTACCGGTGATGATGCAGCTGACGCTGAGCCAGGTAACGCCTGATAGGAGTCTCCTTTGTTCTTTGAGCGCCACGGTGGTGGTGAGCGAGTCATCCTCGTTCACTTGGATGGACAGGACCCTGAGGCGCGCGAAGATCCGCAGGAGTTTCAGGAGTTGGCAAATTCGGCCGGCGCCGAGACCGTTGCGTTTTTTAACGTGCCGCGTCATCGGCCAACCGCCAAATTCCTGATTGGCAGCGGCAAGGTCGAGGAACTGCGCGACCTGGTTCATGCCGAAGAAGCCGATCTGGTGATCTTCAATCACACCCTCACGCCCAGTCAGGAACGTAACCTCGAACGTGTTTTCGAGTGTCGCGTGATCGACCGTACCGGCCTGATTCTCGATATTTTCGCCCAACGCGCCCGCACCCATGAAGGCAAGCTCCAGGTAGAACTGGCCCAGCTTGACCACATGAGCACCCGGCTGGTTCGTGGCTGGACTCACCTTGAGCGTCAAGGTGGCGGTATCGGCATGCGCGGTCCGGGTGAAACCCAGTTGGAAACCGACCGTCGACTGCTGCGGGTTCGCCTGCGCCAGATCAAGGGCCGCCTGGAGAAAGTGCGCAGCCAGCGCGAGCAATCGCGCCGCGGCCGTTCCCGCGCGGATATCCCGACCGTTTCCCTGGTGGGCTATACCAACGCCGGCAAATCCACGCTGTTCAACAACGTGACCAAGTCCGACGTGTATGCGGCCGACCAACTCTTCGCCACCCTTGATCCGACCTTGCGCCGTCTGGACCTGGCTGACCTTGGGCCGATTGTCCTGGCGGATACGGTGGGTTTCATCCGTCACTTGCCCCACAAGCTGGTCGAGGCATTTCGGTCTACGCTCGAAGAGTCGAGCAATTCCGACCTGCTGTTGCACGTGATCGATGCGGCCGAACCGGATCGCATGTTGCAGATCGAGCAGGTGATGCTGGTATTGGGTGAGATTGGGGCCCAGGACTTGCCGATCCTCGAGGTCTATAACAAACTCGATTTGCTTGAAGGCGTTGAGCCACAAATCCAGCGCGACGAAAACGGCAAGCCCCAGCGGGTCTGGCTGTCGGCGCGTGATGGCAGTGGTTTGGAACTGCTCGAGCAAGCCATCGCCGAGTTGCTCGGCAGTGATTTGTTCGTCGGCACCTTGCGCTTGCCCCAGCGTTTTGCTCGACTGCGTGCACAGTTTTTCGAGTTGGGCGCGGTACAGAAAGAAGAACACGACGAAGAAGGTGTCAGCTTGCTGGCCGTTCGATTGCCGCGCTCGGAGCTGAATCGGCTGGTCAGCCGTGAAGGCGTGGTGCCGACGGAGTTCATCGAACAACACACTTTGCAATAAAAGCCTCCGAAAGCGGTTGTGCCGCAGTAGCAGGCATTCTGTAGCATTGGTCGGCGCGCCGTGGGTGCGTCTTTGCTTTATCAGATGGAGAGCGCTATGGCTTGGAATGAGCCGGGTGGCAACTCGAATAATCAGGATCCTTGGGGTGGTAAACGCCGCAATAATGGCGACCGCAAGGGGCCACCAGATCTCGACGAGGCCTTCCGAAAGCTGCAGGAAAGCCTGAATGGGTTGTTCGGTGGTGGAAAAAAACGTGGTGGTGACGACGGCGGTCGCACAGGCAAGGGCGGTGGCTATGGCCTGCTCGGCCTGGGCCTTGTCGTGCTGGCGGCCGTCTGGCTGTACAGCGCCGTGTACGTCGTGGACGAGCAGGAGCAAGCCGTGGTGCTGCGCTTCGGCAAGTACTACGAGACGGTCGGGCCGGGCCTGAACATCTATTTCCCGCCGATCGACAAGAAGTACATGGAGAACGTCACGCGTGAGCGTGCCTACACCAAGCAGGGCCAGATGCTGACCGAAGACGAGAACATCGTCGAAGTGCCGCTGACCGTGCAGTACAAGATCAGCAACCTGCAGGACTTCGTGCTGAACGTCGATCAGCCGGAAATCAGCCTGCAACACGCAACCGAAAGCGCCCTGCGCCATGTCGTCGGTTCTACCGCGATGGACCAGGTGCTGACGGAAGGTCGTGAATTGATGGCCAGCGAAATCAAGGAGCGCCTGCAACGGTTCCTCGATACCTACCGCACCGGCATCACCGTTACCCAGGTGAACGTACAGAGCGCAGCGGCACCGCGTGAAGTGCAGGAAGCCTTTGATGACGTGATCCGCGCCCGTGAAGACGAGCAGCGTTCGCGCAACCAGGCTGAAACCTACGCCAACGGCGTCGTGCCGGAAGCCCGTGGCCAGGCCCAGCGTATCCTCGAGGATGCCAACGGTTACCGTGACGAAGTGGTCTCCCGCGCCAAGGGTGAGGCGGATCGCTTCACCAAGCTGGTCGCCGAGTACCGCAAGGCACCTGAAGTGACCCGTGAGCGTCTGTACCTGGACACCATGCAGGAAGTCTTCAGCAACACCAGCAAGGTTCTCGTGACCGGCAGCAAAGGTGGGCAGAACAACCTGCTGTACCTGCCGCTGGACAAGATGATCGAAGGGGGCCGTAGCGGTACCAGCGCGCCGTCCACCAGTTCGAATGCCGCTGCCAATGAAGCGAGCGCCCGTGCGGCCGCAGACTTGCTGCAACAGCAAACACGTACCAGGGAGAGTCGTTGATGAGCAATAAATCGCTGACAGCCCTGATTGTGGGTGTCGTCGTGGTCATCGCTGCCTGGAACTGCTTCTACATCGTGTCTCAGACCGAGCGCGCGGTGTTGCTGCAATTCGGTCGTGTGGTGCAGGCGGATGTCCAGCCAGGTTTGCATGTGAAGGTCCCTTACGTTAACCAGGTGCGCAAGTTCGACGGCCGCCTGATGACGCTGGATGCACCGACACAACGCTTCCTGACCCTGGAAAAGAAAGCCGTGATGGTTGACGCCTACGCCAAGTGGCGCGTCAAGGACGCCGAGCGTTTCTACACCGCGACTTCCGGCCTCAAGCAGATTGCCGACGAGCGTCTGTCGCGCCGTCTGGAATCGGGCCTGCGTGACCAGTTTGGTAAGCGCACCCTGCACGAGGTGGTCTCCGGTGAACGTGACGCGCTGATGGCTGACATCACGCGTTCGCTCAACACCATGGCGGAAAAAGAGCTGGGCATCGAAGTGATCGATGTCCGGGTCAAGGCCATCGACCTGCCGAAAGAAGTGAACCGCAGCGTGTTCGAGCGTATGAGCACCGAGCGTGAGCGTGAGGCCCGTGAGCACCGCGCCAAGGGTAACGAACTGGCTGAAGGTATCCGTGCGGATGCCGACCGTCAGCGCCGTGTACTGCTGGCCGAAGCCTATCGCGAGTCTGAAGAGGCCCGTGGTGATGGCGATGCTCAAGCCGCGGCGATCTACGCCAAGGCCTACGGCCAGGACCAGGAGTTCTACGCGTTCTACCGTAGCCTGCGTGCCTACCGTGAAAGCTTCGCGAACAAAACCGACGTCATGGTGCTGGACCCAAGTAGCGATTTCTTCCGCTACCTGGAAAAAGCCAAGTAATCAGCTCGTCACTGTGTAGGACCCACTCCGTCGGGCGGCTAAAACGCCTGGCGGGGTGATCCTTTCAGAAAACGGGTGTATGATGCGGCAGCCGGGAAATTCCCGGCTTTTTTGCGTCTGCATGTTTGATTGTTGTTTGGCCGCGCAGACGCCACAGGTTTTTCGAGGAAAGTGCCCGACGAGGCCGCTAGCAGGCCATTCGTCACGTCGTTCTTGCGCGTTGTTTATGCAGGGGCCGGGCATTTTCTGCTTCACTCAAGGCTCGGCCGAGGGCTGGCCGCCCGGATCATAGGGGAATGGCGTAATGGCAACGGTAGACCGCTGGCTGCTGCCAGATGGCATCGAAGAAGTACTGCCACCGGAAGCTGCGCGCATCGAAGTAGCGCGTCGGCAGGTGTTGGATCTGTTCCAGAGCTGGGGTTACGAGTTTGTCGTGACCCCCCATATCGAGTACCTGGAATCCCTGCTGACCGGCGCGGGCCAGGACCTGGATCTGCGCACCTTCAAGGTCATCGACCCGCAATCGGGCCGGCAAATGGGCTTCCGTGCCGACATCACCCCGCAAGTGGCGCGCATCGATGCGCACACCCTGCGTCGTGAAGGCCCGAGCCGCCTGTGCTATGCCGGCAGTGTGCTGCATGCACAGCCGCGTGCCTTGTCGTCGTCCCGCAGCCCGATCCAGTTGGGCGCCGAGTTGTACGGCGACGCCAGCCCGAGCAGCGACGTTGAAGTGATCAGCTTGATGCTGGCCATGCTGCAACTGGCTGACGTGCCGGATGTGCACATGGACCTGGGCCATGTCGGTATCTACCGTGGCCTGGCCCGTGCGGCCGGTTTGTCCGGTGAAGTGGAGCAACAGTTGTTCGATGCTCTGCAACGCAAGGCCATCGATGAAGTCATCGCGCTGACCGCTGGCGTGCCTGCCGACCTGGCTGACATGCTGCGTGCGCTGGTGAACCTGTGCGGTGGCCGTGAAGTGCTGGTAGCCGCCCGCGAGCGCCTGGCCAATGCGCCGGCGCCGGTATTGGCTGCGCTGGACGACGTGCTGGCGATTGCCGAGCAGTTGTCGGCGCGGTTCCCGGACTTGCCGCTGTACTTTGACCTGGGTGAGTTGCGCGGTTACCACTACCACACCGGTGTGGTGTTCGCGGTGTTTGTGCCGGGTGTTGGTCAAGCCATCGCCCAAGGCGGTCGTTACGACGATATCGGCGCTGACTTCGGTCGCGCGCGTCCGGCGACTGGCTTTTCTACCGATTTGAAAACCCTGGTGACCCTGGGGCGTGCTGAGGTCGAGCTACCGTCTGGTGGCATCTGGATGCCCGACAGTACGGACGCAGCACTCTGGCAGCGGGTTTGCCAGTTGCGCAGTGAGGGTCAGCGTGTCGTCCAGGCCTTGCCTGGGCAGCCATTGGCCGCCGCCCGTGAAGCGGACTGCGACCAGCAATTGATTCTGCAGAACGGGCTTTGGCAAGTATCGCCACTGGCTTCTTGAGTTTTCCTGCCGGCCATCGCCGGCACCAAGTTTGCGCGAATGAGGACAAGTGTTATGGGTAAGAATGTCGTAGTCCTGGGCACCCAATGGGGTGATGAGGGCAAAGGCAAGATCGTTGATCTGCTGACCGAACATGCTGCCGCCGTAGTGCGCTACCAAGGTGGCCACAACGCTGGCCACACCCTGGTCATCGATGGCGAAAAAACCGTCTTGCACCTGATCCCGTCGGGTGTACTGCGCGAAGGCGTGCAGTGCCTGATCGGCAACGGCGTGGTGGTTGCACCTGACGCCCTGCTGCGCGAGATCACCAAGCTGGAAGAGAAAGGCGTACCGGTGCGCGAGCGTCTGCGTATCAGCCCGTCCTGCCCGCTGATCCTGTCCTTCCACGTTGCGCTGGACCAGGCCCGTGAAAAGGCCCGTGGCGAGCTGAAGATCGGCACCACCGGTCGTGGCATCGGCCCGGCCTACGAAGACAAGGTTGCACGTCGTGGCCTGCGTGTAGGCGACCTGCTCAACATGCCGCGCTTTGAAGACAAGCTGCGTGAATTGGTGGATTACCACAACTTCATGCTGGTGGGTTACTACAAAGAACCGGCCATCGAGTTCGAAAAGACCCTGGCCGAGTGCAAGGAATACGCTGAACTGCTCAAGCCGCTGATGCTGGACGTGACCGCTGAGCTGCACGACCTGCGTCGCGCGGGCAAGGACATCATGTTCGAGGGCGCCCAAGGCTCCCTGCTGGACATCGACCACGGCACCTACCCGTACGTGACCAGCTCCAACACCACCGCTGGCGGCGTTGCCACCGGTTCGGGCGTTGGCCCGATGTTCCTGGACTACATCCTGGGCATCACCAAGGCTTACACCACACGCGTAGGCTCCGGTCCGTTCCCGACTGAGCTGTTCGACGAAGTCGGTGCGCACCTGGCCAAGCAAGGCCACGAGTTCGGCGCCACCACTGGCCGTGCTCGTCGTTGCGGCTGGTTCGACGCGGTTATCCTGCGTCGCGCTATCGATGTGAACAGCATCTCGGGCATCTGCCTGACCAAGCTGGACGTACTCGACGGTCTGGAAACCATCAACATCTGCATTGGCTACAAAGATACAGAGGGCAAAGACGTTGCTCCGACCGACGCTGACAGCTATGTAGGCCTGCAGCCTGTGTACGAAGAAGTGCCGGGCTGGACTGAATCGACCGTGGGCGCCAAGACCCTGGAAGAGCTGCCAGCCAACGCTCGCGCTTACATCAAGCGTGTGGAAGAGCTGATCGGCGCGCCAATCGACATTATTTCGACGGGCCCGGACCGCAACGAGACCATCGTTCTGCGTCACCCGTTCGCTTAATAAGCTGTTGATGTAGAAAGCAAAGGGCTCCTTCGGGAGCCCTTTGTCGTTTCTGGCTGGCAAACGGCACGACCCTTGCTATGGTTCTTTCTTTCGCGGTGCTATCAAATTAATGGCACCCGTGGTGGAGGGATTCCCAGTGTCTGCCGTTCTCTCATTGTTACAAAGCCGGCTGTTGCGGCCGGTGTTCGTTACCCTAGGTATCGCTCTTTTGGTGCAGGTGCTGGTGGCCGTCGCCCTGACGCGGAGCACCGTCACTGCGTTGGAAGCGGATTTGGGCAATCGCCTGGGTATCGACAGCCAGAAACTCTCTGGCGAGCTGGCGCAAGCCGGCAAGGAAGTGACGTCCAGCCTGGACAGCCTGTCGACCAGCACACGTCAGCGCCTGACTGCGGGGCTTTCGACTCGCCTGCAGGAAGAGCAGAAGCAACTGCGTGCGACCCTTGAAAAAGACCTGAAAGACTCTGCCAATGACATGGCACAGCTGCTGGCCTCGGTGGCACCCCGCGCCATGTGGGACAGCGACGTGCCGACGTTGTCGGAGTTTGCCCGGCGTGCGCAGCGCAATCCCAACGTGCTGTTCGTGGTCTATGACGACGCGGCGGGTGAGCATTTGACCCGCTACCTCAACCGTGAAAACCCGATCAATCAGGCGCTGCTGGAAAAGGGCAAGGGCGACCGTGCCCTGGATAAAGTGTTGGATGCGGCGAAAGATGACCCTTCCGTGTTCTACGTCGAAGCGTCCATCAGCCCCAATGGCGTGGAGATCGGCAAGGTGCGCATGGGGGTTTCCACCGCAGCGGTGGAGGCCGACTTGGCCGCGCTGGACAAGCGTTTTACTGCGCTGATCGCCAGTGGTGATCAATTGGTTGGCGATAGCCTCAAGGGCGCAGCGGCCGACAGTGCTGCGGCCATGGGCGCGCGCCTGCAGTCCGCGCAAGCCACCGCCACCCAGATGACCGCCAACACCAGCAGCGCCGTGCAGGACGCCGCGGGCACCTTGCGCTGGCGCATCGGCATGGGCTTGGCGCTGGTGGGTTTTGGTGTGTTGCTGCTGATCGCCATCGTGTTGGGGCGTCGTGTGGTCAACCGTTTGAAGCTACTCATCGCGGCCATGGACGACTTGGCCGCGGGCGAGGGCGACCTGACCAAGCGTGTGCAGATCAGCAGCAAAGACGAAATCGGCGACATGGCGTCGGCCGTCAATCGCTTTGTCGATAAGTTGCAGCCGATCGTGCGTGAGGCGGGCGATGTGGCCCAGCGTACCGGCGTGGAAATCGGCGCGATGACCCTGCGCAATGCCGGGGCCGATGCGGCGGCGGGTTTGCAGCGTGATGAAGTGGCCGAGAGCCTGCGCGCGTTGTCGCAGATGGCCGATGAAGCCCAGGCTGAAAGTCACGCCATGCAGGCGGCGTTGCAACAGGTGGTGGATATTCGCCAGGCCACGGATGAGAACTCACGCACTTCGGCGGAAGTCGGCAGTTTGATCGAAGCGTTGGCGGGGCAGGTGCAGGCCGGGTCCACAGTGATCGAGCGGCTCGCGCAGCAAAGCGAGCAGATTGAAGTGGTGTTGACGGTGATCCATGGCATCGCCGAGCAGACCAACCTGCTCGCCCTCAATGCGGCAATCGAGGCGGCGCGTGCCGGTGAGACCGGGCGCGGTTTTGCGGTGGTGGCGGACGAAGTGCGTGCGCTGGCGAGCAAGACCCAGAGTTCGACCGGCGACATCCAGGCGCATATCGTGGCGTTGCAGCAAGGTGCGCGTGAGGCGGTGGAAACCATCGGCAAGGCCGGGCGCCAGGCCAGCGAAGGGTTGCTGGTGCTGCGTGACAGCGTGCGCCTGCAGCAGACGGTGCAGGCTTCGGTGGAGCAGGTGCATGCGGCGATTGGTTTGGCGACGCGTGCGGCCGAGCATCAAGCTCAGGGCGCCCATGCGGTGCGTGGTCGGGTCGAGGTGATTCATGCCCAGGCCGAGCGTGCGGCGCAGGCGGTCGTGGAGACCACGGCCAGTGGCAAGGTGCTGGATGGGTTGGCGGCGCAGTTGAAGGCGAGTCTGGGGCAGTTTCGAGCCTGAGGTTGTCTGCTCCGGCCTCATCGCAGGCAAGCCAGCTCCCACAGGGGAATGCATTCCAAAGGTGGGAGCTGGCTTGCCTGCGATAGCGGTCTTAACGGCTCAAATACATCCGCGTCGTGAGCAGATACACCGGCAACCCCGACACCACTATCAACAACGCCGCATAAGGCGCCGCCGCCGCGAACTCCACATTCGAGGTATGCGCCCACACCGCTGTCGCCAGGGTATTGAGGCCCGTCGGACTCAGCAGCAAGGTGGCAGTCAATTCCTTCATCGCATCCAGAAACACCAGTGCAAATGCAGCGCCCAGCGCCGGGAAGATAATTGGCAGCGTCACCCGGCAGAACGCACTGAATGACGATGCTCCCAGTGTACGTGCCGCTTCTTCCAATTGTGGCGCGGCCTTGTTCAGTGCCGTGCGAATCGGTGCCTGGGCCAGCGGCAAAAACAGCAGCGCATACGCGATTAACAGCAGTGCCGACGTCTGATACAGCGCCGGTACATAATGCAGGGCGAAATACACCAGCGTCAGTGCAATCACCAGGCCGGGCAGGGCGTGCAGCAGGTAAGGCAGGCGTTCGGCCCAGATCGCCAACTGGCCTTTATAGCGCACCACCAGCAGCCCGACGGGTACCGCCAATACCAGGCACAACGCCGCGCCGCCCAGGGACAGCGCGAGTGACGACAGCAATGCCTCGCCAATTTCGGCTACCGGAAATGCTGCTGACGAACCCACGGCTAACCAGTAACCGAGCATCCCCAGCGGAATCCCGCTGCCGATGATTGCCAGCACCAGACAAAAGAGTTGCCCCAGCGGCGCCCACTTGCCCAGCCGTACTTGTTCGGCGTGCCGCGCCGCGCCCTGGCCGATGCGCACGTGTCGGCCTTTGCCGCGCACGCGCAGCTCCAGCCACAGCAGCGTCAAGCACATCACCAGCAATACCGCCGACAGCATTGCGGCGTTGGCATTGCTGAATTCCAGTTCGAACTGCTGGTAGATCGCCGTGGTGAAGGTCTGCAGGCCGATGATCGACAGGGCGCCGAATTCCACCAGCATGTGCAACGCGATCAGCAGCGCTCCGGCCAGTAGCGAAGGCCACAGCAGTGGCAGCGTAATGCGGAAAAACACGCCCCAGCGATTCAGCCCCAGGGTGCGGGCCGATTCTTCCAGGGAGGGATCAAGATTGCGCAATGTCGCTGCCACCGGCAGAAACACCAGCGGGTATTTGGACAGGCTCATCACCAGGATCGCGCCGCCCAGGCCTTCGAAATTCGCGCTGAGCGACACCCAGGTAAAGCTGCTGACAAATGCGGGCACCGCAAACGGCAGGCACAGAATCACACCCCAGATGCGTCGCCCCGGCAGGTTGCTGCGTTCCAGCAGCCAGGCCAGTGACAGGCCGATCACACCGCAGGTCACTGTGACGCCGACCATCAGCGCCAAGGTGTTACGCAGCAGCCCGAAGACATATGGCCGCCACAACAGATGCAGCGCCTGCGTCCAGCCGGCTTGCCATGCCTTGAGCCCGACATACACCAGCGGCAGCAGGCTGAGGCCTACCAGCAACAGTACCGGCAGTAGCAGCCAGATCGACGGGCGCTTGCGCCTGGGGCTCAAGCCCCCACGCAGGGTGGGGGCGGTCAACGATGGGTTCATCAGTTCAAGCCAACGTCACGTTCCAGGTCCAGGGCCTCTTCAGCATTGCCAAGGTCCGCCGGGGTGACTTTCGGCGGTTGCAGTTCGCTGAACGGCTTGAGGCCACGGTTGGATTCCATGCCCTTGCGCAACGGGTATTCGGCCGAGGTGTTGGTGATCACGCGCTGGCCTTCTTCGCTGGCCATGAATGCCAGCAATTGCTGAGCTTCCTTGGGGTGCTTGCTGGATTTGAGCGCGGCGGCGGACGACACGGTGATCAGGCCGCCGACATCGCCGTCGGTGAAGTAGTGCAGTTGGGAGTCCAGCTTGGTTTTTTCTTTCTTCAGGGCGAACCAGTAGTAGTTGTTCACCAGCACGGTGGCCACTTCGCCGTTTTCCACGGCTTTGAGGGCGACCATGTTGTTGCTGTACACCTTGCCGAATGCACGCAGGCCGGTCAGCCATTCCTCGGCAGCTTCGCGGCCGTGCAGCTTGATGATGGCCACGGCCTGTTCCTGGAAGGCGCCGCTGGTGGGCACGAAGCCGACCTTGCCTTGCCACTCGGGGCCGGCGAAATCCAGTACTGACTTGGGCAGGTCTTTTTCAGCGATCAGTTTGGGGTTGAAGGCCACGACGCGGGTGCGTGCGGTCACGCCCATCCAGTCGCCGTTGGCACCTACGTAATCCTTGGGCAGCACGTCGAGGGTGCTGGCGTCGATCTTGGCCAGCAGGCCTTGCTCGCCGAGTTTGTTCAGAGGCGGTGATTCTTCAGTGTAGATCACGTCGGCAGGGGAGCGGTCGCCTTCTTCAACGACTTGGCTGGCCAGCTGGTTGCTGCTGCCTTTGCGCACGTTGACGTGAATGCCGGTCTTGGCTTCGAAGGCCTTGGCGAGCTCGTCGCCGACTTCTTTATGCTGGCCGTTGTACAAGGTCAGGGAGACTTTGTCGGCGGAGTGGGCGGTAGGAGAGAGCAGGGTCAGGCCGAGCAGAGTGATGGTCAGGCCACGCAGAAGGGATGTCTTGAGACGGGTATCGCGGATCATCATCCGGGGTTTTCCTCACTTGAGTGCAACAAATCGTTGCAAGGATAAACGATAAAGTTTCTCAGGTGCGGACGAGGAGGGAATAGGGGAGTAAGTTTTCAAACCCCGGAAACGAAAAAACCCGCTTTCGCGGGTTTGATCTGAATTTGGTGCCCAGGAGAAGACTCGAACTTCCACGACCGTAAGGTCACCAGCACCTGAAGCTGGCGTGTCTACCAATTTCACCACCTGGGCTTATCAACAACGCTTGCGCTGTTGATGGAGCGAACTATACGGAGGGCTTTTTGATCTGTAAACCCCTGATTCGAAAATATAAATCAAAAATCTCGTTAAGAATCAAAGGCCTGAAACGCAAAAACCCGCTTTCGCGGGTTTTTGGAGACTCAAGGCATAACCTTGAGTTTGAAATTGGTGCCCAGGAGAAGACTCGAACTTCCACGACCTTGCGATCACCAGCACCTGAAGCTGGCGTGTCTACCAATTTCACCACCTGGGCAGCATCAACAACGTTGCCGTCGTCGATGGCGCGCACTATACGGAGGGGATTTTGAGCTGTAAACCCCTGCCATGAAAAAAGCCTGGAATTTTTCGCCAGTGGTCATGCAAGGTGCACTGCGGGGGCCGGAAAGGGCTTTTAAACGCTTGTTGATGCCTGAAATTTCCCGTTTCAATACGCGTATGCCAAACTAACCCGCATATAGACAAGGTGAAAACTCTCTAATGGCCGATTGGCAGTCCCTCGATCCCGAGGCCGCTCGTGAAGCGGAAAAATATGAAAACCCTATTCCTAGCCGCGAACTGATCCTGGCGCATCTCGCCGATCGGGGTTCGCCTGCTAGCCGCGAGCAGCTGGTTGAAGAATTCGGTCTGACCACCGAAGACCAACTCGAAGCGCTGCGCCGCCGCCTGCGCGCCATGGAGCGCGATGCACAACTGATCTACACCCGCCGTGGCACTTACGCGCCCGTGGACAAGCTCGACCTGATCCTGGGCCGCATCGCCGGTCACCGTGACGGCTTCGGCTTCCTGATCCCGGACGATGGCAGTGACGACCTGTTCATGAGCCCCGCGCAAATGCGCCTGGTGTTCGACGGTGACCGCGCCCTGGCACGCGTGTCCGGCCTCGACCGTCGCGGTCGCCGTGAAGGCGTGATCGTCGAAGTGGTGTCCCGTGGTCACGAGACCATCGTCGGTCGTTACTTCGAAGAAGGTGGCATTGGTTTTGTCGTGCCGGATAACCCCAAGGTGCAGCAGGAAGTGCTGATCACCCCGGGCCGCAACGCCAACGCCAAGATCGGTCAGTTCGTCGAGGTGAAAATCACCCATTGGCCAACCCCGCGCTTCCAGCCGCAGGGTGACGTGATCGAAGTGGTCGGCAACTACATGGCGCCAGGCATGGAAATCGATGTGGCGCTGCGCACCTACGATATCCCCCACGTCTGGCCTGAAGCTGTCGTCAAAGAAGCCCGCAAGCTCAAGCCTGAAGTGGAAGAGAAGGACAAAGAGAAGCGCATCGACCTGCGCCATCTTCCGTTCGTCACCATCGACGGTGAAGACGCCCGCGACTTCGACGACGCCGTTTACTGCGAAGCCAAGCCAGGCAAGCTGCGCCTGTTCTCCGGTGGCTGGAAGTTGTACGTGGCGATTGCCGACGTCTCCAGCTATGTGAAGATCGGTTCAGCGCTGGATGCCGAGGCTCAGGTGCGTGGCAACTCGGTGTACTTCCCCGAGCGCGTGATTCCGATGCTGCCAGAGGAATTGTCCAACGGCCTGTGCTCCCTGAACCCGAAAGTCGACCGCTTGGCCATGGTGTGCGAGATGACCATCTCGAAAACCGGCGAAATGACCGACTACCAGTTCTACGAGGCGGTGATTCACTCTCAGGCACGCCTGACCTACAACAAGGTCAGCACCATCCTGGAAGCGCCGAAGACCAGCGAAGCCAAGGCTTTGCGTGGCGAATACGCTGGCGTGGTGCCGCACCTCAAGCAGCTGTATGCGCTGTACAAGGTGTTGCTGGGCGCCCGTCACACCCGTGGCGCGATCGATTTTGAAACCCAGGAAACCCGGATCGTCTTCGGTTCCGAGCGCAAGATCGCCGCGATCACCCCGACTACGCGCAACGACGCGCACAAGCTGATCGAGGAATGCATGCTGGCCGCCAACGTGGCCACTGCTGAATTCCTGAAAAAGCACGAGATTCCTGCGTTGTACCGCGTGCACGACGGCCCGCCGCCGGAGCGCCTGGAAAAACTGCGTGCGTTCCTCGGCGAGCTCGGCCTGTCCCTGCACAAAGGCAAGGACGGCCCGACGCCGAAGGATTACCAGGCTCTGCTGGCCAGCATCAAGGACCGTCCGGATTACCACGTGATCCAGACCGTCATGCTGCGCTCCCTGAGCCAGGCGGTGTACAGCGCGGATAACCAGGGCCACTTCGGCCTGAATTACGAGGCGTACACCCACTTCACCTCGCCGATCCGTCGTTACCCGGACCTGCTCACGCACCGCGCCATCCGCAGTGTGATCCACTCCAAGCAGAACACCCCGCACGTCAAGCGCGCCGGTGCCATGACCATTCCGAAGGCGCGGATCTATCCGTACGACGAAGCGGCCCTGGAGCAGTTGGGCGAGCAGTGCTCGATGAGCGAGCGCCGCGCCGACGAAGCCACCCGCGACGTGGTAAACTGGCTCAAATGCGAGTTCATGAAAGACCGCGTGGGCGAGTCGTTCCCGGGCGTGATCACAGCCGTGACCGGCTTTGGTCTTTTCGTTGAATTGACCGATATCTACGTCGAAGGCCTGGTGCACGTCACCGCCTTGCCGGGTGACTACTACCACTTCGACCCTGTGCATCACCGCCTGGCGGGCGAGCGTACTGGTCGCAGCTTCCGTTTGGGCGACACGGTGGAAGTACAGGTCATGCGCGTCGACCTCGACGAACGCAAGATCGACTTCGGCATGTCCGACAAGCCGGCCGAATCGCCTGGCAACCGTAAAAACCGCGGCAGCAAAACCGCGACGCCGGCCGCCAAAGGCAAAGATGCGCCTGCGAAAGCAGCAGCCACCGAGCCTGCGCCAGCCAAGCCGGCTCGCCGTTCTTCTGCCAAGGACAAGGCCCCTGAAGCCTACCGCCCAAGCGACGCTGCGGCAAAAAATGCCGAAGTGCGCAAGAGCCGCGAGTTGAAGCAGCAGTTGCTCAACGAAGCCAAAAGCGGTGGTAAAGCGGCGTCTGGGGGAAAGTCCCACGGGTCGGAAAAACCGTCGAGCAAGCCAAGTAAACACCGTAAAGGCCCGCCCAAAGCGGGTTCGGCCCCTGCCAAGAGCGGCGGGTCGCGCAAACCTAAGGCCAAGTCATGAGTCTGGAAAAAATCTACGGCGTCCACGCCGTAGAAGCACTGCTGCGTCACCACCCTAAGCGCGTCAAGCAGGTGTGGTTGGCAGAAGGTCGCAGCGAGCCGCGCGTACAGGCGCTGGTCGAGTTGGCCACCCAAAACAAGGTTGCCATCGGCCAGGCCGAGCGCCGCGAGATGGATGTGTGGGTCGAAGGCGTCCACCAGGGCGTGGTGGCGGATGTCAGCCCGAGCCAGGTCTGGGGCGAGGCGATGCTCGACGAGCTGCTCGACCGTACCGAAGGCGCGCCGCTGCTGCTGGTGCTGGACGGTGTGACCGACCCGCACAACCTCGGCGCCTGCCTGCGTTCGGCGGATGCTGCTGGTGCGCTGGCGGTCATCGTGCCAAAAGACAAGTCTGCCACGCTGACGCCCGTGGTGCGTAAAGTGGCCTGTGGCGCGGCGGAGGTGATTCCGCTGGTGGCCGTGACCAACCTGGCGCGCACCCTGGAAAAACTCCAGCAGCGCGGCCTGTGGGTCGTGGGCACGGCGGGGGAGGCTGAGGTCAGCATTTATGACCAGGACCTCACCGGCCCAACCATCCTGATCATGGGTGCCGAAGGCAAAGGCATGCGCCGCCTGACCCGTGAGCATTGTGACTACCTGGTGCACCTGCCGATGGCCGGTAGCGTCAGCAGCCTCAACGTGTCGGTCGCCACCGGCGTGTGCCTGTTCGAAGCCCAGCGCCAGCGTGGCGCCAAGGCCAAGCCGAAGAAATAACTGCCTCAACCTGTAGGAGCCGGCTTGTGTGGGAGCTGGCTTGCCTGCGATAGCATCACCTCAGTATTGCTGAAAGACCGAGGTGCCTGCATCGCGGGCAAGCCCGGCTCCCACAAAGGCCGGCTCCTGCAATGGTTTTTGGTGTTTAGGTGATTGTTCAAATAATCACCAATCACCTTGCGCCCTTTCTCCCCCTTCTCTACAATTGCGCCCCTTGCCTTCCTGGCAGGCGCCTATGTGCCTCCCCGCGGCAAGATCCATAAGTGTCATTCACTCCTTGTCTGACCGTTTTTGAGCGGCAGGCTACAACCCGTAAGGAGCATTCATGCGTCATTACGAAATCATCTTTTTGGTCCACCCGGATCAAAGCGAGCAAGTCGGCGGCATGGTTGAGCGTTACACCAAGCTGATCGAAGAAGACGGCGGCAAAATCCACCGTCTGGAAGATTGGGGCCGTCGTCAACTGGCCTACGCAATCAACAATGTTCACAAGGCTCACTACGTGATGCTGAACGTTGAGTGCACTGGCAAGGCCCTGGCCGAGCTGGAAGACAACTTCCGCTACAACGATGCAGTGATCCGTAACCTGGTCATCCGTCGCGAAGAAGCCGTTACCGGCCAATCCGAGATGCTCAAGGCTGAAGAAAACCGCAGTGAGCGCCGTGAGCGTCGCGACCGTCCTGAGCACTCCGACGCCGAAGGCGTTGATGGTGATGACAGCGACAACAGCGATAACGCTGACGAGTAATCCACGGACCTTTTAAGGAGCCTATCAAATGGCACGTTTCTTCCGTCGTCGTAAATTCTGCCGCTTCACCGCTGAAGACGTGAAAGAGATCGATTACAAAGATCTCAACACTCTGAAAGCCTACGTATCCGAGACCGGCAAAATCGTTCCAAGCCGCATCACCGGTACCAAAGCTCGTTATCAGCGTCAGCTGGCCACCGCTATCAAGCGCGCCCGCTTCCTGGCCCTGCTGGCCTACACCGACAGCCACGGCCGCTGAGACCGGGCAGTCGACAAGTAGTAAGGGATTGAATGCATGCGCGCCTTAGCTGAGTTCATCATGCGCGGTCGCGTGCAGGCCACTCTGGTAGTGGCCGGATGTGCGGCATTGCCGTTGCTTTATTGGTTAGGTGCTGCCGCAGGTTGCCTTGTGCTGCTGCGGCGCGGTTTGAAGGACGCCTTTGGCGTTCTTGCCCTGGGATTGTTGCCGGCCTTGATCTGGTGGCTGCAATTTGGTGATCCACGAGTACTTCTGGTACTGCTGGGGTCATCGAGCCTTGCGTTGGTTTTACGCGCAAGTGAGTCCTGGGTCCGTACGCTGCTGGTCAGCGTGGCATTGGGTTTGGTGTATTCAGTGATGCTTGGCGCGGCTTTCCGCCCGCAAATCGAGGTGCTGGCACAGGAGATCGTCAAGATCCTGCCGCTGGCCCTCGGGGATCTCTACCAGCAATTGGAGGTAGATGAGCGAGCGCAACTTGCGTCACTGATTGCACCGGTCCTGACCGGCCTGATTGCGGCATTGTTGCAGGTCGTTAGCGTGCTGAGCCTGATTCTTGGGCGTTATTGGCAGGCGTTGTTGTACAACCCGGGTGGTTTTGGTCGCGAGTTTCGCGATATCAGGATCCCCGCGGGGCCGGCGATGTTGCTGCTGGCGTGCATGGTTGTCGGGCCGAAGTTAGGTCCACAGATGGCCTTGCTGGCGCCGATTTGCAGCGTACCGCTGGTGTTTGCCGGGCTGGCCCTGATTCATGGGCTCGTTGCGCGAAAGCGCCTTGCCAAGTTCTGGCTGGTGGGGTTGTACGTCACGCTGTTGCTGTTCATGCAGCTGATCTATCCGTTACTCGTGGTCTTGGCCATTGTCGACGGCCTGATTGATTTTCGCGGTCGTCTGGCGTCGAAAGACGCCGATAACGCGAACGGTGAAGGTTAAAAGTTAGAGGATTTTCACATGCAACTGATCCTTCTGGAAAAAGTCGCCAACCTGGGCAACCTGGGCGACAAAGTGAACGTTAAGGCCGGCTACGGTCGTAACTACCTGCTGCCATACGGCAAAGCCACCGCTGCAACCGCTGCCAACCTGGCTGCGTTTGAAGAGCGTCGTGCTGAGCTGGAAAAAGCAGCAGCAGACAAAAAAGCTTCGGCCGAAACTCGCGCTGCCCAACTGGCTGAGCTGGAAGTGACTATCACTGCCACCGCTGGTGACGAAGGCAAGCTGTTCGGTTCGATCGGCACCCACGACATCGCTGATGCACTGACCGCCTCCGGCGTTGAAGTGCAGAAGAGCGAAGTTCGTCTGCCGAACGGCACCATCCGCAACGTAGGCGAATTCGACGTAGCCGTGCACCTGCACGCCGAAGTTGAAGCCACCGTACGCGTTGTCGTGGTAGCAGCTTAAGTCGCACCTAACTGACTGGCACCTCGCGTGCCAGGCGGTTAACATCGGGCACGATCCTGTTTACAGGTCGTGCCTTTTGTTTTTCTACAAACCCCAAATTCCAAGTGGCCATGAACGATATTTCAGCTCCTGAGCAATACGATCTGCAAACCGCTGCCCTGAAGGTGCCGCCGCATTCCATCGAGGCCGAACAGGCCGTGCTCGGTGGCTTGATGCTGGACAACAACGCCTGGGAGCGCGTGCTGGATCAAGTCTCGGACGGTGATTTCTATCGCCATGACCACCGCCTGATCTTCCGCGCCATCGCCAAGCTGGCCGACCAGAATTCACCCATCGACGTGGTGACCCTGGCCGAACAGCTGGACAAGGAAGGCCAGACCTCCCAGGTCGGCGGCCTGGGCTACCTCGGCGAGCTGGCGAAAAACACGCCGTCCGTCGCCAACATCAAGGCCTATGCCCAGATCGTGCGCCAGCGGGCCACGCTGCGCCAGCTGATCGGCATCAGCACCGAGATCGCCGACAGTGCCTTCAACCCGGAAGGGCGCACCGCCGAAGAGATCCTCGACGAAGCCGAGCGCCAGATCTTCCAGATCGCCGAAGCCCGCCCGAAAACCGGCGGCCCGGTGGGCGTCAACGAGCTGTTGACCAAGGCCATCGACCGCATTGACACGCTGTTTAACACCGACGCGGCCATCACCGGTATTTCCACCGGCTACACCGACCTCGACGAGAAGACCAGCGGCCTGCAACCCGCCGACTTGATCATCGTCGCCGGCCGTCCGTCCATGGGTAAGACCACCTTTGCGATGAACCTGGTGGAAAACGCCGTGTTGCGCAGCGACAAGGCCGTGCTGGTGTACTCCCTGGAGATGCCAGGTGAATCGCTGATCATGCGGATGCTGTCGTCCCTGGGTCGTATCGACCAGACCAAGGTCCGTTCCGGCCAACTCGAAGACGACGACTGGCCGCGCCTGACCTCGGCGGTCAACCTGCTCAACGACCGCAAGCTGTTCATCGATGACACGGCGGGCATCAGCCCCTCCGAGATGCGCGCGCGTACCCGCCGCCTGGTGCGTGAGCACGGCGACATCGCCCTGATCATGATCGACTACCTGCAGTTGATGCAGATCCCGGGTTCCAGTGGTGACAACCGCACCAACGAGATTTCCGAGATCTCCCGGTCCCTCAAGGCCCTGGCCAAGGAATTCAACTGCCCGGTGGTGGCGCTGTCCCAGCTCAACCGCTCCCTGGAACAACGTCCCAACAAGCGCCCGGTGAACTCCGACTTGCGGGAATCGGGTGCGATCGAGCAGGACGCCGACGTGATCATGTTCGTGTACCGCGACGAGGTGTACCACCCCGAAACGGAACACAAAGGCATTGCCGAGATCATCATCGGCAAGCAGCGGAACGGCCCGATCGGTTTCATCCGCCTGGCGTTCATTGGCAAATACACCCGCTTCGAAAACCTTGCACCGGGCAGTTACAACTTCGATGACGACGAGTAACCGTCACGCCTACGGCACGCGTTCAAACAGCTTTTGTGCAACTTTCAAGCTGATTGCTTCACGCCAAATGGCTTGATGAGCACGCCCCGCTTGCTCCTCGCGTTGCTGAAAGTCGCTGCCCTGTCGGCTTTGCGCCAGAGTTTTCAAATGGCCGCCTTTGATCATGTAGTCCAGCGCCGGGCGATCAAGGCGGTCGTAATGGAAATGTGCTTCCCATAGCGGCGTATTGTCGGCGGCGTCGTTGATCCCATACACATCCAGATATGAGCGCTCATTACCCTTGCCCAGCGATTTGCGGTTCAGTGTTTTGACAACCCTGAGCTGGGCATTGTCGAGCAGATAATCCAGACGCTGTACATTGAGCACGTCTTTGTTCTTGTACATACGGATCAGCAGGTCGCGACCTTCCGTCATCAAACGGTTACTGCCCGCCTTCAAGCGCGCGATCCTGTCGCTGTCTACGTCCGAGCCCTCAAGTTTATGCGCCAGTTCGCTCAGCTGGTTGGCCTTGCTGCTCAAAAACTCGTAGATATTGGTCGGGTAGTGTTTTTTACGTTCGTTGGCTCGCGCCAGTGCCACATGGTCATCCACTTTTGCCAGCAGGGCGTCGGCTTGTCCTGCCAGCAAGGGTTTGGCCGGCGGGCTGAGAGCGACCTCCACGAGTTGCCATTCGCCAGCCTTTTTCTCATAGCGGCGTGCTGTATCCAGCTTGAACGGATCATCCACGGTTACCGTCACGCTGCCATCCGCTGCGGTTTCCTTGATGCCCACCATGACTTTGTAGGCACCGTTGCGCCGTGTGCGAAACATCTTCCGGACAGTGGCCGGCCCGGGGGCTTCAGCAGGTTGCGCCGGGATAAAATCAAAATCGATGTCCTGATCGTAGGCCGGTAACTCCTGATTGCTCGCCAGTTTTTCATGCAGTTGGGTAATACGGTTTTCCAGTTGGGTTTCATAGGTGTCGATGATCGCGAGGATGCCGTTGACCGATGCGATCCGTTCCGGGGAAACCGTACCCAGCAGTGCCACATAGTCGGGTTTCTCCACCGCGATCTGCTCCAGCGCCAGGCGCAACGCCACGGGTTGGGAGCGTTCGGGGATATTCGGCAGGTCCTCCGTCACCCAATGAATGGCCATGGCGGTATCGATCCCGATGGTAGGAGGGGCCTTGGGATTGTCGGTGAGCAGGCGGTTCAGCACGTTGAAACGCGTGACTTGCACCTTGTTTTCATCGGGAAGGCCAGCATTGATGCGGTCCATTTTCTCGGCATCGCTGCGTGACAGTTTGCGGATCTGTTCGATCACCTCCTTGCGCTTTTGCAGAATTTCGAGTTTTTTGTTCATGTGGGCCAGGACCTTCTTGCACGTCTCAGCGGTGATGTCTTGCTCGACAACCTGGCGACCACGCAGGTCCATGATGACCATGAGCTTGTTCAGGAAGTCGACTCGGAGGGTCTGTTGCTCCACCAGTTCTTCCTTGTACAGGCCTCCTGTCTTGAGCAGTACCAACCAGTCCTTGTGTTCAATCAGCGAGTTGACATAGCTCTCCTGCAGGCGTGTGTGCCTGATAGTGTGCACTTCAAGCGCTACCAGTGCGGCCGTTTCGGCATCGCTGCCTTCAGGGTGTTTTTGCGCCAGTGCCAATAGTTCGTCAAACCGTGTACCAGAAGAAACCAAGCCGTTGAAGGCCGTCCGAATGGGCTCATAACGTTGCATCAAGAAGGCCTTGATGTCATGCCGCTGTGCAGTGCGGCGCATTCCGCCGAGGGCACCAACGAGTGCCGTGACCCACAAATTGGCAGTATTGCGCGTGATAGCACGGGTCTCGCCGCTGCGGCTGGCACGGTAAATATTCTCGCTCTCCAGCGCCACCGGATCTTGAGGTTTAACAATGCGCCAGACCTTGTTATCGACAGTCGAGGCATCAAGGTCGAGCATTACTTGATAGGCTTTCTGATCAACATTGACGTATTTTCGACCGGCGATTGTGTAAATGCCGTCGACATCGGGCAGTTGTGCGACTTGGTGCGTGTCAAAGGCGCGCCAATCGGCCAGTGTTTGGCTGGAAAGAGGCAGCTGTGGGGAAGGCGGCAGGACGTCAGGTAGATAGTCACGATGTACGCGTGCTTGTTGCATGACATCCGTGACTAATCCAGCGCGATCATAGATGCCCCTGCCCAGGCTGTTGCGTTGCGCGTCAGTGAGGGTGCGAAGGGTGGCACTGACCAGGCTGTTTTCAGTGGCGGGCGGCAGTTGCACATCGCCGCTGTCTTGCAGGTAGCCGGCGTACTTGCGGCCATCTTTGACCAGCATCACAAACGTGTCCGAATCCGGATGGCCGTAGGTGTCCAATAAAAGGCCGCGCCCGGTCACGTGGCCGGCGTGATTATAGGTCGGCAGGTAAACCTGGATCGCAAGGTTGGTCGGCCAGTTCGGCAGCAATGGCAGCAAATGACAGAACAAGGCTTCGCTGTGCTGATCAAGGCCGATGCCAGCCGAATCGCTCAAGGCGCCCAGTGCCTGGACCACGCGACTCTCTCTCACGTGCGCATGGATTGCGGCGCGAGCGGGCGCGTCGATGGGGGAGTAGTCGCCAGCGGTCAATGAAGGATGCAGGCGCGCCAGCTCATCCGCTGCGCTGCGGGAAAGGTCAGGGAAGCGGCGCCGCAACGTGTGGCTCACCGACTGCTCGATGGGTCTGTCTGTCGGTGCGAACCGTCGGGCACCATTGCTTACGGCCAGTTGCCCGCGCGGCAGACCGCGCCACAGCGCGTGAAACACCTCGTCAAGATGTTGGCCAAGGTGCTCGCCCAGTGTTTTACGCACCTCCAACAGGCGATTCGCCAGGTGCTGGTCCTGAGCGTTGATCCCGGTTTTGCCCAGGGTTGCGCCGGGGTTCAGTCGCTCGTATTCCTTTACTGCCAGATGCAGCAGTGTGTCAGGGGGGGAGGTAGGCGCTCGCGTGCGATAGTCGCCGTCGCCGGTCTGCAGCAGTTCGATCACCGGTGCAGCCCGTTCGTTGACGGCGAGCACAGGTGAATGCCGGGTGATCAGCGTGGTGCCGTCAAGTTGATAAATAGCGAGGTCGCAACGGCTGATGTCGGCCAGCAGTGCAGGCAACAGTTGATCGGCGATCGCCGGCAGGCGCGTGTCCGGCTGTTGGAGTGCGCTGTGCAGCAACCGGATTTGCTCGCGCAGATACTGTTCCTCGATGGCTTGGGTGAACGTCCAGCGGGGTGTTTCATGGCCTGCCCAGGCATTCAGCAATTGCCGGCGATCAATGCCTGCCACATCCAGTGCCCTGCGACAGCCGTCCAGTGACAGAGCCTGTTCGGTTGGGGCCAGTATCCGTTGCAGGAGCTGATGGTCGCTGAGTGGCTGCGTGTCGATAGGGTCCAGCGTCCAGCGTTTGTGCTGTGGGTGGTAAGTGACAAACGGCTCGAAAGCGGCGGTCTGATGGGTCAGGCGATAGCGTCCTGAGACACTGTCCCGTGCAACCCTGGCCACCTTGTCCTGGCCTTCGACACTGATTTTGATGAAGTGCTGGCCGGCGCGCTCGAACAGCCCTTGCTCGTTCGCTTCGAGACCCTCCAGGGTTTTGGGATCAACCTGGGTATAGGCCTGCATGAACCACAACCCCGGGCTGCCAGCACCCTGCATGCCTGCTTTGGGCGAACCCAGGGTGTGCATCAACTGCCGGTTCCGGTGTTGTGACAAGCGAGCGCCCACACCTTGAAGGCGTGCGCTGACCACCAGATCGAAGATATCGCTTACCGCCTGGATCAGCTCGGCCTGGCGCCCCTGGCGCAAGGCGCTCACTGCCTCTACGGTCTGGGCTGTCAATGTACCAAGGGTGGCGAACAGCATGACCCTGCTCAAGCCTGTCACGCCGCCGGGTACCGGGATCAGCAGCATCGACAAGGTTTCGCTGACCACATATTTGAGTAAGCCCAGTGCAGCCTCGCGATCGGCCAGGCGCGTGTTGCGGGCCAGGCGTACAAGGTCGGACTGGATTGGCCACGACAGGCTGATCGCCAGCGTGTGCATCAATGAGTGCGGTGCCACACCGTAGGGTTCGATCAGCAATTTTTCCCGGTTTGGGGTTTTGCTGGTGAACAGGTCGTAGAAAAGGCGTGCGTGCCAGTAAAGCTTATCGCGGTTGACGGTGAGCGGCTTGATGAACGTTCTGAGCTTTTCCTGGTTGTTCAGCGAAAGGGTTTTGATAAACCAATTGAACGTTTCCAGGTTCACGTCATTGCGCAATTGCAGCTGCAAGCCTTCCACGGCGTCGGCCACGGAAAAATGACGACGAAACGCGCCGTTTGGGCGGTCGGGGAAATAGCTGTAAACCCGTGTGCCCTGGGGGGTCTCAAAGCGTCGGGTAAAGAACGGCAGGGTGATTTTTTCACCGCCTGCATCGATCTGGTAGGTACTCCAGTTGAAGGTGTTATCGGACAGTTGCCGATTGAGGCGGTTGAATTCCTGCGCGTCGATGCCCCATGGCTGCGTTGTGCGGCAGGCGTCATGCAGGGCCAGCGACAGTTTGGTGGCGTGCAAGGAGAACAGCGGGGCAGATAACCGTGCTGTGTAGTTCTGTTCAATGAAATCGGTGACTTGTCTGCCCAGGTCGGTTTGCCGCGCAACCTCAACAAATTCGGACACGTTAAGGCTATTGTCGCTGATGTAGCTGGCGTTCTGTTCTTCTGTCGAAAAGTAAGCGGTAAAGCCGAAGTTGCGCTGTGCCGCTTCCAGCAACGTCATGGACCTTTCGTACTCACGAACGGCGAGGTCTTCTTTGAACATCTGAACGTGCTGGCTCAACGCGTCGTTGTCGTCAATCTCCGGTAAATCGCTTGCAGGAATTGGCAGTTGCCGAACACGTGTTTTCAGATAAGTGGTACGCGCATTTATCGTTTTGCCGGTCTTGAGCCGGAGTGCGGTTTCCAGTGACTCCAGCATTTGTCGGTTGAGGTCACTATAGAAACTGTTGATTGCCAGGCTCAGGGTTGTTTCATGCCTGATGTGTTCCTTGCATAGACGCAGGTAGTCTTGTTGCTGTGCCGGGGTGAGTTTGCCCATGAAGGTGTTCAGGTTACCTTCAATGACATTCAGGGCCTGAAGCTCGCTCCAGTATTCACTGGACGGTATAACGCTGGGGGCGTGGGTGGCAGGAGTCGCCATGGTCGTCGCTCGAAAAAAGAATCGAGCGACTCTAGGCATTGGGAGACCCGTTCAGGCGGTACTTATTATTGTCTTTAAAAGCCGACCATTGCCGTCGGAATTGGTCAAAATTTGTGCTATATTCCGCGCCCGCGATTTTTCATCTCAACACCGGTCACCGTCATGCAAACAGCCAAGCCGTTATTTGACTATCCCAAGTACTGGGCCGAATGTTTCGGTCCAGCGCCATTCCTGCCCATGAGCAGGGAGGAGATGGATCAGCTTGGCTGGGATTCCTGCGACATCATCATCGTCACCGGTGATGCCTACGTTGACCATCCCTCGTTCGGCATGGCGATCATCGGCCGGCTGCTGGAGTCCCAGGGCTTCCGCGTCGGGATCATCGCCCAGCCGAACTGGCAGTCCAAAGACGACTTCATGAAGCTCGGCGAGCCGAACCTGTTCTTCGGCGTCGCGGCCGGCAACATGGACTCGATGATCAACCGCTACACCGCCGACAAGAAAATCCGTTCCGACGACGCCTACACCCCTGGCGGCATGGCCGGCAAACGCCCGGACCGCGCCAGCCTGGTGTACAGCCAGCGTTGCAAGGAAGCCTACAAGAACGTGCCGATCGTACTCGGCGGCATCGAAGCCTCCCTGCGCCGCATCGCTCACTACGACTACTGGCAGGACCGCGTGCGCAACTCGATCCTGATCGACGCCACCGCCGACATCCTGCTGTACGGCAACGCCGAGCGCGCGATTGTCGAAGTTGCCCAGCGCCTGTCGTGGGGCCACAAGATCGAAGACATCACCGACGTGCGCGGCACCGCGTTTATCCGCCGTGACACGCCGGTGGGCTGGTACGAAGTGGACTCCACCCGTATCGATCGTCCGGGCAAGATCGACAAGATCATCAACCCGTACGTGAACACCCAGGACACCCAGGCCTGTGCCATCGAGCAGGAAAAAGGTCCGCAGGACGATCCGGAAGAAGCCAAGGTCGTGCAGATCCTGGCCAGCCCGAAGATGACCCGCGACAAGACCGTGATCCGTCTGCCGTCGGTCGAGAAAGTGCGCAACGACGCGGTGCTTTATGCCCACGCCAACCGCGTGCTGCACCTGGAAACCAACCCGGGCAACGCCCGCGCCCTGGTGCAGAAGCACGGAGAGGTGGATGTGTGGTTCAACCCGCCGCCCATTCCTATGACCACTGAAGAAATGGACTACGTGTTCGGCATGCCTTACGCCCGTGTTCCGCACCCGGCGTACGGCAAGGAGAAGATCCCGGCCTACGACATGATCCGCTTCTCGGTGAACATCATGCGTGGCTGCTTCGGCGGCTGCACCTTCTGCTCGATCACCGAGCACGAAGGCCGCATCATCCAGAACCGTTCCGAAGAGTCGATCATTCGCGAGATCGAGGAGATCCGCGACAAGGTCCCGGGCTTTACCGGCGTGATCTCCGACCTCGGCGGCCCGACCGCGAACATGTACCGCATTGCGTGCAAGAGCCCGGAAATCGAATCCGCATGCCGCAAGCCATCGTGCGTGTTCCCGGGCATCTGCCCGAACCTGAACACCGACCACTCGTCGCTGATCCAGCTGTACCGCAGCGCCCGTGCGTTGCCGGGTGTGAAGAAGATTCTGATCGCCTCCGGCCTGCGCTACGACCTCGCCGTGGAGTCGCCGGAGTACGTGAAAGAGCTGGTCACCCACCACGTCGGTGGCTACCTCAAGATCGCCCCGGAACACACCGAGGAAGGTCCGCTCAACCAGATGATGAAGCCGGGCATTGGCAGCTATGACAAGTTCAAGCGCATGTTCGAGAAGTACACCAAGGAAGCGGGCAAGGAGCAGTACCTGATCCCGTACTTCATCGCGGCCCACCCGGGCACCACCGACGAAGACATGATGAACCTGGCCCTGTGGCTCAAGGGCAACGGCTTCCGTGCCGACCAGGTGCAGGCGTTCTACCCGTCGCCGATGGCCACCGCCACTGCGATGTACCACTCGGGCAAAAACCCGCTGCGCAAGGTCACGTACAAGAGCGACGCGGTGACCATCGTCAAGAGCGAGGAGCAGCGCCGCCTGCACAAGGCGTTCCTGCGCTACCACGACCCGAAAGGCTGGCCGATGCTGCGTGAAGCGCTGACCCGCATGGGCCGCGCCGACCTGATCGGGCCGGGCAAGGACCAGTTGATCCCGCTGCACCAGCCGAGCACCGACAGCTACCAGAGCGCCCGTCGCAAGAACTCGACGCCGGCTGGCAGCCACAAGGTCGCCAAGGAAACCACCACCAAAATCCTCACCCAGCACACCGGCCTGCCGCCGCGTGGCAGTGATGGCAGCAACCCGTGGGACAAGCGCGAACAAGCCAAGGCTGCGGCCCAGGCACGCAACAAGCAGGCCGCCAAGGAGCGCAGCGATGCCGCGAAGGGCAAGGGCGGCAAGCCTGCGCGCAAGCCCGTCGTGCCGCGTTGATCGCAGCCTGAATAAACAAAACGCCAGCCTCGTGCTGGCGTTTTGCTTTCTATTCGCTGGCGAGCCTGTTTGTTAAGGTGGCGCCTATTGAATCGCCATCGCCGGCAAGCCCGCTCCCACCGTTTGGAACGCGTTCCCCTGTAGGAGCCGGCTTGCCGGCGATGGGGCCAGCACGGCCACCAACACCGTCAAGGAAGAACACTCATGGGCAACCCCCTGGCCACCATCGGCATGGACTCCAACCGCTCCCAATTCATGGCGCGCCAGCGCATTGAAAGTCAGATCAACCTACCGCGCCTGTTTGCGGCCATCGACGCCGATCCCGCC
The DNA here is from genome assembly GCF_059419385.1 of Pseudomonas sp. GW821-FHT05H12. Taxonomy (NCBI): domain Bacteria; kingdom Pseudomonadati; phylum Pseudomonadota; class Gammaproteobacteria; order Pseudomonadales; family Pseudomonadaceae; genus Pseudomonas; species Pseudomonas sp. GW821-FHT05H12. The sequence goes on along the minus strand of NZ_JBWKRS010000021.1, from coordinate 57,926 downwards.
ATCGTCGGCGCGGGTGTCGTGTACATCGACGCCGATTTTAACGTGGTGACCCTGCGCGAATTCCAACCCATCTGCAGCATCGCGCCCAAGCGGTTGATCCTGCGTGAGGCGCAGAAGTACATCGCACCGACGCAATTCGCTCAGCAGGTGCAAGACAACCCCCGCGAATCGCGATTAGTGGGCGAAGCGGTCAATACCACCTTGTCGTGTGCAGGAGCGGTGATCGGATGGATTGTGGTGCTCAGTGGTTCCGTCGCGGTTCCGTTTTCGGCGGGGGCCAGTTCGGTGGTCGTGGCACTCGGCTACACCGCCGCCGCAGCCAGCTCAGTGCAGTGTTTTGCCAGCGGCTATCGCACTGTCAATGAAATCCGCAACCCTGCCAAGAATGATCAGCTCGACAGCGAAGAGTGGTACCAATACACCATGATTGCGCTGGATGCCGCCTCGTTGGTCGGGGTGGGTGCATCGTCACTGGCGACGCTCAAACTGGTCCGGCTGAACAAGGCGACCACCGGGAAAAGTGTGAGAGAGGTGCTCCGTGGCTTGAACCGTCAGGAGCGTGCCAAACTCACGAAGGAGCTATTGAGTATCAACGACCCACGCCTGACATCGAAGATGATCAAGTTGAAGCAACTGTCGGGCGAGCTGCCAAAACGGTTCACGCCCACCGAGGTCAAGCACGCGACTGTGACGCAAATCAAGGATGCCTTGGGCGCAGCCATCGGCTTCACCGGCAGCGCGGTTTCGGGGAACGTGCGCACGATTGCGGTGGGGTTGTATGAGGAAGCCGAGCAATGAGTGAGTTTCCCAGTATCCGCAGCTTTCTATCGACCTACTTTCCGGTTTTCATGGGGGCGATATTCGCCTCCATTTTTACCTTGGTGTTTGCGGTGCCGCAGTTTTTCGACAGTTACTTACCCCGCCTTTCCATGGAGGACAACGCCAAGTATTCCTTCCTGGGAGGCATAGCACTCACCTTGGTCATTGTGCATTGCAACTTCATGATTGCCCGTGGATACCCGCAGTGGGTACGGCCGCTGGTGGGGCTACTGGGGCTCTGCTTTCTGGGTGTATTGCCAACCTTTAGTGATCAACCGCACCGCCTCATGTTTGGCTTGAGCTTGCTGTTCCCGTTAATCGGGCTGCTACTGCTCAACAGCCAGCGCCATCGCGAAATGCGTCAGAAACTGCGCGAAGTGCGCCACCTGCGTGAAGCCGTGATTGCCCGCCACAAATCCCTGTGACTGGGTAGATTCCCCACCCCGCTTCACACTCGCGCCACAAATATGTGCGTCACTCGCACCATGGCACCCCCGTCGGCGCCGTTTTGGTGCTGTACTGCACCGGGTCTTACGATAAAGCGCAATGACCGCCGCTCTGGCATAAGTCTTGCGCGCTTTGTTTCCATGCCCTGGCTCGCAGGAGGCCGCCGTGTCGATTCATGTCGCGTTGCACCACGTTACGCATTACCGCTATGACCGCGCTGTCGAACTCGGCCCACAGATCGTGCGGTTGCGCCCGGCCGCCCATAGCCGCACGCGGATTCTGTCCTATGCACTGAAAGTGCTGCCCGAGCAGCATTTCATCAATTGGCAGCAAGACCCCCAAGGCAACTACTTGGCGCGCCTGGTGTTCCCGGAAAAGACCGATGAGCTGCGCATCGAAGTCGACCTGGTTGCCGAAATGGCGGTGTTCAACCCGTTCGACTTTTTCCTGGAGCCCTACGCCGAAAAAATCCCCTTCAGCTACGCCGCCGATGAGCAACGTGAGCTGGCGCCGTACCTGGAAACCCTCCCGCTGACGCCGAAATTCGCGCAGTACCTGGCGGGTATCGACCGTACGCCTTTGCCGGCGGTGGATTTCCTGGTGGGCCTCAACCAGCGCCTGGCCGCGGATATTGGCTACCTGATCCGCATGGAACCGGGCGTGCAAACTCCGGAATTCACCCTGGAGAACGCCTCCGGTTCCTGCCGTGATTCGGCGTGGCTGCTGGTGCAGATCCTGCGCAACCTGGGGCTGGCGGCGCGGTTTGTCTCGGGTTACCTGATCCAGCTCACCGCCGACGTCAAAGCCCTCGACGGCCCTTCCGGCACGGAAGTGGACTTCACCGACCTGCACGCCTGGTGTGAGGTGTATTTGCCCGGTGCCGGCTGGATCGGCCTGGATGCCACCTCGGGCCTGTTCGCCGGTGAAGGTCATATCCCATTGGCCTGTAGTCCTGATCCCTCGTCTGCCGCGCCGATCAGTGGGTTGGTGGAACCTTGCGAGTGCGAATTCACCCACGAGATGTCGGTTGAGCGGATTTGGGAGGCGCCGCGCGTCACCAAGCCCTACACCGAAGAACAATGGCTGGCGATTCAAGCGCTGGGTCGGCAGATCGACGGCGACCTGCTCAAGGACGATGTGCGCCTGACCATGGGCGGCGAGCCGACCTTCGTGTCCATTGATGACCCCGACGGCGCCGAGTGGAACACCGCCGCCCTCGGGCCAGACAAGCGACGCTTGTCTGCCGAGTTGTTCCAGCGCATGCGCAAGCATTACGCACCCAAAGGCCTGGTGCACTTTGGCCAAGGCAAGTGGTACCCCGGCGAGCAATTGCCGCGCTGGTCGCTCAACTGCTACTGGCGCCGCGACGGTGTGCCGATCTGGCACAACAGCGCGCTGATTGCCGATGAACAAGAAGATTACGGCGCTGACGGCGAGACGGCCGGGCGCTTCCTGGCCAGCGTGGCCGAGCGCCTTAAACTGCCGGCGCGGTTTGTGTTCCCGGCCTATGAAGACAATTTCTACTACTTGTGGCGCGAAGGTGCGTTGCCGCAAAACGTCACCGCCCAGGACCCACGCCTGAGCGACGATTTGGAGCGCGAACGCCTGCGCAACGTGTTCAGCCAGGGCCTGGATAAAGTCATCGGCCAAGTGCTGCCGCTGGCGCGCACGGCAGCCAACGACCGCTGGCAGAGTGGTCGCTGGTACCTGCGGGACAATCATTGCCGCCTGGTGCCAGGTGACTCGCCGCTGGGCTATCGCCTGCCGTTGGCCTCGCAGCCGTGGGTGACGGCGGCCGAATACCCGTTCGTGCATCCCTCCGACCCCAATCAGGATCTGCCAGAGCTGCCGACCACGGCCCAACTGCAAACGCACGACGAGCCCGCGCCGAGTGATGAGCGCGTACCGAAGGTGGACCAGTCCGCCGACTGGCTGACCCGCACCGCGTTGTGCGCCGAAGCACGAGCAGGGCGCTTGTACCTGTTCATGCCGCCTCTGGAGCGGGTCGAGGATTACCTTGAGCTGGTGGCCGCCATCGAGGCCACGGCCGAAGAACTGCATTGCCCGGTGCTGCTGGAAGGCTACGAGCCACCGGCCGATACGCGCCTGAGCAACTTTCGTGTGACCCCTGACCCGGGTGTGATCGAAGTGAATGTGCAGCCGTCCGCAACATGGGACGAGTTGGTGGAACGCACCGAATTTCTCTACGAAGAGGCGCGGCAAACCCGCCTTACCACGGAAAAATTCATGATTGACGGGCGCCACACCGGTACCGGTGGCGGCAACCACTTCGTGCTGGGCGGCGCCACGCCCAAGGATTCACCGTTTTTGCGTCGGCCCGATCTGCTGCGCAGCTTGATCAGTTATTGGCATAACCATCCCTCTTTGTCGTACCTGTTTTCCGGCCTGTTTATCGGCCCGACGTCCCAGGCACCTCGGGTGGATGAAGCCCGTAACGATGCGCTGTATGAGCTGGAGATCGCCTTCGCGCAAATGCCTGCGCCCGGTGAGGACTGCCCGCCGTGGTTGGTGGACCGCCTGCTGCGCAACCTGCTGATCGACGTGACGGGCAACACCCATCGCGCCGAATTCTGCATCGACAAACTCTACTCGCCGGATGGCGCCACCGGCCGCCTGGGCCTGCTGGAGCTGCGCGCCTTTGAAATGCCGCCCCATGCACGCATGAGCCTGACCCAGCAGTTGCTGCTGCGTGCCTTGGTCGCACGTTTCTGGCGTGAACCCTATGCGCCGCCGAAGCTGGCGCGCTGGGGCACAGAGCTGCATGACCGTTTCTTGCTGCCACATTTTATCGAGCAAGACTTTGCCGACGTGATCGTCGAACTCAACGCCGCAGGCTACCCACTGCGTGCCGAATGGTTTGCGGCGCACCTGGAGTTCCGCTTTCCCAAGGTCGGCGACTACGCCGTCAGCGGGATCGAACTGGAGCTGCGCCAGGCCCTGGAGCCTTGGCATGTGCTGGGCGAGGAGGGCGCGGTGGGTGGCACGGTGCGCTACGTGGATTCATCCCTGGAGCGCCTGCAAGTCAAGCTCACCGGGCTGGCGCCGCAACGCTACCTGCTGACCTGCAACGGCGTCCCGGTGCCGCTGCACGCCACCGGCCGGGTGGGTGAGTTCGTCGCCGGCGTACGCTATCGCGCCTGGCAACCGGCCAACTGCCTGCAACCGACTATCCCGGTGCATGCGCCGTTGGTGTTCGACGTGCTCGACACCTGGATGCAACGCTCGCTGGGGGGCTGCCAGTATCATGTGGCGCATCCGGGTGGGCGCAATTACGACAGCCTGCCGGTGAATGCCAACGAAGCGGAGAGCCGACGCATGGCACGGTTTTTCCGCTTGGGGCACACCCCCGGGAAACAACCGGTGCCCGCCCTGGTGATCAACGATGAGTTGCCAATGACCCTCGATCTGCGGCGTTTTCCCCCTAAAAATGACTAAACCCAATCCCCCTGTAGGAGCCGGCTTGCCGGCGATGGCGGTGTACCAGCCACCCGCTAGGTTGCCTGAACCAACGCGATCGCCGGCAAGCCGGCTCCTACGGTAGATTGCGGTGGATTTGAATTAAACTGAGCCCCCTTGCCTCTGCCGAGCGTTCCATGTCTGACTTGCTCGACCGTTACCCGCTGACCGCGGGCACTTATCACGAACTGCTGGATGACAGTGGCCAGGTGCGCGCTCATTGGCAGCGCCTGCTCGACCACCTGCAACGCAGCACGCCCGCGCAGTTGGCCCAGCGCCAGGCGCTGCTGACCCGGCAGATCCAGGAAAACGGCGTGACCTACAACGTCTACGCCGACCCCAAGGGCGCCGACCGCCCCTGGGAGCTGGACTTGTTGCCCCATGTGTTGGCCGCCGATGAATGGCAGCAGCTGTCGGCCGGTATCGCCCAGCGTGCGCGCCTGCTCAATGCGGTGCTGGCCGACCTGTATGGCCCGCAACGTTTGATCAAGGAAGGCCTGCTGCCCGCCGAGCTGGTGTTCGGACACAACAATTTCCTGTGGCCGTGCCAGGGCATCCAGCCCCCCGACGGCGCGTTCCTGCACCTGTACGCGGTGGACCTGGCACGCACGCCCGACGGTCGCTGGTGGGTCACGGCCGACCGTACCCAGGCGCCGTCGGGTGCCGGCTATGCGTTGGAAAACCGCACCATCGTGTCCCGTGCGTTCCCGGACCTCTACCGCGATTTGCAGGTGCAGCACCTCACCGGGTTCTTCCGCACGCTGCAGGAAACCCTGGCCCGCCAGGCGCCGGGTGATGATCAGCCGCCGTTGATCGTGCTGCTTACACCCGGGCGGTTCAACGAAAGCTATTTCGAACACCTCTACCTCGCCCGGCAGCTCGGCTACCCGCTGGTGGAGGGCGGCGACCTCACCGTGCGCGACAGTACCGTGTTCCTCAAGACCCTCAGCGGCCTGCGCCGGGTGCACGCGATCATGCGGCGCCTGGACGATGATTTCTGCGACCCGCTGGAACTGCGCACCGACTCGGCCCTGGGCGTGCCCGGCCTGCTCGACGCGGTGCGCCAGGGCAACGTGTTGGTGGCCAACGCCTTGGGTAGCGGCGTGCTGGAATCCCCCGGCCTGCTGGGCTTCCTGCCGAAGATCAACTACTACCTGTTTGGCGAAGAGCTGATCCTGCCGTCCATCGCCACGTGGTGGTGCGGCGAAGCGCCGGTGCTGGCCGAAGCGCTGGAAAAGCTGCCGGAGTTGCTGATCAAGCCGGCCTTTCCGTCGCAAAGCTTTGCCCCGGTGTTTGGTCGTGACTTGAACGACGAACAACGCCAGGCCCTGGCCGATCGCATGCGGGCGCGGCCTTATGCCTATGTCGCCCAGGAATTGGCGCAGCTGTCCCAGGCGCCGGTGTGGCACACCGTGGATGACCACCTGCAACACCGCGCCATCGGCATGCGCGTGTACGCCGTGGCCAGCGACGAGGGTTACCGGGTGCTGCCCGGTGGCCTGACCCGTGTGGCCGCCGAGGCCGACGCCGAAGTGGTGTCGATGCAGCGCGGTGGCGCCAGCAAGGACACCTGGGTGCTCGGCGAACGGGCTGCCGGTGGCGAACACTGGCGTGCCCAGCGCGCCATCGGTGCCCATGATCTGGTGCGCCGCGACCCCTATCTGCCGTCGCGAGTGGTGGAAAACCTGTTCTGGTTTGGCCGCTATTGCGAGCGTTGCGATGACAGCGCGCGCTGGCTGCGAATCGTGCTGGCGCGCTATGTGGACGGCGATGATCCACTGGCGTTGCAGGCGGCGGTGGAGTTGGGCGAGACCCTGCGCCTGCTGCCGGACGAGGGCGAGTTGCCCGAGCGCCTGCAGGCGGCCTTGCTCGGTGATGACTGGCCGTCGAGCCTGCGCGCCAACCTGCAGCGCTTGCAGTGGGCGGCGTCCCAGGTGCGCGGCAAGCTGTCCCGGGAGAACTGGCAGGCGTTGGTCGAGCTGCAGCGCGAAGCGCTGGAGCTGGAAAGCGACACCCCGGACTTTGGCGAGTTGCTGGATTTCCTCAACCGTCTGGTGATGTCCCTGGCGGCGCTGTCCGGGTTTGCCCTGGACGACATGACCCGTGACGAAGGCTGGCGCTTCCTGATGATGGGCCGGCGCATCGAGCGCCTGCAGTTTTTGAGCAGCAGCCTGGCGGCGTTCCTGCGCGGCGTGGCGGTGTTCGACCAGGCGGGGCTTGAGTGGTTGCTGGAACTGGGCAACAGCAGCATCACTTACCGCTCGCGCTACCTGGCGGTGCCGCAGTTGATCCCGGTGCTCGACCTGTTGTTGCTGGACGAGCAGAACCCCCATGCGGTGTTGTTCCAGCTCAAGTTGGTCAGCCGTACGTTGCGGCGGCTCAATGATGATTTCGGCGTGCCCCGGGAAACCGGCCTGGGCCCGTTGGTGGAGCGCCTGGCGCGTTTCGACCTGGGCTGCCTGGAGAACCCGTTGTTTGGCGAGTCCAGCGTGCGTGCCGCACTGGACGGCCTGGCCGACCTGCTGCAAGCGGTGGCCGATGAGAGTGGGCAAGTGTCGGATCGTTTGGCGTTGCGCCATTTTGCCCATGTGGATGATGTCAGCCAGCAAACGGTGTCGGTGTGATGAGTGCGCGCTACCAGATTTTCCACGATACCCACTATCACTACGACAGCCCGGTGTCCCTGGCCCAGCAGTTGGCGCACCTCTGGCCACGGCCCTGTGCCTGGCAGCGTTGCAGCTCGCAACAGCTGGACATCAGCCCACAGCCGTCGTCGCGCCGTGATGAGCTGGATGTGTTTGGCAACCCGATCACCCGCCTGGCGTTTGAGCGGCCCCATGATGAGTTGCTGGTCAACGCCGGCTTGACCGTGGAAGTGCTGGCGCGCCCGGCGCTGGACTTCCAGTTATCGCCGGCCTGGGAACAGACCCGCGACAGCCTCACCTACGGCAGCCAGCCGATGTCCGAGGCGTTGATCGAAGCGTGCCGTTTTCGCTTCGAGTCGCCCTACGTGCACCTGAAAAAGAACTTCGTCGAATTCTCCGAGAGCTGCTTCCCGGCCGGCCGCCCGCTGTTACTGGGCGTGCAGGCACTGATGGAAAAGATCTTCGGCGAATTCACCTTTGATGCCGAAGCCACCCAGGTCGCCACGCCGCTGGTGGAAGTGCTGGAGCGCCGGCGTGGTGTGTGCCAGGACTTTGCCCACCTGATGCTCGCGTGCCTGCGTTCACGGGGCCTGGCGGCGCGTTACATCAGTGGCTACCTGCTCACCCAGCCACCGCCCGGCCAGCCACGGCTGATCGGCGCCGATGCGTCCCACGCGTGGGTCTCGGTGTATTGCCCGGTGTCAGGCTGGGTGGATTTTGATCCGACGAACAACGTTCAGCCGGCGCTGGAACACATCACCCTGGCCTGGGGCCGGGACTTCTCGGATGTGTCGCCGTTGCGCGGGGTGATCCTGGGGGGAGGGAACCATGACCCCGAAGTACGGGTGACGGTGATGCCACTGGAATAGAGCCTGACAGGCTAGCGTGTGTGGGAGCTGGCTTGCCTGCGATGGCCGCTACTCGATCTGACGGATACACCGAGTCGCCTGCATCGCGGGCAAGCCCGGCTCCCACATGAGCGATCATTCCCACACTCTGCGTGGGAACAATCAATTATTCAGCAGGATCTTTTGGTGTTTCGGTCTCGTCGTTCGTTTCTTCACCATCAACTTCGGCGGTCAGACCATTGGCCTCTTCTTCTGCAGCGGCTTTCTTGCGTTGCAGTTTTTCCTCTTTCTTCTGCTCCTTGGCCAAGTCTCTCTGACGTTTGGCGAAGGAGTAATTAGGTTTGGCCATGGGCGATCCTCTAGGGTCGAAGGTGAGGGTGGCGGCGCGCAGCTGCCTTGGGCTGCCATGGTAGCAGCTTAGCAGCGCGCTTGGCCTTCACTTACCGCAGGCGTAGGCGGCCAGCAGGCCGTTGAACAGTTGGTTGAGGTGCATGGCTCGGGCTCCAGTGGGTGATGGCCCGATCATAGGCAGGTCGTTGCACTTTGGCTGGTAGATTGTGTTGATCAGTCTGATAGCCTAAAGTTGTATACAATCTGTTGATGCAGATCATAAGAATTCCTGCCTGCTTCAGGCACCCTTGTCGCAATACGCGTTTTTTAAACCCTGCCTTGGAGATTCACATGTTTGCCAAACTCGTTGCTGTTTCCCTGCTGACTCTGGCGAGCGGCCAGTTGCTTGCTGCAGAGTGCGCGGTCACCGTCGACTCCACCGACCAGATGTCGTTCAACACCAAAGAAATCACCATCGACAAGAGCTGCAAGACCTTCACCGTGAACCTGGAGCACTCGGGCAGCTTGCCGAAAAACGTCATGGGCCATAACTGGGTCCTGACCTCGGCCGCCGACATGCAGCCGGTAGCCACCGACGGCATGGCCGCAGGCATCGACAAGAACTACCTGAAGGAAGGCGACGCACGCATCATCGCCCACACCAAGATCATCGGTGCTGGCGAGAAAGATTCGGTGAGCTTTGATGTGTCCAAGCTGAAGGCGGGCACTGACTACGCGTTCTTCTGCTCGTTCCCGGGCCACATCTCGATGATGAAAGGCACGGTGGTGGTTAAGTAAGACCGCGTCATCGTTCATCGCAGGCAAGCCAGCTCCCACATTCAACCGCATTCTCATGTTGGAATTCGGTCAACTGTGGGAGCTGGCTTGCCTGCGATGGCGATCAAATAATCAATACAAAACTACCTGTCTCACCTCACGGCGCAAACGGCATGACCCGCTTGTGCTCCGTCTTGCGGTAGGTATCGCAGATAATCTTGAACGCTTCCTCACGCACGGGCTCACCGTGCAGGAACGCATCGATCTCGGCGTAGGTCACGCCATGTGACGCTTCGTCCGGCTTGCCCGGCGACAGGTCTTCCAAATCCGCCGTCGGCACTTTCTCGACCAGTGATTCCGGCGCGCCAAAATGCCGTGCAATGGCTCGCACCTGGTTCTTCACCAACCCGCTCAACGGCGCCAGGTCGCACGCGCCATCGCCGAACTTGGTGAAAAAGCCCATCACCGCTTCCGCCGCATGGTCGGTACCAATCACCAACCCACCCGCTGCACCTGCGATGGTGTACTGCGCCACCATGCGCATGCGCGCCTTGGTGTTGCCCAGCACGAAATCACGGGACACCGCCGCCTTGCCTTCAAACGCCGCCACTTCATTGGCCAGCGCCTTCACCGCCGGGCCGATGTTCACGGTGTGGCGTTCGTCGGGCTTGATAAAGTCCACTGACGCCGTGGCATCGATTTCATCGAACTGGGTTTCGTAGGGCAGGCGCACCGAGATAAAGCGGTAGGCTGTATCGCCCGTGCTTTCGCGCAGTTCTTTCATCGCGCGCTGGGCCAGGAGGCCTGCGGTCAGGGAATCCACGCCGCCGCTGATGCCCAGCACCAGGGTCTTGAGCCCGGAATTGCGCAAGCAATCCTGGATGAAAGTGATGCGGCGGGAAACCTCAGCCTCAAGGGCGGCCTGGTCGTTGAACGGTGCTTGAACCTTGAGCTGCTGCGCAATCTCACGCTGTACGGCTTGCATGATTCACTCCTTGCTGGAAAGGGCAGGTACTTTGAAAACGTGCCGCAAATAGGCGACAAAATTGGGATCGGTGCAGTGGGTCTTGCCCGCTTCATCGGAGATCTTCGCGACGGGCTGGCCATTGCAGGCGGTCATTTTAAGCACGATGCTCATCGGCTCCACACCCGGGATGTCGCAGGTCAGGTTGGTGCCGATGCCGAAGCTCACATTGATGCGACCGCGCAGCGCCCGGAATATTTCCAGAGCCTTGGGCAGCGACAGGCTGTCGGAGAACACCAAGGTCTTGCTCATCGGCTCGATGCCGAGCTTGTGGTAATGGGCGATGGCTTTTTCGGCCCATTGCACCGGGTCGCCGGAGTCGTGGCGCAGGCCGTCGAACAGCTTGGCGAAGTACAGATCGAAATCGCCCAGGAACGCGTCGGTGGTGATGCAATCGGTCAGGGCGATGCCCAGCAGGCCACGGTATTCACGCACCCAGCAATCGAGGGCGGCGATCTGGCTGTCGATCAGGCGCGGGCCGAGTTGCTGGTGGGCCATGATCCACTCGTGGGCCATGGTGCCCAGGGGTTTCATGTTGAGCTCGCGGGCCAGGTGCACGTTGCTGGTGCCGACAAAACGCCCGGGGAAGTCATGCTTGAGCACATTGACCACTTCTTCCTGCACGCGGTACGAGAAGCGGCGGCGGGTGCCGAAGTCGGCCACCTGCAACTCGGACAGCTCTTCGCTGCTGGCATTGGCGGTAAGCCAATCGAATTTGCGATACAGCTGCTCGCGGGCCTGTTCAAGGATCACGGTCTGGTAGCGGTAGCGGTTACGCACTTCGCTGACGATGGCCAGCATCGGCACTTCAAACAGGATCACATGCAGCCATGGCCCGCGCAGGCGAATGAATAATTCGCCGTTCTCGATGCCGGTCTGCACGTAACGCAGGTTGAAGCGGAACAGCCCGAGAAAACGCAAAAAATCCGGCTTCATGAAGCTGATGCGTTCCAGGAAACCCAACTGGTCGGGGCTCAGGCTCAACTCGGCGAGGCGCTCGATCTGGTAACGGATCTCCGCCAGGTACGGGCGCAGGTCTTCACTGTTACGGCAACGAAACTCCCATTCAACTTCCACGTTCGGGTAGTTGTGCAGCACCGCCTGCATCATGGTCAGCTTGTAGAAGTCGGTGTCGAGCAGGTTCTGCACGATGCGATCGGCAAACACACTCTCGCTCATAACGGGAATCTCCAGACGGGTCGGCGATGGGCGCCGGCCTTTACGCACAATTAAGGAATGGCGCTAGTGGCGCATAGACCTGTGGGGTTTTGCCAGTGATTTTTTCAGTGCAGCCACTGGCCTCATCGCAGGCAAGCCAGCTCCCACAGATGAAATGCATTCCAAATGTGGGAGCTGGCTTGCCTGCGATGGCGATATTCCAGGCACTAAATCACCTGCTCCATCATCCACTTCACAAACTCCCTCACCTTGGGCACCTCCGCCGAATGCTCTGGGTACGCCAGGTAATACGCATCCTGGCTCGGCATTGCATGCTGCCAGGGAATCACCAACTTGCCGTCCGCCAGTTCCTCCTCCACCAGAAACCGCGGTAACAACGCCACGCCACAACCCACCTGCGCGGCACGAATGCACATATAAAAAGTGTCGAAACGCGGCCCGTGATAACTGTGCTCGGTCTGGTAGCCCTGGCTGGCGAACCAGTCGTGCCAGCCCTGTGGCCGCGAGGCATTTTGCAGCAGCACCAGATCACTCAATTGCGTGGGGTCAGTAAAAGGCCGCGTCGGCAGGCTTTCTGGTGCGCACACCGGCACCAGCTCTTCGCTGAACAGCTTCAGGCTCTCGGTGCCGGGCCGTGAACCCTGGCCAAAGTAGAAGGCCATGTCGGCCTTGCCTTGCAGCAGCTCATCGGGCTCCTGCTCGTTGCACAGGTCCAGGTGGATCTGCGGGTGGCGCAGCCGCCAGCCCTTGAGGCGCGGCACCAGCCAGCGTGCGCCGAAGGTGTAGGGCGTGGACACCCGCAGCACTTCGGTCTCACCACCATAAGAGCGCAGGTAGTGAGTGGACATCTCTACCTGCGTCAGAATCTTGCGCACTTCCACCAGGTACAGGTCACCCGCCGGGGTCATCTGCAGGCGCCGGCGCACGCGGCGGAACAGCAGGTGCTGCAAGAGTTCTTCAAGCTGGGCCACTTGCTTGCTCACCGCGCTCTGAGTGAGGTTCAGCTCCTCGGCGGCGCGGGTGAAGCTCAAGTGGCGGGTGGCGGCTTCGAAGCACTGCAGGGCGGTGATCGAGGGCAAATGTCTTTTGTTCAGCACGGCGTGCCTCTTTTTATGCTTTGCATGAATAAACGGAATGATATCTCGCCTAATCGTCGTTTGTTGGCAAGTCTTGGGCCAGCTACAAATAAGGTCTGGATCGCCGTGTGTGCCGCGGCGCGAATTTTCTGTTTGAGATTGAAGGAGTGACCCATGGTTGCCGCATTGCTTGATCGTCTCGGGGTGAACCCGGCGCTGTACCAGGCGGGCAAACAGCCCGTGCATTCGCCGATTGATGGCAGTCGCATCGGCAGCGTGCAGTGGGAAGGTGCTGCCGAGGTGGAGCAGCAGGTCAGTCGCGCCGAGCATGCATTCGAGGCCTGGCGCAAAGTGCCAGCACCGCGTCGCGGCGAGCTGGTGCGTCAGTTCGGTGACGTGTTGCGCGAATACAAGGCCGACCTGGGTGAGCTGGTGTCCTGGGAAGCCGGCAAGATCACCCAGGAAGGCCTGGGTGAAGTGCAGGAAATGATCGACATCTGCGACTTCGCCGTCGGCCTGTCGCGTCAGCTGTACGGCTTGACCATCGCCTCCGAGCGCCCGGGCCACCACATGCGTGAAACCTGGCACCCGCTGGGTGTGGTCGGTGTGATCAGTGCGTTCAACTTCCCGGTGGCCGTGTGGGCATGGAACACCACCCTGGCCCTGGTCTGCGGCAACGCGGTGATCTGGAAACCCTCGGAAAAGACCCCGCTCACCGCCCTGGCCTGCCAGGCGCTGTTCGAGCGCGTGCTGAAGAATTTCAACGATGCCCCGCAGTACCTCAGCCAAGTCATCATCGGCGGCCGCGATGCCGGCGCCGCGCTGGTGGATGACCCGCGCGTGGCCTTGATCAGCGCCACAGGCAGCACCCGCATGGGCCGTGAAGTGGCCCCCAAAGTCGCCGCGCGCTTTGCTCGCAGCATCCTTGAGCTGGGCGGTAACAACGCCATGATCCTCGGCCCAAGCGCCGACCTGGACATGGCCGTGCGCGCCATCCTGTTCAGCGCCGTCGGTACGGCTGGCCAGCGCTGCACCACCCTGCGTCGCCTGATCGCCCATGAGTCGGTGAAAGAAGAGATCGTTACCCGCCTCAAGGCCGCTTATTCCAAAGTGCGCATCGGCCACCCACTGGAAGGCAACCTGATCGGCCCGCTGATCGACAAGCACGGCTTCGACAACATGCAGGACGCCCTGGAGCAAGCCTTGAGCGAAGGCGGTAAGGTGTTTGGCGGCAAGCGCCAGCTGGAAGACAAATTCCCCAACGCCTACTACGTGTCGCCGGCCATCGTGGAAATGCCCGAGCAGAGCGACGTGGTGTGCACCGAGACGTTCGCGCCAATCCTCTATGTGATCGGCTACAAGGATTTTCCTGAAGCCCTGCGTCTGAACAACGCCGTGCCTCAAGGCCTGTCGTCGTGCATCTTCACCACCGACGTGCGTGAGGCCGAGCAGTTCATGTCGGCGGTGGGCAGCGACTGCGGCATCGCCAACGTCAACATCGGCCCGAGCGGCGCGGAAATCGGCGGCGCGTTTGGGGGTGAGAAAGAAACCGGTGGCGGGCGTGAATCGGGTTCGGATGCATGGCGCGGCTACATGCGTCGCCAGACCAACACCGTGAACTACTCGCTGGAGTTGCCGCTGGCACAGGGCATCACTTTCGACTGATCCACTATCGAAACGCGGTTAAAAATGTGGGAGCTGGCTTGCCTGCGATAGCGGTGTATCAGTCGCCGCCGCCATCGCAGGCAAGCCAGCTCCCACAGTTGATTGGGTTTGCAATTCAGAATAATGGTTGTTTGTTGGGTCTCATCGGAGTCTGGCAATGGCATTACGCGAAACATGCTTGTGGGAACAACTTACCCCTGGCCGGCCGGATCGCGCCGCGCTCAAGGGCGAGGTCAAGGTGGATGTGTGCGTGATCGGCGCCGGCATCACCGGTTTGTCGGCAGCCATTCACTTGCTTGAACAAGGCAAAAGCGTCGCCGTGCTTGAGGCTCATCGCACCGGCCACGGCGGCTCGGGGCGCAACGTCGGGCTGGTCAACGCCGGCCTGTGGATCCCGCCAGACGAGATCGAAGCCGGTTTCGGCGAGGCGGTCGGCAGCCAGCTCAACCGCATGCTCGGCGCGGCACCGTCCCTGGTGTTCAGCCTCATCGATAAGTACAACATTGATTGCCAGCTGCGCCGCGAAGGCACCTTGCACATGGCGCACAACGCCCGGGGCGAGGCGGACCTGCGCAGCCGTGAAGAACAATGGAAGCGCCGTGGCGCGCCGGTGGAATTGCTCACCGGCCAGGCCTGCGAGCAGGCCACCGGCACCAAAAAAATCGCCGCTGCCCTGTTGGATCGGCGTGCCGGCACTCTTAACCCGATGGCTTACACCACCGGTCTGGCGAATGCGGCGGCCGGGCTGGGCGGGCAGTTGTTCGACCATTCCCCGGTTACTCAGCTTGAGCGCCAAGGCGCGCACTGGTCGGTGCAGACCGCCCAGGGTTCGGTGCAGGCGGCGCAGGTGGTGATCGCCTCCAATGCCTACACCGAAGGCGAATGGACCGAGTTGCGGCGCAATTTCTTCCCCGGCTATTACTACCAGGTGGCGTCAGCTCCGCTCACGGACGACGCGGCCCAGCAGATCCTGCCAGGTGGCCAGGGCTCGTGGGACACGCGCCAGGTGTTGAGCAGCATCCGCCGCGATGCCGACGGTCGCCTGTTGCTCGGCAGCCTGGGCAACGGCAATCAGAAACCGGCGTGGTTTCTCAAGGCGTGGGCCGATCGGGTGCAGCAGCACTACTTCCCGTACCTCAAATCGGTGCAGTGGGAGTGCACCTGGACCGGCTGCATTGCCTTCACCCCGGACCACTTGATGCGCCTGTTCGAGCCAGCACCGGGCCTGGTGGCAGTAACGGGCTATAACGGGCGTGGCGTGACCACTGGCAGCGTGGTCGGCAAGGCGTTTGCCGATTACCTGTGTCACCAGAATCCCCAGGCCTTGCCCATTCCCTTCGCGCCGATGCGTCCGCTGGCCGGGGTGGGCCTGCGCAGTTGCCTGTATGAAGCGGGGTTCTCGCTGTATCACGCCGGGCAATGCCTGCGGATCGTGATCTGATCAGCGAAATACCGCCCAGAAGCCTGCATTTTCTTAGCAAGCTACTAATCTGTATTGGTGCAAGTCGTAGCAATCGCGCACTGTAAATGTGCAGTTCCGTTACGCACATTGTTACAGGTGTAGGAACTGTCGTTTATACGCTTGGTTGCAGGTGCGACCTGCCAGGGTTGTACTTTTTGGATCCATTGGTTGCACCTCTTGGTGCTAGGCGGTTGCACGTCCTGGCAAAAGGAGTCGAAACGCCTGTAATAACAATGACACCGTGTCTTTTTGATTAATAAAAACGTAATGGCACGCGCCTTGCTCTGGGCTTTCTCGTGAAAGTTTGCAGTGAACTCGTAGTGCCAATAAACAAAAACCTCGGAGCACCACTCATGTCCCAGACGTTTTACAAGAAAGGTTTTCTGGCCCTCGCCGTGACAGCGGCACTGGGTGTTTCTACGTTTGTTCAAGCTGATGTGAAGATTGGCGTGGCGGGCCCGATGACGGGCGCCAACGCAGCTTTCGGTGAGCAGTACATGAAAGGTGCCCAAGCGGCAGCCGATGTGATCAACAAGGCCGGCGGTATCAACGGCGAGCAGATCAAGCTGGTGGCCGGTGACGATGCCTGCGAACCCAAGCAGGCCGTGGCCGTGGCCAACCGCCTGGCCGACCAGGACAAAGTGATCGGCGTGGTCGGGCACTTCTGCTCCTCCAACACCATCCCGGCGTCCGAGGTCTACGACGAAGCGGGCATTATCATGATCACCCCGGGCTCCACCAACCCACAGGTGACCGAGCGTGGCCTGGGCGCCGTGTTCCGTATGTGCGGGCGTGACGACCAGCAAGGCATCGTGGCCGGCGACTACATCGTCGACGTGCTCAAGGGCAAGAAAGTCGCGGTCATCAACGACAAAGACACCTACGGCAAAGGCCTGGCTGACGCCACTGCTGCCCAGTTGACCAAGCGCGGCGTGAAACCTGTGCTGGAAGAAGGCCTGACCCGTGGCGAGAAAGACTTCAGCGCCCTGGTCACCAAAATCCGCTCCACCGGTGCTGACGTCGTGTACTTCGGCGGCCTGCACCCTGAAGCCGGTCCTCTGGTTCGCCAGATCCGTGAAGCCGGCCTCAAAGACGTCAAGTTCATGTCCGATGACGGTGTCGTGACCGACGAATTGGTGGCCACCGCTGGCGGCGCGCAATACGTAGACGGCGTGTACATGACCTTCGGCGCCGACCCTCGCCTGCTGCCTGACAGCAAGGCCGTTGTGGAGCAATTCCGCAAAGCTGGCGTAGAACCTGAAGGCTACACCCTGTACGCCTACGCCTCGATCCAGGCCCTGGCTGCCGGCTTCAATGGCGCCAAGTCCAACAAGGGCGAAGACGCGGCCAAGTGGCTCAAGGCTCACCCAGTCCAGACCGTCATGGGCAAGAAAGAGTGGGACGGCAAGGGCGACCTGAAAATCTCCGACTACGTGGTTTACCAGTGGGATAAAGACGGCAAATACCACCAGCTGGAAAAACAGAAGTAATCAACGCGACAGCTTGAACACCCTCCATCCCTGTGGGAGCTGGCTTGCCTGCGATTGCATCACAGCAGTACACCTGAAGCACCGCGGTGTCTGCATCGCAGGCAAGCCAGCTCCCACATGGACAGTGGTTGTTTGAGCCCGGCCACAAATCTGTCTTTTCCTCCAGAAGCGCCGCACACCCACCGGTGTGCAGGTGCTCACCGCGTGAGATTGCGTTATGGATGGTATTTTCCTGCAGCAACTGGTCAACGGCCTGACCCTCGGGTCGGTCTATGGCCTGATCGCCATCGGCTACACAATGGTCTATGGCATCATTGGCATGATCAACTTCGCCCATGGCGAGGTTTATATGATTTCCGCTTACCTCGCGGCGATCAGTCTGGCACTGCTGGCTTACTTCGGCATCGAATCCTTCCCGCTGCTCATTCTCGGCACCTTGATCTTCACCGTCGTCGTCACCGGCGTTTACGGTTGGGTCATCGAGCGTGTCGCCTACAAACCGCTGCGCAACTCCACCCGACTGGCACCGCTGATCAGCGCCATCGGCATCTCCCTGATCCTGCAGAACTACGCCCAGATCGCCCAGGGCGCCAAGCAACAAGGTATTCCCACCCTGCTGGCCGGGGCCTGGCGTGTCGACTTCGGCACAGGCTTCGTTCAGTTGACGTACACCAAGGTCTTCATCCTGGTCGCAGCCTTCGCGGGCATGGCCCTGCTGACCTATGTCATCAAATACACCAAGCTCGGCCGCATGTGCCGCGCCACCCAGCAAGACCGCAAGATGGCGTCCATCCTCGGCATCAACACCGACCGCGTGATCTCCTACGTGTTTGTCATCGGTGCCGCCATGGCCGCTCTGGCCGGTGTGTTGATCACCTTGAACTACGGCACCTTCGACTTCTATGCCGGCTTCATCATCGGCATCAAGGCATTTACCGCAGCGGTACTCGGCGGCATCGGCTCCCTGCCTGGGGCCATGCTCGGCGGGATCATCCTGGGTATTTCCGAGTCGTTGTTCTCGGGGTTGATCAACTCTGACTACAAAGACGTGTTCAGTTTCTCCCTGCTGGTGGTGATTCTGATTTTCCGTCCCCAGGGCCTGCTCGGTCGCCCACTCGTGGCGAAGGTGTAAACATGTCTGCTGCCAAATCGATTGATATCAAGAAAAGTGTGGTCGACACGATCCTCGCCGGGCTGATTTCGCTGATTGTGTTCGGCCCGATCGTCGGCGTGGTCCTCGACGGCTACAGCTTCAACCTGGAACCGGCCCGCGTGGCCTCGCTGGTCGCCATCGTGATGGCCGGCCGCTTCGCCCTGAGCCTGTTCCTGCAAACCCCCAAGGGCCTGAAGATCCTTCAAGGTTTCGAGAGCAGTGGCTCCGGCGTGCACGTACTGCCACCGGACTACAAGTCGCGGCTGCGCTGGATCATCCCGGCGCTGATCGTGATCGCGATCGTGTTCCCGATCTTCGCCAACAAGTATCTGCTGACCGTGGTGATCCTCGGGCTGATTTACGTGTTGCTGGGCCTGGGCCTGAACATCGTGGTCGGCCTGGCCGGCTTGCTCGATCTGGGTTACGTGGCGTTCTACGCCATCGGTGCCTACGGCCTGGCGCTGGGCTATCAATACCTCGGCCTGGGCTTCTGGACGGTGCTGCCGCTGGCGGCAATCTGCGCGGCGCTGGCGGGGTGCATACTTGGCTTCCCGGTGTTGCGCATGCACGGTGACTACCTGGCAATCGTGACCCTGGGCTTCGGTGAAATCATCCGCCTGGTGCTCAACAACTGGCTGTCGTTCACCGGTGGCCCGAACGGCATGCCGGTGCCGTCGCCGACTTTCCTGGGCCTGGAGTTCGGGCGCAAGGCGAAGGACGGCGGGATTCCCTTCCACGAGTTCTTCGGCATCGATTACAACCCCAACATCAAGTTCATGTTCATCTACATCGTGCTGTTTTTGGTGGTGCTGGCCGTGCTGTACATCAAGCACCGCCTGACCCGCATGCCGGTGGGCCGCGCCTGGGAAGCCTTGCGCGAAGATGAAATCGCCTGCCGTTCCATGGGCCTGAACCACGTGCTGGTCAAGCTCTCGGCGTTCACCATCGGTGCGTCTACAGCCGGTTTGGCCGGGGTGTTCTTTGCCAGCTACCAGGGCTTCGTCAACCCGTCGTCCTTCACCTTTTTCGAGTCGGCACTGATCCTGGCCATCGTGGTGTTGGGCGGCATGGGGTCGACGGTGGGCGTGGTGATCGCGGCGTTCGTCTTAACCGTCGCGCCGGAACTGCTGCGCAGCTTCTCCGAATACCGTGTGCTGCTGTTTGGCGTGTTGATGGTGGTGATGATGATCTGGCGACCGCGCGGCTTGATCCGCATCAGCCGTACCGGTGTGACCCCACGTAAAGGAGTGGCGCCATGAGCAAGGAAGTCGTCCTTTCCGTTGAACATTTGATGATGCACTTCGGTGGCATCAAAGCCTTGAGCGATGTGAGCCTCAAGGTCGAGCGCAACTCGATCTTCGCCCTGATCGGCCCCAACGGCGCCGGCAAGACCACGGTGTTCAACTGCCTCACCGGCTTCTACAAAGCCAGCGGCGGCAAGATCGAACTCAACGTGCGTGGCAAGCAGACCAATGTGATCCAGCTGCTCGGTGAGCGTTTCCAGCCCATCGACTTTGTTTCGCCGAAAAGCTTCCTCAGCCGCGTCTACTACAAGATGTTCGGTGGCACCCACCTGGTGAACCGCGCCGGCCTGGCCCGGACGTTCCAGAACATTCGCCTGTTCAAGGAAATGTCGGTGCTGGAAAACCTGCTGGTGGCCCAGCACATGTGGGTCAACCGCAACATGCTGGCCGGCATCCTCAACACCAAGGGCTACCGCAAAGCCGAAAGCGACGCCCTCGACCACGCCTTCTACTGGCTGGAAGTGGTGGACCTGGTGGACTGCGCCAACCGCCTGGCCGGTGAGCTTTCCTACGGCCAGCAGCGTCGCCTGGAAATCGCCCGCGCCATGTGCACCCGGCCGCAGATCATCTGCCTGGACGAACCGGCAGCGGGCCTCAACCCTCAGGAAACCGAAGCCCTCAGCGCGATGATTCGCCTGTTGCGCGACGAACACGACCTCACGGTGGTGCTGATCGAACACGACATGGGCATGGTGATGAGTATTTCCGACCACATCGTGGTGCTGGACCACGGCAACGTGATCGCCGAAGGCGGGCCGGACGCGATCCGCAACGACCCGAAAGTGATTGCGGCCTACCTGGGCGCCGACGAAGAGGAGCTGGTATGAGTGCACCTATCCTCGAAATGAAGGACCTGGACGTGTTCTACGGCCCGATCCAGGCCCTGAAAAAAGTCTCGCTGCACATCAACGAAGGCGAAACCGTAAGCCTGATCGGCTCCAACGGCGCGGGTAAATCCACGCTGCTGATGTCGATCTTCGGCCAGCCACGGGCCGAGTCGGGGCAGATCATCTACAACGGCGTCGACATCACCCACAAGTCGTCCCACTACATCGCCTCCAACGGCATTGCGCAGTCGCCGGAAGGGCGGCGGGTGTTCCCCGACATGACCGTCGAGGAAAACCTGCTGATGGGCACCATCCCCATTGGTGACAAGTTCGCCCAGGAAGACATGCAGCGCATGTTCGAGCTGTTCCCACGGCTCAAGGAACGCCGTAACCAGCGGGCCATGACCATGTCCGGTGGCGAGCAGCAAATGCTCGCCATCGCCCGTGCGCTGATGAGCCGGCCCAAACTGCTGTTGCTGGACGAACCCAGCCTGGGCCTGGCGCCGATTGTGGTGAAGCAGATCTTCGCCACCCTGCGCGAGCTGGCGGCCACCGGCATGACCATCTTCCTGGTGGAGCAGAATGCCAACCACGCGCTGCGCCTGTCGGACCGGGCGTATGTAATGGTCAACGGCGAGATCCGCCTGACGGGCACCGGTAAAGAGCTGCTGGTGAACGAGGAAGTGCGCAACGCCTACCTCGGCGGGCACTGATCTAACCAACAACGCGGACCCTATAGGAGCCGGCTTTGTGTGGGAGCTGGCTTGCCTGCGATGCAGACACCTCGGTTTGTCAGGGACACCGAGGTGATGCCATCGCAGGCAAGCCAGCTCCCACATGAGGCGGTTCCCACATTCTTTTTTGTGCTATCCACAGACCGTTCTGGAAATTGTGGAAAACAAATCTGGCTCCCCTCCAAAGCGCGACATATAGCCGCCGCAAATCCCTGTTTTGTCACAGTTTTGACTTGTCCCCATCCGCTGTGGAACCGGCTGTGGGTAACGTGGGAGTAGCTGGCTGAAAGCCAATGAATACGTGGCCTGTAGCGCGACGGTTGTTTTTTGATCAGCGGTTTTTTCGTGACCTGCCGAGGGCTTTGTCAACCTGTTTAAAGACACAGGTATATGACCGATTTATGTCCACTCAGCCTGTGGATAAGTCTGTGATTAAACTCTGGAAAGACCTCCGCAGAGGCCGGAATGACTGGCCTGGAGCCATCGCTCGGTTTTCCTCTCGCTCGATGGGCCTACATACGGCCCCGCCCAGGTCAAGCAAAAAACTTTCTAAAACCGCCTGCAAGCCCCGCATACAGGGGCTTCGGGCTTTTTGCACTTGCCCCCAAAGACTGTGGGCGCAGTTGTGGATAACCTGCGTGCATATGGCTGCAGGCCACGTTTTATAAGGCTTTGCGCGACGTGGTTAATAAATGATCAGGCTTGCATGAAGTTATGCGCATAGCGGTTGCCGCAACGGCGGTGTAAGGGCATTCTGCTGGCTGCTTTTTTTCCCGATGCCCGCAAGGAGAACACCATGTCCGACACGCTGTTTATTACTGGCGCAACTTCTGGTTTTGGCGAGGCCTGCGCCCGCCGTTTTGCCGAAGCCGGCTGGAAACTGGTGCTCACTGGCCGTCGTGCCGACCGCCTCAATGCGCTGGTCGAAGAGCTTTCCAGGCAAACCGAAGTCCACGGCCTGGTGGTGGACGTGCGTGACCGCAAGGGCATGGAAGACGCCATCGCCAACCTGCCGCCGTCGTTCGCCAAGCTTCGCGGGCTGATCAACAACGCCGGCCTGGCCGTGGGCACCGACCCTGCGCCCAAGTGCAACCTCGACGATTGGGAAACCATGGTCGACACCAACATCAAGGGCCTGCTGACCACCACCAACCTGCTGTTGCCACGCCTGATCGCCCACGGCCGTGGCGCGGGCATCATCAACCTGGGTTCCATCGCCGGCAACTACCCGTACCCGGGCAGTCACGTGTACGGCGGCTCCAAGGCGTTCGTGAAGCAGTTCTCGCTGAACCTGCGCTGCGACCTGCAGGGTACCGGCGTGCGTGTGACCAATATCGAGCCAGGCCTGTGTGAGAGCGAGTTCTCGCTGGTGCGCTTTGGCGGTGACCAGGCGCGTTACGACGCGACTTATGCGGGTGCCGAGCCGATCCAGCCGCAGGACATTGCCGACACGATCTTCTGGGTCATGAACACCCCGGCGCATGTGAACATCAACCGCCTGGAGTTGATGCCGGTGAGCCAGACGTGGGCGGGGTTTGCGATTGAGCGTGGGGCCAAGTAAGGCTTTAGACCGCGCCGCGCCCATCGCAGGCAAGCCAGCTCCCACACTTGGATGTGTGAATACATTCAAATGTGGGAGCTGGCTTGCCTGCGATGGCGTCATATCGGTCAAAAACAGGCCATAAGGTACACTCCCCTCCTGAAAGCCCCTCCGCACTGTGCGGATTTAAGGTTTTGACGGGAGGAAATGTGAGTAACCGAGGTGAGCAGGCACTGCTCAAGCAATCAACGATTCTGATGTTCGCCGTCGCGATCGCCGGGATTGTCACGGGTGTGGTATCTGGCGCCCAATCCATTCTGTTCGACGGCTTTTTCTCGCTGATCGCCACCGCCATCAAGGTGTTGATGCTGATCACGGCCAAGCTGATCGCCAAGAAAAGCAACGAACGCTTCCAGTTCGGCTATTGGCACCTGGAACCCATGGTGCTGCTGATCGAAGGCAGTTTCCTGTTGCTGATCGCCATCTACGCGTTCCTCAACGGTGTGTTCGGCATTATCAATGGCGGGCGCGACATCGAGTTGGGGCTGGTGATCATTTATGCGGCGGTGTTCACCGTTGTGGAGTTCGCCTACTTCTTCTACGTGCGTTATCGCAATCGCACGCTCAAGTCGTCGCTGATCCAGTTCGACAACATCAGCTGGCTGGTGGATGCGATGCTGTCGATCGGCTTGCTGATCAGCTTCCTGGCGGCACTGTTGCTCAAGTCCCAGGGCTATGGCAAGTGGGCGGTGTATGTCGACCCGTTAATCCTGATCCTGCTGGCCCTGAGCATGCTGGCGCCAGCGCTGAAGATCCTGCGCCCGGCCTTGCGCGAGGTGCTGGGGATTGCCCCGGACCAGTTGGACGACAAGGTGCGCGAAGTGATGGAAGCGGCCCAGGCCAAGCATGGTTTCGACGACTACGTGTCCTACGTGCAAAAGCACGGGCGGGCGCGGTTTATCGAGATTCATGTGGTGTTGCCGGCGGATTACCCGGTGGACAACGTCGCGACCCTGGATGGGCTGCGCGAAGAGATATCCACAGGGCTGGGGAAACCGGATGCGGCGCGCTGGTTGACGATCAGCTTCACCGGGGATCGCAAGTGGATTGCGTGATCGGCAGTTAGACCGAGGTGAGGCCATCGCCGGCAAGCAGGCTCCTACAGAGGAATGCGATCAACCTGTAGGAGCCGGCTTGCCGGCGATAGGGCCCTAAAGGTCAGCCCAAATGCTGGATCAACCCCTGATAACAGGTCGCCAAATGATAAGGCGTGGTTGACGGCATATCCCGCCGGCTGACAAGCCCCTGATCATTCAGGCACTCATTCCAACCCTTCTCATGCAAGAACCGCAGTTGCAGCGCCCGTAGCTGGCGCTGCAACACCGCTTCGCTGTTCAGCCGCAAGGTGAGTGCCCGCAGGTATTCGGCCTGGGCCCAGATACGCTGCGTGCCATCGCGCACGGTGCCGTCCAGGGCCAGCATGCCGCTGACGGCCCCCGTCACGTTATCCACACCCATTTGCTCGGCGTAGGCAAACGCGCGGGTCAATGACGCATGCAGCGGCGTGCCGCGCAGCACGTCGGACGATTCCAACAAAAAGAACCACTCGAACTGGTGGCCCGGTTCAAACCAGTTATCCACAGCGCCCAGCGGTTTCTCCATCATCACGCCCTGCTGGCGGTCGATGAAGCGCTGCTGCATGGCCGTCGCCAAGGCCAGCAGGGCCGCTTGTACGTCGGCATCGTCGCGCACCGCGAGGGTGGCGAGGAAACCTTCGGCCAAGTGCATCAACGGGTTTTGCAACGGGCCGGACTTGAGGGACGACCAGTTGCGTTCCAGCACCGCTTCGTACAGGCCGTCGCCGGTGGCAAAGCGCTGGGCAACCACTTCCAGGGCGGCGTTGAGCACCGATTCCACCAGCGGCTCGCGCACTTTGGCCCAGTAGTGGGCACAGGCGAAGATGATGAAGGCGTGGGTGTAGAGGTCTTTGCGCTTGTCCAGCGGCTTGCCGGCCGGGTCGATGCTGTAGAACCAGCCGCCGTGCTCGGCATCGTGGAAATGCCGTTGCAAGGAGCGGAACAGCGCAGCGGCGCGTTCCTCGGCAAACGCGGCGCCGGGTTCGCCGATCAGGCTGGCGAACAGGTACAACTGCCGGGCGCAGGCCATGGCGCGGTAGCGTTGCGGGGGCAGCGGCTGATGGTCGGCGTCCAGTGCTTCATAGGGCAAGGCCAGGTCGGCATTCCAGCCCGGGCCTTGCCAGAGCGGCACGATCAGGCTGTGGAAGTGCGTGAGCACGGCGTTCAAGGCGGAGTGTGGAGCGGTGGGCATTGGCTGGCGTCGTCACGGCAGGGGTGTAGGCGCGCATGGTAGCAGGGTTGGGTTCTGTGGTGTCTGTGGGACCGCTATCGCAGGCAAGCCAGCTCCCACATTTGATTGGGTTCGCAGATCAAAATGTGGGAGCTGGCTTGCCTGCGATGAGGCCCTGACAGGCGCCGCAAATCAGCCCGCGAGCAACCAAACCCCAGTCGCCGCCGAAGCCGCCCCGGCAATCCGCACCAACGGCGCCGCCGCAGCCGGCAGGAAACGCACCACGCCATAACCAGCGGCGTGCAGCACGGCGGTCGCCCCCACAAACCCGGCCGCATACGCCCAAGGGCTGGACATGTCCGGCAGTTCAAGGCCATGGGCCACGCCGTGGAACAAGGCAAACAATGCAGTCGCCCCGACGGCCACGAACAACGGCGGGCGAACGGCCAAGGCCACCGCCAGGCCCAGCGCGAGCACCGAGGCGGCAATCCCGCTTTCCAGCGCCGGCAGTTCCAGGCCTTCAAAGCCCAGCAGGCCGCCGATCAGCATGGTGCCGACGAACGCACACGGCAGCGCCCAGCGCGCGTTGCCTTTTTGCTGCGCGGCCCACAGGCCGACAGCGACCATGGCCAGCAAGTGATCGATACCGCCCAGAGGGTGGCTGATGCCGGCCACCAGCCCGTTATCGCCATGCCCGGGGTGAGCAAAGGCGAGGGCGGGGGCGAGCAGCAGGGCGGCGGTGGCGAGAAGTTTGTTGAGACCCATGAGCAGGCTCCTTTCAGGGTGGGATCAGGCCGCAGTCAGCAGGCCCTGACGTTCGATAAAGGCGACGATGTCATCCAGGCCGACACCGGTTTTCTGGTTGCTGAACACAAAGGGTTTGCCGTTACGCATGCGTGTGGTGTCGCTGTTCATCAGCTCCAGCGATGCACCGACCAACGGCGCCAGGTCGATCTTGTTGATCACCAGCAAGTCGGATTTGCAGATACCCGGGCCGCCCTTGCGTGGCAGCTTGTCGCCGGCCGACACATCGATCACGTAGATGGTCAGGTCCGACAGCTCCGGGCTGAAGGTCGCCGACAGGTTGTCGCCACCGGACTCCACCAGGATCAGATCCAGGCCGGGAAAGCGCCGGTTGAGCTGGTCGACGGCTTCCAGGTTGATCGATGCATCCTCGCGGATCGCGGTGTGCGGGCAGCCACCGGTTTCCACGCCGATGATGCGCTCGGGCGCCAGGGCCTGGTTGCGCACCAAAAAGTCAGCGTCTTCACGGGTATAGATGTCGTTGGTGACCACGGCCAGGTTGTAGCGGTCACGCAGGGCCAGGCACAGGGCCAGGGTCAGCGCGGTTTTGCCGGAGCCCACCGGGCCGCCGATGCCGACGCGCAGGGGTTGTGTGTTCATGTGCTTCTCCAAGGTAATGGGGCTCTAGGAACGAAACAGGCGGCTGTACTGGCGCTCATGGGCCATGCACGCCAGGGACAGGCCGAATGCAGCACTGCCGATGTGGTTGAGATCGATGCGGCTGGCGTCCTGCTGGGCTTGCTGCAACAAGGGCAGCAGCTCACTGGTCAGGCGCTGCGCCGCTTGTTGGCCCAGGGGCAGGGTTTTCATCAATACGGCCAACTGGTTTTCCAGCCAGCTCCACAGCCACGCGGCCAAGGCGTCATCGGGGCTGATGTGCCAGGCGCGGGCGGCCAGGGCCCAGCCGAGCGCCAGGTGCGGTTCGGCCTGTTGTTCAAGAAAGTGGCGTGCGGCGGCGTCGAGTTCGGGCAAGCCATTCAATAACTGCTGCAGGGAGTAGCCCATTTGGCGACTCTCTTGATACAGCTCGCGGGTCTCACGGCTGGCGCGGTGTTCCTCGCATAACTGCGCCAGACGCGGCCAGTCCTGCTCGGCGGCGGCGCGGCAATGGGCGAGCAGCAGCGGCGCTTCGAAACGGGCCAGGTTGAGCAGCAATTGGTCGCTGATCCAGCGCCGGGCGCTGGATGCTTCATTGACGCGGCCGTTCTCCACGGCCATCTCCAGGCCCTGGGAATAGCTGTAGCCGCCAATCGGCAGTTGCGGGCTGGCCAGGCGCAGCAGCGCCCATGCTGGGTTCATAGGCGTACGCCGAACTGGTGCAGCTTGGGCGGGTAGTTGAAGTCTTCATCGCCATGGCGCGAATGGTGGTGGCCGCCCCCATAGGCGCCGTGTTCCGGCTGGAACGGTGCCTCGATGGTTTCAGTGGTGGCGCCCAGTTGTTCGAGCATGGCCTTGAGCACGTAATCGTCGAGCAGGCGCAGCCAGCCGTCGCCGACTTGCAGGGCCACATGCCGGTTGCCGAGGTGATAGGCGGCGCGGGTCAGTTCAAAGGCGCTGCTGCAGGTGACGTGCAGCAGTTGTTCAGGGCGTGCGCACACGCGTACGACACGTCCGTCTTCTGCTTGTAGGAATTCGCCATCGTGCAGCGGTGGCTGGCCGCGCTCCAGGAACAGGCCGACGTCTTCACCTTCGGCACTGAAACAGCGCAGGCGGCTTTTGCTGCGGGCTTCGAAATTCAGCAGCAGTTCGGCGGCCCAGAGGGCTTGGGGGGCGATTCGGCGGTGGATCACCAGCATCAGGAAGCTTCCAGCTAAGAGCGATGAAAGAGCTAGAGCAAGGGCCTTGCCAATCACGCCGGGGAGTGGGAATTCCCTGTAGGCAGGCACGGACGTGCCACCCAATAGGGCGTCGAACCATTGGTTGAGTGTTTCAAAATGGTGCGTGCCTGGATTTATAGCACCGGATCCGGGCGTTTTGCGTTGAGAACGGCTCTGCGCTGCATGAAGTTTCTTTCATCTATTTCGCGCTGGTGTTTTTTCGGATTTGTCCTACGCGGTATGGGGATTTGCCGTTCGTGCCGTTACGCGGGGGTTCTTTAGGCTTTGCGCCGTGTTTAATCCACTGCGACGTTCATCATGTTTCGATCAATTTTGTGTTTAGTCATTGTCAGTCTGTCTTTCTTCACGGCCTCGGCCTCGGCCAATGTTCAACCCCGTGCCGCGTTCGGCGCTTCACTGCAGGGCATAAAGCCCACCTCCATCGACGACGTCATCGATCGTGCCCACGAGTTATTGGGTACGCCGTATAAATGGGGCGGGACGTCGGCGGAGCAGGGTTTCGATTGCAGCAGCCTGCTGGTCTATTTGTTCAAGACTGAAGCCAATATCCAGATCCCGCGCACGACGGCGGCCATGCACCGTTCAACGGCGCAGACCATCAAGCGTGAGGCGCTCAAGCCCGGGGACGCGGTGTTCTTCAAGGGCAACGGGCGTGGCCAGGTCAGCCATGTTGGCCTTTATATCGGGGCGGGCAAGTTCATTCATTCGCCGCGCACGGGCAAAAACGTGCGTATCGATTCGTTAAGCAATAGTTACTGGAACAAGCACTACACCACCGCCAAACGCTTTCACACGTCGGGATGACCTTTTTACTCGGTGCTGCCCAGGCCTTGCCAATGCTTGAGGCCGATAAAGATAAAGCGCAGTTGCTGGGTGATTTTCGCCTGGGGCGTGAGGTGGGCCGGCAGGGCCTGGGCCGGAGGGTCGATGATGTCCGGCAGGGTGGCGAACACACTCTTGACGATCAAGTCGGCCATCACATGCAAGCCTTCGGCATCCAGGTGCTGGAGTTTGGGCATCAACGTGAGGTCGGCCGCCAGGTCGCGGGTGATGTCTTCACGCAACGCACCGATGGCCTGGCGCACGGCCAGGCAGCCACCGTATTGCTCGCGGGCGAGGAACAAAAATTGGGAGCGGTTGGCCGAGACCACGTCGAGGAAGATCCGCACGGACGCATCGATGATCCCGCCCATCACGAATTCGTTATGGCGCACCAGGCGAATGGTTGCGCGGAAGGTCTGGCCGACTTCACTGACCAGCACAAGCCCGAGCTGGTCCATGTCGTCAAAGTGGCGGTAGAACCCGGTGGGCACGATGCCCGCGGTCTTTGCTACTTCACGCAGGCTCAAACTGCCAAATCCACGGCCACACTCCATCAGATGGCGGGCTGCGTCCATCAAGGCAAGGCGGGTCTGTTGCTTCTGTTCGGCGCGGGGCAGCATGG
Organism: Pseudomonas sp. GW821-FHT05H12; assembly: GCF_059419385.1. Lineage (NCBI taxonomy): Bacteria > Pseudomonadati > Pseudomonadota > Gammaproteobacteria > Pseudomonadales > Pseudomonadaceae > Pseudomonas > Pseudomonas sp. GW821-FHT05H12. The sequence continues at coordinate 28,736 of NZ_JBWKRS010000021.1, read as the reverse complement.
CGAGCGGGCTTTGTCGGCAAGTACAGCGACGCACTCTAGCAAAACCGCTTTGCCGGCGTCGAACTTGGCGGGGGTGGTGCGAGGCGTGATCTATAGAAAAGCAAAAGCCCGATCGGCAGATCGGGCTTTTTTCTGGGCCACCACGGGCTTAGCTCTGAGCTTGATGCAGTTCTTGCAGGCGGTCTGCACCACCTTCGGCAACGCCATCGGTGTAAGCGCGTTTGTTGGCTTGTTCAGCGCCGCCTTCAGCCAGGCCTTTCTGTTCCAGGCGATCACGGCCACCTTCAGCAACACCTTCGGTGTAGGCGCGTTTGTTGGCGTGTTCCGAACCGTTTTCAGCAACACCTTTGGCGTAGTCGCGGTTCTCTTCTTCTTGCGAACCGCTGCGAGCCAGGGTCTGGCTGGACTGAACGGCTTGCGCTTTGTTCTGTGGGGTGGCCTGTTCGGCGGCTGGCAGGGCAAAGGCACTGGAGGCCAGGACAGACAGCAGGACGGTAGCGAGTACTTGGCGTTTCATGATGGTTGCTCCTTGGGAGGGCGATAAAGTGGGTACAGGGCTAATGCTACTCTCGATAAGTCGATATAAAAGTTCATAAACACAATGGTAATAATCAACAGAATTGATTGTTCCCGGCAGAGGCTCTAGAACGCGCCTCTCAAGCCCGCGGTTTTGCACCGTGGTGGGTATTTTCGACACGACCCTGGGTAACAATGGTGCGCCGTCGATGCTGGAAACTGTCCGTTCGATCAGAAAACTGGCTTTTTGCGACTAAAACGGTGATCCGGTTAAACCCCCGCGCCGTTTGCCAGTCGTAGCCTTATGAGCTGTAGTTCAGCTAGTCGTATTCAGGAGTCATGTGCAATGACGCGCACTCGTAAAATCGTTGTCTGGAGCTGCGCCAGCTTCGCTCTGTTAATCGCTGCGCTGGTGTTGGTCCTGGTGTTTTTCGATTGGAACCGCATCAAGCCGCCGCTCAATGCCAAAGTCTCCGAAGAGCTGCATCGACCGTTTGCCATCAATGGCAACCTGGCGGTGGTGTGGGCGCGTGAGCCGGATCAAGGCGGCTGGCGTGCCTGGGTGCCGTGGCCCCATGTGATTGCCGAAGACCTGACCTTGGGCAACCCCGACTGGTCGAAGAAACCGCAGATGGTCACCCTCAAGCGTGTGGAATTGCGCATCTCGCCGCTGGCGTTATTGGCCCAGCGTGTAGTGATCCCGCGCATCGACCTCACTGAACCGAGCGCCGACCTGCAACGCTTGGCCGATGGCCGTGCCAACTGGACCTTCACGTTCGACCCCAAAGACCCGAATGCCGAACCGTCGAGTTGGGTAGTGGATATCGGTGCCATCGGCTTCGATAAAGGTCATGTGACCCTCGACGACCAGACCCTCAAGACGCAGTTGGATGTGACTATCGATCTGCTGGGCAAACCGATTCCTTTTGGTGAGATCGTCGGCGCCGCCGATGCCAAGAAGGCCCAGGACAAAGGATCAAACCCCCAGGACTATGCGTTCGGCCTCAAGGTCAAAGGCCAGTACCACGGCCAGAAGCTCGACGGCACTGGCAAGATCGGTGGCCTGCTCGCCTTGCAGGACGCGGCCAAGCCGTTCCCGTTGCAGGCTCAGGTGAAAATCGCCGACACCAGCATCGCCTTGGCCGGTACGTTGACCGACCCCCTCAACCTCGGCGCCCTCGACCTGCGCCTGAAACTCTCCGGCTCCAGCCTGGGCAACCTTTACCCGCTCACCGGCGTCACCTTGCCGGATTCGCCGGCGTATTCCACCGACGGCCACTTGATTGCCAAGCTACATGAAGCCAACGGCGCCTCGTTCACCTACGAGAACTTCAACGGCAAGATCGGCAACAGCGATATCCATGGCAACCTCGGCTACGTCGCCAGCCAGCCACGGCCCAAGCTCACGGGCTCGCTGGTGTCCAACCAACTGTTGATGACCGACCTGGCTCCGCTGATCGGCGCCGATTCCAACGCCAAGCAAAAGGCCCGTGGTGGCGAAAGCAAACAACCCGCGACCAAAGTGCTGCCGGTGGAAGAATTCCGTACCGAGCGCTGGCGCGACATGGATGCCGATGTGGAATTCACCGGCAAGCGCATCGTGCAGAGCGCCGAATTGCCGTTCACTGACCTCTATACGCACCTGGTGCTCAACGATGGTGAACTGAGCCTTGAGCCCCTGCGCTTTGGCGTGGCCGGTGGCAAGCTGGATGCGCAGATTCGCTTGAACGGCCGCACCACGCCGATGGAAGGTCGCGCCAAACTCACCGCGCGCAACTTCAAGCTCAAGCAACTGTTCCCGACGTTCGAACCGATGAAAACCAGCTTTGGTGAGCTCAATGGCGACGCGGACATTGCCGGGCGTGGCAACTCCGTTGCAGCGCTGCTGGGCAGCTCCGACGGCAACCTCAAGATGCTGATCAATGACGGCGCCATCAGCCGTGGCCTGATGGAAATTGCCGGGCTCAACGTGGGCAACTACGTGGTCGGTCGCCTGTTTGGTGACAAGGAAGTGAAGATCAACTGCGCAGCGGCGGACTTCGGCATCAAGACCGGCCTGGCGACCACTCGCCTGTTTGTGTTCGATACCGAGAACGCGATCATCTACATCGACGGCACCGCGAACATGGCCACCGAGCAACTGGACCTGACCATCACGCCGGAGTCCAAGGGCTTTCGCATGTTCTCGTTACGTTCGCCGCTGTACGTCAACGGGCCGTTCATCAAGCCCAATGCTGGCGTGAAAGCCGTACCGCTGATGCTGCGTGGCGCGGGGATGGTGGCGCTGGGTGTGATCGTCGGGCCTGCGGCCGGGCTGCTGGCGCTGGTGGCGCCGAGTGGTGATGTGCCCAACCAGTGCGCGCCGCTGTTGCAGCAGATGAAGGAAGGCAAGGCGCCGAAAACGGTGAAGGGCTAACTGACTAAACCGCAACCAAAAATGTGGGAGCTGGCTTGCCTGCGATAGCGCTGTAACAGTCAACAGATGCGTTGACGGTTGGATAGCTATCGCGGGCAAGCCCGCTCCCACATTGGGTTCAGAGGTGTTGCGGTTTACAGGTCTTGCAGAATGTCCGCCATGTCGTCGGCGTGCTCTTCTTCCTGGGCCAGGATTTCTTCGAACAGGCGGCGGGTGGTTGGGTCTTTGTCGCCGATGTATTGGATGATCTCGCGGTAGCTGTCCACCGCGATGCGCTCAGCCACCAGGTCTTCGTAGACCATTTCCTTGAGGTCCTTGCCCGCGACGTACTGCGCGTGGGAGTGCTTGGACAGCAGGTCCGGGTTGAACTCCGGCTCGCCGCCCAGTTGCACGATGCGTTCGGCCAGTTTGTCGGCATGCTCGGCTTCCTGGGTGGCGTGCTCCAGGAATTCGCTGGCGGCCACGCTGGCCTTGAGGCCGTTGGCCATGAAGTAGTGGCGCTTGTAGCGCAGCACGCAGACCAGCTCAGTGGCCAGCGACTCGTTGAGCAAGCGGAGGATTTCTTCGCGGTCGGCGTCATAGCCTTCAGTGACGGCGCCGTTTTCGACGTGCTGGCGGGCGCGGCTGCGCAGGGTGGCAACGTCGGTCAAGTGTGCTTCAGTCATCTCAATCTCCTGGTGCTAATCCGGTTTTACGCCACGCTCTGTTGGCGTGATCGCTCCAAGTTGTGAGTGTTGGCTGAAGCAAAAAGTTTTATCGGATTTCAAAGGGCATGGCCGGACAGCTTTGCCTCCGCCTGCACCCACTGGAAAAACGCACGCACCGGCGGATGACGCTCACGCCCCGGCACGCACAGGGCGCTGTAGCCGGCGCCGTCGACGTGGACCTGCGGCTTGTAGGGCGCCAGCAAACCGGTGGCAACACTCTCCGACACCAGGATGTTGCTCGCCAGCACCAACCCCTGGCCGGCAATGGCCGCCTGCAACGCGTAATGCTCCTCGTCGTATTCGCGCAGCAAGGCCGTGTGAGCCAGCCATGTCTCGCCTGATTTCTCACACCAAGCCTGCCAGCCCAAGGCGTACAGCTCAGAGTTGTGCCAGCGCACGCTGATCAGCGTCGGCACCTGGCTGCTCGCCCGTGCGACCTGTTCGGGGGCGCCGTACACCGCAAAGCGCTCATCGAACAGGCTCTCGCCGTACAGGTGCGGGTAGTCGCCTAGGCTGTAGCGAATTACCAGGTCGACGCTGGCGTCCTGTTGCAGGTCGACCACGTCGCACTGGGTGTCCAGGCGCAGGCTGATGTCGGGGTGGGCAGCATAAAAACGCCCCAGCCGGGGCACCAGCCACAACGCGGCAAACGCCGGAGTGGTGGAGACGGTGAGCTGCCCGGCGCTGCGTTGCGGGCGCAACGTGTCGAGGCTATGGGCGACGTCCAGCAAGGCGCCGTGCGCGCTGCGAAACAGCCGCTCACCGCCCTCGGTAAGGCGTACCTGGCGTGGCAGGCGCTCGAACAACGGCACGCCCAGCCAGGTTTCCAGGCTGCGAATCTGGTGGGACACCGCCGTGGGCGTCACCGACAGCTCCAGGGCGGCCGCCTTGAAGCTCAATAGTCGCGCTGCCGATTCAAAAGTGCGCAGAGCGGTGAGGGGCAGTGAGGCAAACATCGGGGCTCCATGGATGAAATAAACTCATCCGGATTAACTATTGCTCATTTGTCGGGCCGTGCGCTCATCACTAGATTTGCGAGCAAGAGCGGTGGCCAGTCAGGTCGCCAGAGTCTAACTCGTGAAGGTGATACAGATGAAAAAAATGCTAGTAATTCACGCCAGCCCGCGTGGCGAACGTTCCCACTCCCGACGCTTGGCCGAGTCGTTTCTCGATGCCTGGCAGGCTGGCAACCCGGGTGCACAAGTGACCCGTCGCGAAGTCGGCCGGGCGTTTATCCCCCATGTGACAGAGGCCTTCGTGGCGGCCAATTTCTATCCCGAACCGCAGGCGTTGCCGAAGGTAATGAAGGCCGACCTGCAGTTGAGTGACGAACTGGTGGGCGAGTTGATCGAGCACGAACTGCTGGTGATTTCGATGCCCCTCTACAACTTCGGCGTGCCCAGTGGCCTCAAGGCCTGGATCGATCAGATCGTGCGCATGGGCCTGACCTTCAACATCACCCAGGACAGCAACGGTATCGCCCAGTATGAAGGGCTGTTGAAGGGTAAAAAGGCGCTGATCATCACCAGTCGCGGTGGCAGCGGGTTCGGCCCGGGTGGCGAGTTCGAGTGGATGAACCATGCCGACCCGCACCTGCGCACGGCGTTGGGCTATATCGGTATCGACGATATCAGCGTGATTGCCGCCGAGGGTGAAGAGTCGGACAAAAGTGTATTCAAGCGCTCCTACGACGAAGCCGAGCGCCAATTGCACGATTTCGCCGGGCGCTTTTAAGGTGTCATGAGTCTGTCACCGGGTGGTCATGTCGATTTATGAAACGCTGGTCTAGGATGGGTTCATCGCCTTCCCTATCAGGACCCCTGTGCCATGCCGCACTCCCTTGCCACGCGTTATCCCCTAGTGCTGGTGCCCGGCATGCTGGGGTTCGTGCGCCTGGGGTGGTTTCCCTACTGGTATGGCATCGTCCCTGCGCTGCGCAACGGTGGCGCACAGGTCTTCCCGGTGCAGGTGGCGCCGCTGGATTCCAGTGAGGTGCGTGGCGAGCAATTGCTGGTGCAGATCGAGCGGATCCGCCGCGAAACCGCTGCCGACAAGGTCAACCTGATTGGCCACAGCCAGGGCTCGCTCACCGCCCGTTACGCGGCGGCCAAGCGCCCGGAATGGGTGGCGTCGGTCACCTCGGTGGCGGGGCCCAACCATGGGTCGGAACTGGCAGACCATATCCACACCCATTACCCCGCCGACAGCGTGAAAGGGCGCCTCATGAGTGCGCTGTTTCACTTGGTGGCCGGGGTGATGAGCCTGTTGGAAACCGGTTATCGGGGGCCGCGTTTCAAGGCCGACTTGCACGCCTCCCACCTGTCCCTGACCAGCGCGGGTGTGGCGCTGTTCAACCGCCAGTACCCACAAGGTTTGCCGCAGACCTGGGGCGGGCAGGGCGCAGAAGAGGTCAATGGCGTTCGCTACTACTCGTGGTCTGGCACCTTGCAGCCGGGCAAGACCGATCGCGGGCGCAACCTGCTGGACGGCACGAACCGCAGCTGCCGCTTGTTTGCCCGAAGCTTTGTGCGGGAAAAGGGCCAGTGCGATGGCATGGTGGGACGCTACAGCTCACACTTGGGGTTGGTGATTGGCGACGACTACGCGCTGGACCACTTCGACATCGTTAACCAATCGATGGGCTTGGTTGGGAAGGGGGCTGAGCCGATTCGGTTGTTTGTCGAGCATGCACAGCGGTTGAAAGCCGCGGGGGTTTAGTCGAGAGACCGCGTTATCGTTCATCGCCGGCAAGCCGGCTCCTACAGGGGAACGCATTCCAAATGTAGGAGCCGGCTTGCCGGCGATAGCGCCGGATCAGGCAACACCAACCTCGCGGCGCACCGGCGTCGTCCAACGCTCCGACAAAATCACCCCACCCAAGGTCAGTAAACCGCCGACCAAGTGATACATCGCCAATTGCTCCTTCAACACCACCGCCGCAATCAACGCGGTGATCAGCGGCAGCAGGTTGAAAAACAGCGTGGTACGGCTCGGCCCGAGCGTCTTCACCGAGTGCATCCACGCCAGCGGCGCCAACATCGAGGCGAGCAAGCAGGCGTACAGCACCAGCGGGATGTTCGCCCAGCCCAGGCCCGCTTTTGTCGAGAACAGGAACAGCGGAAACAACACCACCACGGCCACCAGGATCTGCAAGTACAGCAGCACCAGGGGCGGCAGGCGCAGGTGCCACTTTTTCAGCAAGGTGCTGTAGACCGCGTAGGCCAGGGTGGCGACCAACATCATCGCGTCCCCCAGGTTGACCCCGTGTTGCAACAGCGCGCCCAGGCTACCGGCCGAGACCACCACCACCACGCCGGCGAAGGACAGCACGGCACCGGTCAGCGCGCCAAAGGTGAGGCGCTGGCCGAGGCTGATGATCGCGGCCGTCAGCGCCATCAACGGCATCAGCGACAGGATGATGCCCATGTTGGTCGCCGTGGTGACCGTCGCCGCGTAGTACGCCAGGCTTTGGTACACCGCCATGCCGAGTACGCCGAGGATGAAAATCTTGCCCAGGTTCGGGCGGATCTGCGCCCAGTTGGCGATCACCGGCTTGAGCATGAACGGCGTGAACAGCAGCGCCGCCAGCAGCCAGCGGTAAAAGCCGATCTCGGCGGGGAAAATCGAGCCCACGGCGAGTTTGTTGACCACGGTGTTGCCGGCCCAGATAAAGATGGCCAGCAGGGGATACGCGTATTGCATCGAAAGAAACCAGATAGGTTGGTGAGGCAGGATTATCCCTTGTCTGGATCGCAGCCTATACTGCGAACCAGCCAACCGACCTCTGTATCCAGACAACATGCCCAGACACACCGTCCGCCTCGCGGATTTCCCCAGCCTGCCGAGTCCGGTCTACTTCCGTTATTCCGAGTTTGCCCCCGACACCGAGTGCACGCCGCACCGGCATTTCTGGGGTTCGCTGGACTATTCGGCCAGCGGCGTGATGCGCATGGAGGTGGCGGGCAGCCGGTTTATGTCGCCGCCGCAGTACGCCGTGTGGATCCCGCCGGATACCGAACACAGCTCCTACAACGCCCAGGCGATTGTCTACCGCTCCGTGGGCCTGGCGCCGGAGCTGTGCGAGCACCTGCCACAGGTGCCCTGCACCCTGGCCGTCAGTGAGATCCTCAAGGCCATCCTCAGTGACTTTGCCCGGCGCGACGTCAACATCCCGCGGACCGAGGCTGATATTCGCCTGGCCCAGGTGCTGGTGGACCAGCTCAAGCAGGCGCCGGTCCACGATTGCTTCCTGCCCTACGCCCGCCACCCTGGAGTCTTGGGTGTGCTGGAGGGCATGCAGGCCGATCCGGGTGACAACCGCCCCCTGGCGCAATGGGCCGAGCAGGTGCACGTGAGCGAGCGCACCCTGGCCCGGCAATTTGTGCGGGAGGTGGGCATGAGTTTTGGCGAGTGGCGCCAGCGCCTGCGTTACCTGGCAGCGATTGACGCGCTGGGCAGCGAACGCAGCGTGCAGCATGTGGCGTTTGACCTGGGCTACAGCACCGCGTCGGCGTTTATTGCGATGTTCCAGCGCCACGCCGGTTGCACCCCCGAGCAGTACCGTCGGTCGAATATCCGCGCCCGCTGAAGATGTAACAGGCTTTGACTACACTGCTGGGTAGGCCGCGCCCCTTCGGTGCGGTAACAGGGAGAAAACTCCATGAAGATGCTGCGTATTCCGCTGTTGATGATGGGCCTGCTGCTGTGTTCCCAGGGTTTTGCCGCGACCGCCCAGCAAAATAAGATGACCACCTGCAACGCCGACGCCACCACCAAGGCCTTGAAAGGCGATGAGCGCAAAGCCTTCATGAGCACCTGCCTGAAGGCAACCCCGGCCGCCAACGACGCCAAGACCCTGACGCCGCAACAGCAGAAGATGAAAGACTGCAATGCGTCGGCGAAAACCAAGGCGCTGACTGGCGATGCGCGCAAGACATTTATGAGTACGTGTCTAAAAGGCTGATTAAATTTGCCCAGGCGCTGGCGTTCAATGTGGGAGCTGGCTTGCCTGCGATAGCCTCGCCTCGGTCTGACTGAGGCACCGAGTTGCCTGCATCGCAGGCAAGCCAGCTCCCACACTTGATCGCATTCGCAACCAACCCACTCGCTTGATTCCTTCAAGGCTGGCAGACTGCCAATCCTTTAAAGCCGTTCGTTTTGAGGCTGTATGCCAACGTTTTCTCAGCGTCACGTGATATTGCTGGCCAGCTACATCATCATTTTCGGCGGACTGCTGCTGGTACTGCCGCTCAAGTTGCTGCCCAGCCTGCTGGCCGGCCTGCTGGTTTTTGAACTGGTCAATATGCTCACCCCCCAACTGCAACGGCTGATCGAAGGCCGGCGTGCGCGTTGGCTGGCGGTGGCCTTGCTCGGCACCTTGATCGTCAGCGTGCTGACCCTGATCTTTGCCGGCGCCATCAGCTTCTTGCTCCACGAAGCGGAAAACCCCGGGGCCTCCCTCGACAAATTCATGGGCGTGGTCGACCGCGCGCGCGGCCAGCTGCCGCCGTTCCTCGACGCCTACCTGCCGGCCAGCGCTGCCGAGTTCCGCGTGGCCATCGGCGATTGGTTGAGCAAGCACCTGAGCGAGCTGCAACTGGTGGGCAAAGATGCCGCCCACATGTTCGTCACCCTGCTGATCGGCATGGTGCTCGGCGCGATCATCGCCCTGCAGCGCGTGCCCGACCTGACCAAGCGCAAACCCCTGGCCGCCGCACTGTTCGACCGCCTGCACCTGCTGGTCCAGGCCTTTCGCAACATTGTCTTCGCCCAGATCAAGATCGCCGCGCTGAACACCGCCTTCACCGCGATCTTCCTCGCGGTGGTGCTGCCGTTGTGCGGAATCCACCTGCCGCTGACCAAAACCCTGATCGTACTGACCTTCCTGCTCGGCCTGCTGCCGGTGATCGGCAACCTGATGTCCAACACACTGATCACCATCGTCGCGCTGTCGCTGTCGATCTGGGTGGCGGTGGCGGCGTTGGGCTATTTGATCGTGATCCACAAGATCGAGTACTTCCTCAACGCGCGCATCGTGGGCGGGCAGATCAGTGCCAAATCGTGGGAATTGCTGCTGGCGATGCTGGTATTCGAGGCGGCATTCGGCCTGCCTGGCGTAGTGGCGGGGCCGATTTATTATGCGTATCTCAAGAGCGAGCTGAAGCTCGGCGGGATGGTTTGACGCGATAACGGAAGCGCTTTTGCTTCGTGGACTTTAAAGGGACTTAGAGGGAAGTAGACAGTGAGCGACAACATCTACGCGCCGCCAACGGCGCAGTTGAGCGATAGGGTAAAGGCATCGCCTGAGTTTTACGTCATCTCCAAAAAGAAGCTGCTGATTCTCAGCCTGCTCAGTTTTGGGCTGTACACCTATATCTGGTCGTATAAAAACTGGCGCCTGTACAAGGACTTCCACCAGGTGGATATCTGGCCGCTGGCCCGGGCCATTTTCTTTTTTTTCTTCATGCATCAGTTGTATCGACGGGCCGATGATCGCGTGGCCCGCAGCGGTCGCAAATTCGATTTTGACTTCGAACAATGGGCGACCGTGTTCGTGGTGGTCACCTTAGGTTCCAGGTTTTTCGGAGCGGCCGCGAGGCGGATCGATCGCTGGGAGGCCTACGAGCCCCTGACGATTCTGGCGGTGCCGCTGTGTGCCTATATCCTCCAGCAAGCCCAAGGCCTGATCAATTTCGCGGCAGATGATCCAGAAGGCTTGAGCAACGACCGTTTCACGCTGTGGAACTACTTGGTGATCGTGCCGGGCGTGGTCATGTGGTGCCTGACGTTGGTTGGGCTTTGGGCCATCTACTTTGAGGGGAAGGTCTGAGGCTGGACTACCGCCATCGCCGGCAAGCCGGCTCCTACAGGTTTACGCAAACCCTTGTAGGAGCCGGCTTGCCGGCGATCGCGATTTCACTGGCGCGAAGCCTCAGTAGCCGTACCGCTTACTGGCCTCAATCGCCAGACCACTGCCGATACTGCCAAAGATATTGCCTTCCACATGCCGCGCATTCGGCAGCATCGCCGAGATGCTGTGGCGCAGCGCCGGGATCCCGCTGGAGCCGCCGGTAAAGAACACCGTGTCCACCTGCGCCACGCTCACCGAAGCGTCGTTGAGCAATTGCGTCACGCTGCCACGCACGCGCTCCAGCAGGCCGTCGATGGAGGATTCGAACAACGCCCGGCTCAAGTTCACGCTCAAGCCCGCTTCGATACGGTCCAACGCCACGTGGCGGTTTTCTTCGTGGGTCAGCTGGATCTTGGTCTCTTCCACTTCCATCGCCAGCCAGTGCCCGGCGCGCTGTTCGATCAACTTGAACAGGCGGTCGATGCCACCGGTGTCTTCGATGTCGTAGCGCATGCTGCCCAGGGCCAGCTGGGATTTCTGCGAGTACACCGAGTTGATGGTGTGCCAGGTGGCCAGGTTCATGTGGTGGCTGGTGGGCATGTAGGCGCCACTCTTCATGCGGCTGCCGTAGCCGAACAGCGGCATCATGCCGTTGAGCGAGAGCTGCTTGTCGAAGTCGGTCCCGCCGATGTGCACACCGCCGGTGGCGAGGATGTCGTCGTGGCGGTTGTCGTTGTGGCGACGGTCCGGCGACAGGCGCACCAGGGAGAAGTCCGACGTACCACCGCCGATGTCGACGATCAGTACCAGCTCTTCTTTCTCGATGGTGGACTCGTAGTCGAATGCGGCCGCGATCGGTTCGTACTGGAACGAGATGTCCTTGAAACCGATCTTGCGCGCCACGTCCACCAGGGTGTTCTCGGCTTCCTGGTCGGCCAGCGGGTCGTCATCGACGAAAAACACCGGGCGGCCCAGCACCACTTCTTCGAACTCGCGGCCGGCGGTGGCTTCGGCACGGCTCTTGAGTTGGCCGATAAACAGCGCCAGCAGGTCGGTAAATGGCATCGCTGTGCCCAGTACGCTGGTGTCGTGCTTGATCAGCTTGGAACCCAGCAGGCTCTTGAGCGAGCGCATCAAGCGGCCTTCGTAGTTTTCCAGGTACTCGTGCAGTGCCAGGCGACCGTACACCGGGCGGCGCTCTTCGAAGTTGAAGAACACCACCGACGGCAAGGTGATCTTGTCGTCCTCCAGCGCCAGGAGTGTTTCCATGCCGGGGCGGATCCAGCCGACGGTGGAGTTGGACGTGCCAAAGTCGATACCGCAGGCACGGGCTGGGGATGGGTTTTCCATGACAATCAGGTTCCGGTTGAAAAACGGCCGCGCAGTGTATGCCAGTCGAAGGCGGATGCGTAGGCCGACCATCCGTTAAATCACGCTTGAAACTGCACGATTCGCCCCCACATCGGGTACATACGGCAAGCGCCGATAACACTTTGACGCACCCCCAGGCCACATCACTCAACAGGTGCAATGCAGCGCACGTTGTGCCCCGGGCTGTGCGATCTCGATTAAGGATGGTGAACCGCCGATGGATTTCAAAGACTACTACAAGATTCTGGGTGTCGAGCCGACGGCTGACGACAAGGAAATCAAGGCCGCGTACCGCAAGCTCGCGCGCAAATACCACCCGGATGTGAGCAAGGAAAAAGACGCCGAAGCCAAGTTCAAGGACGCGTCCGAAGCCTACGAAGCGCTCAAGAGCGCCGACAAGCGCGCCGAGTACGACGAGCTGCGCAAATACGGCCAGCATGGCCAGCCGTTCCAGGGGCCGCCGGGCTGGCAGAGCCGTGGCGGTTTTGGCGGCGGTGGCGGCGGAGAGGACTTCTCGGACTTCTTCAGTTCGATCTTCGGCTCCCGTGGCGACGGCTTTGGTGGCGGCCAACGTCGCCCGGCCGGGCGCAAGGGCCAGGACGTGGAGATGCAACTGACCGTGTCCCTTGAGGAGACGTTGTCAGCCGAGTCCAAGCAGATCAGCTTCCAGGTGCCGCAGTACGACGCCTCGGGCCGGCATGTGACCAACACCACCAAGAGCCTGAACGTGAAGATCCCCGCCGGCGTGGCCGACGGTGAGCGCATCCGCCTCAAGGCACAGGGCGCGCCAGGTATTGGTGGCGGCGCCAATGGCGACCTGTACCTGATCATCAAGTTTGCGCCGCATTCGAAGTTCGACGTCGAAGGCGAAAACCTGGTGATCACCCTGCCGCTGGCGCCGTGGGAACTGGCGCTGGGCGCCGAAGTGGCGGTGCCGACCCTGACCGGCAAGATCAACCTCAAGGTGCCTGCCGGCAGCCAGAACGGCCAGCGCATGCGTGCCAAGGGCCATGGTTTGCTGAACAAGGCCGGGGAGCGTGGTTTCCTCTACGTGCAACTCAAGGCGGTCATGCCCAAGCAGGCCGATGACGAGACCATTGCGCTGTGGCAGGAACTGGCGAAAAAGGCTGCGTTCAACCCTCGGGAAAACTTTTGATCACACGGCTCGGTAACTAACTACCGCTGAGCGCTCTCGCGGGCATGGTGTGCTGACTCTCTATTTCACAGGAGAGGCACCATGCCCGTTACCCCAGAACTCCCCCCCGCGTCCCTCAGCCTGCATGCTCCGCTGATCGAACAATCCCTGCCCGGCTGGGTCACCCAGGCCACGCCGCAACGACGTGAGGCGCTCAAGCAAAGTCCAGCGTCCGTTCCCGACTGGTATCGCCAAGCCTCCCCCGCGCAACGTCAGGCGCTCAATGATGCCGCCGTCGCCAGTTTCACTGCCCAGACCCAACTGGATCAGGCCGTGGCGACCCTGCAAGACATCGACAGCTTCGCCGAGCCCTTACTGGTCAAGGCACTGCAAGACCAGTTCAACGTGCAGCTGGATGTGCACAAGACGCTGCTGCGGCTGGTCAAACCGGTGGCGCTCGGCGTATTCAACATTGAGATTTCCAGCTTTGAGGCACTGCGCCTTCCTCTGCTGCAAGCGGCACTGCATAACTTCGAAGCCGCCGAAGCCGAATCGGACGCTTTCCATCATACCTCCGGGTTTATCGGCCAGGACTCACAAGGCGGGCAGGCTGCTATCAACACCCCATTAAGCGTGGCGCAGTTCATTGGGCTGTGCCGCTCGTTGGATATTGGCGCGAAATATCAGGCGTACCTGAAAGCGTTTTTCTATCCGGACGATGCCCAGGCGCTGGCAACGCTGCGCTCGACCTTCACGAACGCACAAAAAGGAGCCCTGGGTGCCGCCGCTCAGTTGGCGCTGCTGAACAAAGACATTGAGCAGGCCGACTACCGCATGATCCGATCCGTCATCGACGGTGAGGTCGCCCCCCGGATTGGCGGTAAGCCGGTCTGGTTTCGCGACCTCGCGTTGATGAACCACCGCATGACCGGCTGCATCGTGTTTGTTATCTGCGAGAAATACCGCTACAGCGACGAGCTGATTCTCTACATTCCCAACGACCCCTTCGCGCCGCTCAAACGCCACACTTGGACCAGCCTGCAGACACGGTTCAAACAGCGCTTTACCACGCGTGACGTACCCGAGCCTGGGAATGGCCGTCCCAGCGTTTACCAGCGTTTTTTCAGCCAGTTCGTTGCCTATGCCGACCGGCCGGATTACTTCAGCCAGTTCACCCAGGACGCGTCAGGTACGGTCATTGATGACGTGCTGGCGCCCTTTGCCGCCTTGCTTAAGCAAATAAGCGAGGGCACCAACCCGTTCAGGCTGTTCACCGAGATCAAGGGGGCTCCACCCATGCGGGCAACCCCTCAAGTGCCCAATGACGATCCCTATCTGGCCCCCGCCGCCCGGTCGCGCCCCGGTCACGGTATGTGGCCGGAAAACATCGATCTATGGGGTTACCTGTTCGACCGTCATCGCGAACAACTGATCGCTGACGCGCGCAGCCATGCTGTTCCGACGGCCGATGTGGATGCCCGGGTGCGTTCGGAGAAGTTCGCTCGCCTGCTCAATATCGGCATGCTGGTGTTCAATGCGGTGGCGATGCTAGTGCCCGTGCTGGGCGAAGCGATGATGGTGGTGATGGCGGGCCAGTTGCTGTACGAAACCTTCGACGGCGCCATTGAGTGGGGCGAAGACAACCGCAGGGCCGCCAAGGCACACTTACTCGATGTAGCAGAAAATATCGCCCTGCTTGCGGTCATGGCGGGGGCGGGCAAGGGCCTTGCCAAGCTGGCGGCGGTCAAGCCAGAGCCTGTGATCGAAGCGCTGGAACCCGTGGTGTCGGCAGACGGTAAAGCGCGGTTATGGAGGCCCGACCTCAGCGCTTATGAAAGCCCCGTCACGCTGCCTGAAGGCGCCCGGCCCAATGCCTTGGGGCAATTCCAGGTCAACGGCAAAACCTATATTCGCCAGGCCGGCAAAGTCTATGAACAAACCTTTGACGAAGCGGCGCAGCGCTGGCGTATCCAGCACCTTACCGATGGCCGCGCGTATGCGCCGCCTCTCAGTCACAACCGTGCCGGTGCCTGGCGACACACACTTGAGCGTCCGCAAACCTGGGACCGTCTCACTTTGTTACGGCGCATGGGGCACGTCACTGAGGCTTTTAACGACGAGCAATTGTTAAGCATCGCCGACATCAGCGGTATCGGTGATGCGCAATTGCGCAAGATGCACCTGGACAACGCGCCGCCGCCAGCGGCCCTTGCAGACACCCTGCGCCTGTTCGAAGCGGATCAGGGGGTGACGCGGGTGATCGAACAGGTCGAGACCGGCCAGGCCGTGGACGAGCATTACCTCTACGTGTTGCCCCTGGTGACCGAGATGCCGCGCTGGCCCCTGGGCCGTGTGCTGCAAGTGTTCGACGGGCCGCAACTGTCAGGGGCGTCGATCACGTATGGCGCTGAGCGGCTCTATCCGGGAGCGCCGTATAAACCGCCCATCCGCATCACCCGTGCGGACGTGCTGGGCAGCCAATTGCCGGATCGGATCCTGGCAGCGCTGGATGAATCCGAAGTCACCCAACTGTTGGGCGGCGAGCCGGCCCGGGTGAGGGAAAATCGAGTCCAGGAATTCAGAAAGCAGATCGTCGACCATGCGCGCACCCGTCAGCCGGCGTTGTTTGAAAGTCTTTGTCGGGGCAATGCCAGCAAAGACCCGCTGGTGACAAAGCTGCAGCGGTTGTATCCAGGGCTTGGCGAGTCAGGTGCCGAGGCGGTGCTGGCCGACGCTGACGCGCAGCAACTGGCTGACCTGCGTGCTACCGGTCGCGTACCGCTGCGCCTGCAAGAGCAGGCACGCTGGTACGTGCAGCAGAATCAGCTGGGGCATGCCATTGCCGGTTTACATATGGAAAATCTGGCCTCAGCCGCCAGCAAACGCTTGGCCCTGCACACCCTCGCCAGGCTGCCGGGTTGGTCCGACGCTGTGCGTCTGGAGCTGCGTGAGGAGCACATTGGTGGCCGTTTGCTGGAGGCTATCGGCAGCGACTCCGCTACCCAGCGCAAATATGTGGTCAAGAGTGGCCCGATGTTCCAGGCATTCAACGAGCGTGGCGAGGCACTCAACAGCCTGCCGCGCCAGGGTGACAACTTTTACGCATCGATCATGCACGCGTTGCCCGATGGTTCACGCCAGGCCCTCGGTGTTCCACAGGTGGCGCAGAGCGCGCAATTGCGTCGGGCAATCATTGACCAGGCGGTACGCCAGCGGCCCGAATCCCGAGCCATTGTCGACGGCGGTACGAGGAAAAACCGCTGGTTCAAGCCACCGCAACGCATTTCTGCACAGTTGATCGGTTACCCCGCCAGTGGCGGTGGCCAATTGCACGCACCTCTGCTGGGAAGCCGGGTGCGTGACGTTTACCCGCAACTCACCGACGGTCAGGTCAATGGTTTTATCTTTCAGCGGATGGTGGCCGGTGACAGCGAGCAGCAAATTTTCAATCTGCTTGGCAATCGCCTGCGCGAGTGGCAAAACCTTGAGGGAGTCCTTGATCAGTGGGTGGCTGAACAGGCGCCTCAGCCGCGTGGTGAAGTGTTTGCCGAAAGGAATGGGCGACGGCAAGCGGCACAGGCCATCAAAGACTGCTGGAGGGCGTCGCCCCTGGCGGAATTGCCACGCTTTGGGGACCTGAATCTGTTCCTGGACGAGCCACTACCGTCCCTGGATGCGGACTTTTCCCACGTGCGCAGCCTGAGTATCGGTGGACGCGGCGTCAGCGACACCAATATCGAGCAGGTGCTCGGGTATTTCGCTGAGGTGCAGAAGCTGACAGTCATCGTCACCCACCCGCAGTTGCGCACCGTGCCTGCGGCGCTTGCCAGGGTGCCGCAGGTGTCACGGCTGCATATCGCTTCGAACTTCGCCTTCGACGCCGAGCAAACTGCACGGTTCTCAACGCTCACCGGGCTGACTGAGCTGCACTTGGATGGCGCCGTGCCCCCTGGGCATGTATTGGATGTCAGCCAGATGCAGCAACTGCGCGATTTGAAGATAAGCCGAAGCTATCAGGCAGGACTGCCCACCGGGGTTCTGGACCTGCCGCTGCTGGAGCGTCTGGACCTCAAAGGTACCGCCATCAGCCGTTTGCCAGCGCGTCTATACGAACCGGGGCACGAGCGCCTGTGGTCAGGCTTGTCCCTGGACTGGTCATGCTTTGCGCGGGAAGACTTCCGCCAAGCCTATGACTATGTCCGCAGTCAGCCTATGCATCTGCTGGACCAGGAAGAAATGGTCAGTGGCTATTGCAAGGGTCAGTTGCAGCGCCTGGCCCGACTGGACAGCAGTGGTGCTTATTTCCCGCCGGCGCCTGGCCAGGTCGGAGAGTTGCAGCCGCTGTTCCTCCAGCTTTGGCCCGATGCCCCGGCGCGCTGGTCGGCTATTGAGGCGTTGACGGCGCAGCACGATCTTTTGGTGCAACCCCTGGAAGCCTGGGTTACCAACGGCGTATCCATGGAAGTCATACAGCGCAATAACATGGCAGGCGGTCTCAAACGCAGTTGGTACCAGGGTTTGCTCAAGCGCTATGGCGCGCTGCAGTATTCGGCAGACTTGGAGTTGCCCCGCGTGCGAATCAGCGAGTTTCCCCCGATGCCTCAACAGGGTTTCGAGCATGTGCAATCGCTGAACTTCAAAGGTGCCCGTTTGCCCGCGCAGACGCTGCCGGGTTTTGTGAGTGGTTTCAGCGGCCTGCGCGCTCTGAACCTGGGGGATTGCAGCCTCGCCGACCTGCCCTTGGGTACAGGTGATTGGGCGAGGCTGGAACATCTGGACCTGAGCCACAATCCGCTTGAAGGCCTGGATGTCGGCGCGATGGTCCACCTGCGTACGCTGGGGTTGAGTCACACCAGCCTGTCGGCTTGGCCATTGGGTTGGGAGAATTTGCCTGCACTGGAATGGCTAGATTTGCGCGGCAGCTACATCACCCAAGTGCCGCAGGGGGTGCTGGCTGATGACGCGGCCGTCCTGAGCACCAACCTGCTTGGCACACCGCTGACCGAGGCGGCCAGCTCGCACTGGGCTGCGGCCATGCAGCGGGTGGAACTGAACCAGGGGCTGTCGGCAGGCACCCTGGAGCGTTTTGGCCTGGAGCCCGTTCCCGAGCGGTTTCCACCTCAGGAAACCGGCCGTTCGTTGACCCATCACTTATTGCCCTTGCCCGCTCCGGAAGCGGCGAACAGCCCGCCGCAGCAACGCGTGTTGCGCCTATGGCCTGAGCTTCAGGCTGACGAGCTGCAGCGCTGGGCCACACGGATGGCCGACGAAGGCGTGAGCGAGCAACAGTTGCATACCCGGCTCGATGGGTGGAGTGGCCAGTTCGAGGCACTGGTGCGCCGGCTCAATGGCTGGCTGTTCACCCGTGAAGCCCGTGGTTCAACGTGGACGGTGAGCGCCCAGATCCGCCGGCAGGCGGCTCTGCGGATCGTTGACGCCTGGCGCGAGGGACTGCGCGTGCGCGCTGTCGAACCGCTACGAAGCCTTGAACTGGAAGGCTTGCAATTGGGCGATCTGCCCCGGCTTCCCGACGCATTCGAGCACATTGAAACCTTGAACGCCGCGGGTGTGTTGCTTTCCGAGACTGGCTCCGAAGGTTTCTTCGAAGCGTTTCCCCATGTTCGCACGCTAGTGCTCAATAACAATGCGTTGAGCGAACTGCCCCGTGGGATTGCAGGCATGGCGCATCTGGAACGCCTGGAGCTGGCGGGGAACCTGCTCGCCGAGGGTGACGGGTTGTGTGCCACCCTGGCGCGATACCCCAACCTGCAGTGGCTGGACGTGAGCCAGAATCAGCTAGACGTTTTCAGCGTCGACGGTCTGCCACGCCTGCAAACCCTGCATATCAGCAGCAACCGCTTGGAGGACTGGCCCGACGCAGTGTTGCAGTCGAGCGCCCTGCGTACCCTGGACCTGCGCAACAACAACATCGAGTCCATACCCGCCGAGGCCCTCGACGGAACTCATGATCAATTGATGGAGGGCGTCGACCTGTCCGACAACATTGAATTGTCACGCGACAGCCTGGAGCGCTTACAGGGGTACGCTGCTGATACGGAGCGTTCCGTGGCTCTAGGACTGAGCCGTCGTGAGATCGAAGAGTTGTTGGACGACAACCCGCAAAGTGACGGCGAGACAGTGGAATCCGATGAGGAACTGCCCGAACCGCCACCGGTGGATGAACAGGTGGGTGGTTGGTTGGGTAGTGTGCCGGTCGATGAGCAGAATCTGCGTCGTGAACGGTGGGCGCAATTGCTGAGCGAACCGGGTAATGCGGCCTTCTTCCACCTGCTCGAACGCTTGCAAGACACCGAGGAGTACCGACTGGCGCGTGCCGATCTGACTCACCGGGTCTGGAGGGTGATGGACGCCGTCAACGATGATGCCGAGTTGCGCGGCATCGTGTTTGCCATGTCCAGCACCCACGGCACCTGCGTTGACGGGCGCATGCTCACCTTCAGCAACCTGGAGATCAAGGTTTTCGAGCATGATGCCTTACAACGCATCGACCCCACGCGCTTGGATCAGAAAGGCCCGGCCCTGTTGAAGTTGGCGCGTCAGTTATTCCGCCTCGACAAGGTTGAAGCCTTGGCCAACCAGGAAGCCAGCCCGGGCATGGACGCGGCCGAAGTGCGCCTGGAGTATCGTATCGGCCTGCGTGATGCGCTGGACTTGCCAGGGCAGCCGACATACATGAGGTTCGGCAGGCCCCTGCGCGGCGCGGCGCAGAGCCGGGCGCTGGAGGCCGTGCGTGCGGCGGAAAGCTCCGAGGCGTTTTATGAGTACTTGATTAACGTCGATTACTGGGCTGCTTATCTTGAGGAAAAGTACCCCGCCGAGTTCGCTGAACTGGAACGCGTCAAATCGCAAAAGCGTGAGGCGTTGGAAATCGCCCATCCGCAGATCGACCAGCAATACGCCGAAGCCGCGACCATGCTGGATATCGAGTTGTCCACGGCGCGCAATGAAAAACTGATCGCCCTGTCACGTCGGGAAGTCGCCGAGCAGTCTGCCCAGCCCGGCCCTTCCAGAGACATTGCCTGAGGCACAACAATAACTATCTAGGCTTTGACTGCGGGGGACATCCGATAGGCTGGTTTTTTCAGTCAAGCGGAGTCCCCCATGTCAGAAAACCCTGTGCCCGTTTCCTCTCCCGAAGGAACGTTAAACGTTGACCCTCGAGGTGTTCACTACGACTTTCTCAAGTCGCGCATACCCCGCTGGTTCATGCAGGCCGCACCTGATCGCCAGCGGGCTTTGGCCGATCACCCATTGAGCTTGCCCGCGTGGTATTCCACGGCGCCTGCTGTCGCCAGGCAGGCGCTGGCGGGCGGGCAGACCCGGTTCCAGGAGCGGCTCAACGAGGTCGATGCCTGGTTTGGCCGCATCGAAGCCATTGCGGCATTCGCCGAGCCCAGGCTCAAGGCGGCCATCAAGCAACAATTCAACCTCGATCTGGATGTGCGCAATGTGTATTTTGCGCGCAAATACGGCTTCCAGAAGCGAGATGACCTGTATGGCTTTTTTGTGTTTGACGTAAGCCGTGATTCCGCCCTCGATTACCGCTATCGAGGGGTAACGTTGCTGGAGGCGGCCCTGGCCAATTTCACGCCGCAGGAAGAAGAGCCTATTTCCTGTGATGATTGCCAGATCATCACCCACTGGGGCGACTTCGACGGTGATGTCATCCCCTCGTTTGCCGTGCTGGCCGAGTACGCCGTGCCCATCACGCCTCACGCCTTTGCCAAGCTGTGCCGCACACTGGATCTTGGGGCGCTCTACCAGGCGCATATAAAAGCTGTCGTGCAGCCGGAAAATACCTCGGAAAAAACCAGGCTTGAACAGCAGCTTGAACAGTTCCTGTGCGAACAGTTCGGGCTGTGCCTGGAGGTGGCCCACATGCAGGGCGTCATCAGTGTGTCGGCATTACCCAATGCTGGCCAGGATACTCGCCGGGCAGCCAGGTACGTGGGGCGCGAACAAGCCTGTGAGCTCCGCCGCCCTGCAAGTGTTTGACAGTGTGCTGGTCGGGCCTCTGCTGATCGGACCGGAGCGCCTGGACAGTGGTACGAGCGAGCGTCTGGTGGTCTACCTGCCCGATGACCCGCAACAACCGCTCAAGGAATACGCCAACAGCGGCGAGTTCATGGCGGACCTGCGAGCACGTTTGCACAGCGCCAGTTATCGACGCTTTTTCAGCCGATATATCCCTGCCCGCGAGCAGGGTCTGTTTTTCCAGCGTTTCGATACGCTGTATCAGCCCGCCGGTGAGAAAAAAACCAACCAGGACTATCCGCTCAGAGGGCACCTGCCGCGCCTGCCCATGAACGAAGTCGCGATCACCGGAGCACTGTGGGAACGCGTGCGCCAGGCCTATGTGCGCAAGCAGTTTGCCGATGCCGCCGCGGTGGCTGTGCCGACCGGGGTAGAAGACCAGGTTGCACGTATGGCGCGGCTGGACAGCTACCTGGAGGCCGTAGTGAACGTGCTTAACCTGGCAGCCTTCGTAGTGCCCGGGCTTGGTCCCATCATGCTGACGGTGGGGGCTGCGCAGATGATGTCGGATGTTTTCGAAGGGGTGCATGCCTATGAGCAAGGCGATCTCGGGGGCATGTGGGCACATTTCTCGTCGGTGGCACTCAATACGGCGTTCATCGCCGCTGGCGCCAGCGTATTGCCGCACATCCAGCTAAGCGGCGCGGTCGATCATTTGAAACGTGTGACATTGGCCTCAGGCGAGCAACGTCTCTGGAACCCGGACCTTACAGCCTATGAGTCGGTGAATGGGAAGCCGCAAACCCAACCAGATGCCCACGGCCTGTATGTCGACAACGACGCCACGACCCTGACGATTCAGGATCGTTACTACCGCGTCGAAGCGGACCCGGACAGCGGCGCTTATCGCATCAGCCATCCGAGCCGTCCCGATGCCTACCAGCCGCGCGTGAGGCATAACGGTCAAGGCGCCTGGTTACACGAAGCCGATTGGCCCCAGACCTGGAGCGGTACACAGTTGATGCGGCGCCTGGGTCCGGTCACGGATGGCTTTACCGACAGCGAGCTGGAACAGATTCGCCAGGTCAGCGGTGTCGAAGAGTCACAATTGCGCCGCATGCACACCGAGGGCGAGCCGACACCTGCCGTACTGCTCGATACCGCACACCGGTTTCGCGCCTATGGCGACGCCATCAAAGTCAGCCAGCAGATACACGCCGGCACCCCATCCGATGAGCTGTGCGGGTTTGGCGCCGCGCTGAGTGTTGAGCTGCCTGGCTGGCCGGCGGGCAAGGCCATTGAGGTGCAGGGCGATGTAGAAGGCGCCCCCCTGCGTTATGGCGTCGCGACGCCAGCTGATGACGTGGTGCGTATCCGGCGCAGTGAGTTGATTCAGGGCCAACTGCCTGCTCGTATCGTCGACAGCCTGACCTCAGAGCAACTCCAGCAGATCCTGGGCCAGCACCTGCCTGCCACAAAACCCCAGCGTGCTCTGTTACTGGCCCAGCGCTTGAGTACCCATGGGATAAAAAATCGCGCAAGACTGTTTCAGAGTATCTATAGCGAGCGACTGCCTGCGGGTAATCCGGCGGTGCGCCTCATGCAGCGAGACTTTAAGCATTTGCCAACCTTGATGGTGCAGGAACTGTTGGACAGTGCGTCTGCCGACGAATTGGCGATGGTCAATAGCCGCAATCGCATTCCCCTGCGGCTGGCGGAGGCGGCGCGCAAACTCCAGGCCCGTGTGCGCCTGGCGCATGCCTACGAAGGCCTTTACCTGCGCGACCTGGCCAACGCCGATACCGAAGCGCTGGTACTCAATACCTTGGAGAAATTGCCGGGCTGGCATAACGCTCTACGCCTGGAAGTGCGCGACGCTTCATTCAGTGGAACGCTGCGTGCCGAGTTTGGCCCCACTGGCGCTGACAGCCGTAAGGTGCTGGTACGGATGGGCGATGGGCGCTACCAGCCCTTCGATGAGCAGGGCCAGGAGCTGCATGGCATCAATGGCTTATACGGTGCGCTGCAACGCGCGCTGCCCGACAGCCACCGCAAGGCGATCGGTCTGCCCCATGTGGGTCAGGGGGAGCAACTGGAAGGGTTGGTTATCGACAAAGCGTTGAATCGTGATCAATTGCGTCAGGTGCTGCGCATGCAGCCCGAGCGAAAACCCGCCTGGCGGCAGCCACGGCGCCTGACGGATAACCGCTTGGGCTATCCGCTCAGCGGACGGGGGGCGGGGCGCCCGGTGACCGTTCGGGAGCGTGTACGCATGCTTTACCCCACCATCAACGACCTGCAACTCACTGAATTCCTGCGGGATCAGCCTGCTACGGATGACGCTTGGCTTCGCGCCCTTGAGAACGAGTTTGAGCAACTGGACAACGCCCTCAATCGCTGGTTGGCAACCGGGCCAAGAGACGTGCCGAACCTGAGGGTTCGTCGCCAGATCCGTGATGTGATTCGAAGCGCCTGGCAAAAAAGCTGTGAGTGGGACGTGGATACCCACGACAACTATCGGGGCCAGCGTATTCGCCTGGAAAACAGACGTGTGGGCGCGCAGCTGGCCACCTTGCCGGCGTTACCGGGCAACTTCGATCATGTTTCGAGCTTGCATCTGCCGGGGTGCGGGTTGACCGACCAGAGCAATGGCTTTCTTTCATCATTCCGCGCGCTGCGCATTCTGAACCTGGAGGGTAATAACCTGACACGGTTGCCGGACGTGTGCGCAGGCATGCCTCGGTTGGAAGGGCTGGACCTCTCCGATAACCGGATCGTATTGACCGAACAGACCGCCTCGCACATTCGCGGGATGCACCGGCTCATTTGGGTGGCATTGGAGGGCAACCCGCTGGGGCGCTCGGTGGATATCAGCCGCATGCCTCAGCTCAAATGGCTGTACCTGGCCGGATGTGGCCTGCAGGAATGGCCGCCAGGGCTGTTTGGCGCGCCGCGGCCGCGGGACTTTTTGCTGGGTTTGAGCGGTAACCACCTCAATGCAATCCCCAACGTGGCGCCCGGCTCCGAACGTGCAAGGATCATTGCCCGAAGTGTCGTGACACGTGCTTATCTCTCACCTGAGGTATCCGAAACCCTCAACCTATATACGGAGTCTGTGGGCATGGACCCAAACCGCCGGTTCCCACCCAGGGGCACCCAGGACAGCGCGCACTGGATGAGCGGCATGCCCCAGCAGAACTGGATGAACAAACAACCGGTGTGGGATGACCTTGAAGAGGCGCCAGGCAGCGAGCCGTTTTTTGATGAGCTTCGCAAACTGAGCGAGCACTTGAGCGAGCGCAGCGAGGCCTACAGGGACGACTTGACAGCCAAGGTCTGGCGCATGCTTGAGGCCATGGCGCGCGACAGTGCGTTGCGCGAGCGTTTGTTCGAGATGGCGCTGGCGCCCACCACCTGTGTGGATGCGGGCGCGCAGCTGTTCAATGCCATGGGGGTCGAGGTGTTGCTGCATGAAGCACTGGGGCTAACCGACCCGGGACTGATGCGCCTTGAACTGCTGGACCTCGCCAAAGGCAAGGCGCGCCTCGACGAGCTGGGGCGCATCGCCCATGCGCGGGTAGCCGAGTTGCTGGCTAACGGCCGTCACTTCCCTGAGTACGACAGCGACGACGGCTTGATCCAGAGCTCCGACGCCGAAGGCAACCCGGTTGCCAGCATTGACGAGGTGGAAATTCACCTGGCATACGTCACGCGCCTGGCGGATCGCCTGGACCTGCCCTGGCAGTCGGCCATGTTTTACAACGAGCCTGATGTCACCCCTGCCATGATCGAGCAGGCCTACACCCGTGTCCGCGAGCTGGAGAGCGGCGACCTGTTGCGCGATGGCATCATCGAGCAGCCGTTCTGGGCTGATTACGTGCAAACAACCTTCGCGGCAGACTTCGCACCGGTCAGCGCGAAGAGCGAAGCCTTGATCAACCTGTATACCGCCCAGCAGGAATGGCTCGACGATGACTCGATATCCGCAGAGCGCAAGGATGAACTGCGCAAGATTATCGATGCGTCGGCGCAGGTGTTGGGTAAGTCGGCGTCGCAGGTCAGTCCGGGCCAGGTGATGAGCGACGACGAATACTATGCCGAGATGGCACGCCTGGGCGATGAGCGCAAAAACGTCCTGCGTACCTTGACCGACCGGATCATGGGCCGTGCGTCTTAGAACAGGAAATACCGCTGGGCCATCGGCAGCACCTCCGCCGGTTCGCACCACAGCAATACGCCATCGGCCTTGACCTGATAGGTCTGCGGGTCAACCTCGATCTCCGGCAGGTAGTCGTTGTGGATCAAGTCGGTTTTCTGCACTTCGCGGCAACCCTTGACCACCGCGATCTGCTTCTTCAAACCCAGGGCTTGCGGCACGCCTGCCGCCTGCGCTGCCTGGCTGATAAAGGTCAGGCTGGTGGCGTGCAGCGAACTGCCGAAGCTGGCGAACATCGGGCGGTAGTGCACCGGTTGCGGCGTGGGGATGGAGCCGTTGATGTCGCCCATCAGGCTGGAGGCAATCGCGCCGCCCTTGAGAATCAGGGTCGGCTTGATGCCGAAGAACGCCGGGCGCCACAGCACCAGGTCGGCCCATTTGCCCACCTCGATGGACCCCACGATATGGCTCACCCCATGGGTGATCGCCGGGTTGATGGTGTACTTGGCGATGTAGCGTTTGGCGCGGAAGTTGTCGTTGCCAGGGCCGTCGCCAGGCAGCGGGCCGCGCTGTTTCTTCATCTTGTCGGCGGTCTGCCAGGTGCGGGTGATCACCTCGCCGACGCGGCCCATGGCCTGGCTGTCGGAGCTGATCATCGAGAACGCGCCGAGGTCGTGCAGGATGTCTTCGGCGGCGATGGTTTCGCGGCGGATGCGACTTTCGGCGAAGGCCACGTCCTCGGCAATGCTCGGGTCCAGGTGATGGCAGACCATCAGCATGTCCAGGTGTTCGTCGATGGTGTTGCGGGTGAACGGCCGCGTCGGGTTGGTGGAACTGGGCAGCACGTTGGGGAAGCCGCAAGCCTTGATGATGTCCGGCGCGTGACCGCCACCGGCCCCTTCGGTGTGGTAGGTGTGGATAGTGCGGCCCTTGAGGGCGGCCAAGGTGGTTTCGACGAAACCCGACTCGTTGAGGGTGTCACTGTGGATCGCCACCTGCACATCGTATTCGTCGGCGACGCTCAGGCAGTTGTCGATGCTTGCGGGCGTGGTACCCCAGTCTTCGTGCAGCTTCAGGCCGATGGCGCCGGCCTTGACCTGCTCGATCAACGGTTCCGGCAAACTGGCATTGCCCTTGCCGGTGAAACCGATGTTCATGGGGAACGAATCGCTGGCCTGGAGCATGCGCGCCAGGTGCCATGGGCCGGAGGTGCAAGTGGTGGCGTTGGTGCCCGTGGCCGGGCCGGTGCCACCGCCGATCATGGTGGTCACGCCGCTGGTCAGCGCCTCTTCGATCTGCTGCGGGCAGATGAAGTGCACGTGGGTGTCGATGCCGCCGGCGGTGAGGATCATGCCTTCGCCGGCAATCACTTCGGTGCTGGCGCCGATGGCGATGGTCACGCCGGGCTGCACATCCGGGTTGCCGGCTTTGCCGATGGCGTGGATGCGGCCGTTCTTGAGGCCGACGTCGGCCTTGACGATGCCCCAGTGGTCGATGATCAGTGCGTTGGTGATCAGCGTGTCGACCACTTCATGGGCGAGCAACTGGCTCTGGCCCTGGCCGTCGCGGATGACTTTGCCGCCGCCGAATTTCACTTCTTCGCCGTAGATCGTGAAGTCTTTTTCCACTTCGACGAACAGCTCGGTGTCGGCCAGGCGGACCTTGTCACCGACGGTGGGGCCGTACATGTCGGCGTAGGCTTGGCGGCTGATTTTCATGTGAGAGTGCCCTGAAAAGTTGTGTTGAATATGAAGTCGTTATCGCAGGCAAGCCAGCTCCCACATTTGGAATGCGTTCCCATGTGGGAGCTGGCTTGCCTGCGATGGGGCCCTACAGGTCGCCCATAATCCGGCCGGCAAACCCAAATACTCGCCTGCCACCGCTCAAATCGACCAACTCCACCTCCCGGCTCTGCCCCGGCTCAAACCGCACCGCCGTCCCCGCAGGAATGTTCAGGCGCATGCCGCGGCTGGCCGCACGATCAAACGTCAGCGCGTCGTTGGTCTCGAAAAAATGATAATGCGAGCCCACCTGGATCGGTCGGTCGCCACTGTTGGCCACGCTCAGGCTGAGAGTGCGGCGGCCCGCATTGAGCTCGATCTCGCCAGGCTGGATCAGGTATTCACCAGGAATCATGAAGGTTGCCCCAAGGTCTTGAAGTAGATGGCGGTTGGGTGTGAACGCCCGTCCGGGCTTTGGCAGTAGTCGGGCAACTCACCGAGTTTGGTGTAGCGCAGCGACTGGTAGAAGGCTTCGGCCGGCGAGCCGGCTTCGGTGTCCAGGTACAGCAAGCCGCGCTTGTGCTGGCGCGCGGCAAGTTCCAGTGTGTTCATCAATTGCTGGCCCAGGCCATGGCGGCGCGCCAGGCTGTGCACCATCAGTTTTTGCACTTCGGCGCGGTTCAATCCGTTGGCTTTCTGGCACAGCGCCAACTGCACGCTGGCGATCACTTGTTCATCGCGCACCACCACCCACAGCAGCAGGCTGGCGTCTTGCAGTTGGGTGTGCACGCCGGTGAAGTAATCGCGGGCCTGGGCCTCATCAATGTCGGCCATGAAACCCACCGAGGCGCCATGCTTTACCGCGTCCAGCAACAGCTCAATCAAGCCCAGGCGGTAGTGGGCAAAACTTTCAGCATTGACTCGACGCAGTTGCGCAGCACTCATCGACGTCACTCCTTGGGCGGTTGTGCGCCCGGGTTCAAGGTCAGTTGCATGAAGGTCAGGTCCAGCCAGCGGCCGAACTTGATGCCCACTTGGGGCATTTGTCCGGTGGTGATAAAACCCTGGCGCTCGTGCAGGCGGATCGAGGCCTGGTTGCCGCTTTCGATGGCGGCGACCATCACGTGTTTGCCGCAAGCCCTGGCGCGTTCGATCAGGGCTTCCATCAGGCGCGGGCCGAGGCCCTTGCCGCGCTGGTCGTTGCGCACGTACACCGAGTGTTCGACGCTGTAGCGGAAACCTTCAAACGGGCGCCAGTCGCCAAACGACGCGTAGCCAGTCACTTCATCGTTTTCGATGGCGACCAGAATCGGGTAAGCCTGGGCCTGGCGCGCGGTGAACCACGCCTGGCGGTTGGCGAGGTCCACCGGTTGCTCGTTCCAGATCGCGGTGGTGTTGAGCACCGCGTCGTTGTAGATGTCGCGGATCTGCGCCAGGTCCTGCTCGGTTGCATCACGAATCATGCTCGCACCTCAGGCGATCGGCTGGTGGACGGTGACCAGCTTGGTGCCGTCGGGAAAGGTGGCTTCCACCTGGATGTCCGGGATCATTTCCGGGATGCCTTCCATCACTTGCTCGCGGGTCAGCAAGGTGGTGCCAAAGTGCATCAGGTCAGCCACGGTGCGACCGTCGCGGGCGCCTTCCATCAAGGCGGCGGAGATGTAGGCGATGGTTTCCGGGTAGTTGAGCTTCACACCCCGTGCGAGGCGGCGTTCGGCGACGAGGCCGGCGGTGAAGATCAGCAGCTTGTCTTTTTCCCGTGGGGTCAAATCCATGGTTCAAGATCCTTCATAAAAAAACATTCACGAATACACCGCAGCCCCCTGTAGGAGCCGGCTTGCCGGCGATGGCGATCTCAAGGACGCCATC